>PMTY01000009.1 GCA_003167155.1 Candidatus Cybelea tumulisoli
CCATGATGAAGATCGCGACGAGCGCCAATGCGCCGTTGCGTTGGAATTCCTTTGGGAAAGTAAGCACAGAAACACCTCAACGGCTGACGGTAGGGCTTTCGTCGCAGTTTAGGCGCTAGTAGTAAAGGAAGTCTGAAAAGGTGGGCGCTAAGGGAGAACCCGATAGTAGGCGCTCATGCCGGCATCCATATGGTCGGCAACATGACAATGGAACAGCCAAAGGCCGGGGTCGTCCGGCATCATGTCGACGGTCGTCATCTGCGCCGGCATCAGCGTGATAACGTCGGTACGTTGGCCATTCCACAGAACGGTGTTGCCGTGCCAGTGCGGCGTGTGGAAATCGAAGCCGTTACCAACGTCGATCACGTACCAGCGCACGCGTTCGCCTTTTTTCATGACGATTTTCGGCCCGTTCGCATAAATATAACCGTTGATCGCAAACTTGAAATTTCCGTCGGCAAATCCTAATCCGGTCAGCGTCGGCGCGCCGTTCGTGTCGATTCCGATAAACTCCGATCGTTTCGACCTCTTGAGCGCCGGATCGTACGTGGCGACGTTGTAGTTGTAATACCAGCTTTGGTTCTCATTAAATACACGATAGAGCGTGACGATTTCGCGGTCGACGTCTTTGGGCGTTCCGTCCGGTTTTGCCATGCCGCGAGCGGTAACGACGATCGCACCGACCAAGCCCGAGTCCACGTCCTTCTGTTCGTCAACGTGTGAGTGGTAGAGCCATACCACCGAACGGGGGTCATTGGGCCCGGGGCCGGCACGCTCAGGAACTTGCCACGTATACGTGTACGTCTGACCGGGCGCAACGGCGCCGCTCATCTTCTCCGTCGCAGAGCCGCCGTCGTTGTATGCCATTCCCTCCGAACTCTTTGTGTAAAACACGCCGTGCGGATGGATGCTATACGGGCGTGACGCTTGGTTCTTAAAGACTACCCTGATTACGTCGCCAACCTCAGCATGAATGATCGGCCCGAGGATGCCGAGATATGCATCGTTCGGGGGTCTCGGTTTGAGCGTCTGAAACGTCGCATCCGTGTATTCCCGGTAGATCGCTTTGCGATAAAGGCTGCCAATGTGATCTGAATCGTGGACCGCATAGGGGCGTTCCATTTCGTCGAAAGGCTTGCCGCTTAACTGATTGAGGCCCGTTGGAGCATAATTCCACGTGATCTCGTCGGCCGCGATGTAATACGTTCGGACCGTGCCGTCAGCCAAAGCGGCAGCCGATCCGACACAACAAAACAGAACGATCGCCGCGGCGATACCAAGCCAGAGCAATTTGATGGCCTCCTTTTGATGAGAGAGTCCGTAATGCAGCCCCTTACTTCCTTCCTTGCCAACCAGACGTCAGCGCGGAGCTGCCGCGTGTTCTCTCACATGGGGCCGTGGTCCCTTACGGGTTGGTCGCCGCCGTCGTTATGATCGTCGCATAGAAATTGTTGGCATCCCAGTAGCCGTGTGCGACAATTCGGCGCCCAACAGCCACTTTTCCCGTAAACTGGTTGCTGAGCGCGGGAGTGTCGTCAACGACGACCGTCCCCGTACTTTGCTGAACCGTCACGAGATGACCCTTGACGATCGTTATCGTGCCTTCAACCACGGCGTGACGCTTCATGTCTCCAGTGCACGTTCCGTTCGGGGTCCAGGTATCTCCCTGCCAGGTGCCACAGGTGGTGTCGGTGTAGGGGGCGCCCTCAGGGGTTTGCGCGTATGCCGCCGTCGACAGTGCCAAGCCGAAGAAAGCGCTTGCCATTAAAGAATTAAGTATTCTCATCCTAGCCTTGTTCCCGCGCAATGCCAACTCAACACCGAGCGTGCGCTCGACAGCGCGTCAAGCGTGAATGGGGCGAGGTGTTACGGCGGATGGAGCACGAGCGTGTCGGCTGCGCTTCGCCGCACTGCGGCCCGACTAAATGGAAGCGGTTGCAGACGGCCGGCGACCCACGAGCGCGTGAGATCCGTGTAGTGCGGGGAGCCCGGCTCCCCAGACTCGCCGCTCGGAATCGCGATGCCGCCGCGGTCCCAGTCACCGACGTCCCATACGGCGCGGAAGCTCTGCGCGAATCCCGGTTGTTGCAGGTGAATTGTAAACTCGTCTCCGGCGCCGGGGAGCCACGCGCCGTTAAGAAACGCGAAGTTCATCGGCGCGAGCGGATGCTCGATCCACATGCCCCCGGCCTCTCGCCATACGCGACGCTGCTCGAACGCAAACGAAAACCACCCATCGAGGTCCGATTCGAAGTCGCGCGCAGCCGCGTCGTCGACGCCTCGCAACTCGTTGAGCCGCGCGCTAAACTCTGGAGCATCCCCGAGGACCGCAACCCGAAGCATATGCTCTAGCGCGGCCGCCTGCGAATCCGGCTCGTAGCGGCCGTTCCATCGGCCGAGCACCGCGAGTACGTCCGCACGGGACTCCTGCTGGGGATGCGCGCGAACGAATCGCACGACATCGCGCGCAATCTCCAGATCGATTGGTGAAAACGTGTCGAGCTGCATTCGCGCAAAATACGCGGCGTCATACCTGGCACGTGAGTGGAGCAACTCCGCGATGCGATAAGCGCGGTACGG
>PMTY01000189.1 GCA_003167155.1 Candidatus Cybelea tumulisoli
CAAAGCCCTACAGGCTCCTAGAGTCCTTGAAAGCGCCTGAGAGTCCCGCTGCCTCGCAGACGCGCCTCGTGCGAGTTTAGGCCGTGTTCTTGACGCTGAGCTTCGCGGTGCTCTGAAACTATGAATGTGGGGCCCTAGCATAGCACGCCGTGCAGGGGGGGTCCCGCGGAGTCGCAAAAACGGCTACACGCGGCTCGGAGCGCCATAGCCTTGCCCGGAAGAAGAAAGGTTGATGCATTCTATGTACGAGCATTCTCGGTTTACCGCAGTTCTTGGCTTCATTGCGCTGCTCGCGATAACAGGCTGCGCCACGAACGGCGCTGCGCCGACGGCCACATCGGCGACCCAACCAGCCGGTATCCTCTCCCACGTGCCGCACTACATGCCCACCCGCGGACATGCAGTCCGCAACACCAGCGGCATAAGCTACGGCGGCGGCCCGGTAGAGGTTACCCCGACGGTCTTTTTGATTTTCTGGGGCTACGCGAAGTACGGTGATCCGAGGCACGTCAAGCCACTGCTCAAGGATTATATCGCGAACATGGGCGGCAGCGGCCATAACAACATCTACACTGAGTACTACGAAATCTCGAACAGCAAAATGCTCTACATTACGAATCCCAAATCGCAGCTCGGAGGTGTCTGGGACGATAATGCAAGCGTTCCCAGACAGCCGACCCAGACCCAGATCGAAGCTGAGGCGCTCAAGGGCGTAGCGCACTTTGGTTATAACGCCAATGCCTCGTACGTGGTCGCAACTCCCCACGGCCGCAGCGTGGATGGATTCGGCACGAGTTTCTGCGCCTATCACAGCGCAACGTCAAGCAAAGGCCGTTTGGTATCGTACACAAACCTGCCGTACATTCCCGACGCCCGTGCAGCCTGCGGGGCGAACTATATCACCCCGCCGTCCGACGAAACCGGAGCCGACGAAGGCGTGACGATCGTTGAAGGCAGCGAGCAAGGCGACTCCGCTACCGACCCCGATCCCCCGACCGGCTGGCAGTTCGACGGTGCCGAAATCTCCATTGTCTGCGCATGGCAGAACATTGCGAACGACACCTTCGGCTCACACTCGTACACGATGCAGTCCATGTACAGCAACGCCAGTCGGTCCTGCGTTCAGTCGTACTAAAAGCAACGGCGCCCGATCGCAGAACGCTTGTAGCGTAAAAAAGAGGGCCGCTGAAAATCAGCGGCCCTCTTTAAAGTGTGCTCCAGTCGAAGACGCGATAACGACCTAGTGCCTCTTTAAGAAAGGCTAAGGCTCTATGGAGGAGACGTGTGGGCTTAGTCGCATTCTAGCTATGGATAGCAACCGAGGGCCGGTTCGTGTCACTAGCCGAACGTGATAGGGGCATTTTCGTTAAAGAAATGGAGCAGCTCCCGATGTTGAGAACTTGGAGAGTGGCGAAGTATCCCGTCGGGATAGTGGTAGGCGCTGCGGTACTTGCCGCATGCAGCGGTGGCGGAATGCCGAGCTTCGGCCCTGCGGCATCTGTCCAAAGCGGTCACGAGTCGGGTCTAACGCCGTTGTCGCTTCAGCGCATGGCGGCCCTGACGGCGCCGAACAATATGAAGCAGCCTCCGCCGAGCCATCCGCTGCTCTACGTATCCGACTGGACCACCGGCGATGTCTTCGCTTACGACTACCCCTCAGGGACGCCCATCGGCTCGGCGACGATCACGAGCTTTGCCGGCAGCGAGCCCTATGGCCAGTGCGTCGATCAGCACGGCCGCGTCTTCATCACCGATTTCCTCAACGGGAGAACCAGAAGCTACCTGCACGGCAATGCGGTCGTCCATCACAACTTCAACCCTCCGGCCGCCATCGTTCCCGCAAAGGCAATCGGCTGCTCAGTCGACCGTTGGAACGATCTCGCCGTGGCCTACTACTCGAGCGCAGGTCCCAACAATGCCTACATTGCCGTTTGGACTGGTGAGGTGGGCGCGCCGGCGCTCTACTCGCTCGCCGCGTGCGACTTCATGTGGTCGCCAGGCTACGATCACAACGGCAACCTCTTCGTCGAGGGCGAGAACGCGGGTATGAACGCCGTGAGCGTCTGCGAACTTCCCCATTTGGCTGTGGCGATGAACCTCGTCACGCTTAACGGCGTACCGGCGATCAACTCTCCGGGGGGCGTCATGTGGGATGGGCAGTTCGTGGCCCTCAGCGACCAAAACGTCAACGGCAATACGAATGAAACTGCACTCTACCAAACCAGTTTGGCCGGCGTGACACTCACCTACCATAGCGCGACCACCCTGACCGACACTTGTTACAGCACGTATACCGACATCGTTCAGCCCTTTGTGGTTGGGACGCACAACACGCCCGTTACAACTCACCAAGGCCATTACGTGATTGGCGCCAACCCCTGGTGTCTCAACGCAGGCGTTAGCGAGGTAGGCTACTGGTCCTATCCGGCCGGCGGCAGCAAGAGTGGAAATCTTGCAGGCCCGCCGGCAAACCCTCGCGGCCAATCGGTCAGTTTTCCGTAACGAAGATAACGTAACTTCGCTCGCGTGATTTCCTGTTGCGTTCTCTCCAGCCAGCATAGTCATTTCTCTATCTACTGAAAGAAGGCGTTTATCGTGAAGGTGATTTTCAAGGCTTCAGTGCTGTTCGCTGCGGTAATTGGGCTCGCGGCTTGCAATGGAAACAACAGTACCTCGATGCCCGGAACAGCTGGGCAAGCACCCTTCGCGCAGTCAAAGCTGCAGAGAGAGTCGCTGGGCGCAAAAGCGACCGCCGCCTGCCAAGGCAGCCGCGTCGGGATGGCGCAGTGCGACGCACTGGTGCGTTCAGGCGCCGGCCCGAACTTTTCGGGCCTTACCCCGGCCAACCTCAGGTCGGCGTACAAGTTAACGGCAACTCTTTTGGCGACGCACGGCGCTGGACAGATCGTCGCGGTCGTCGATGCATGTGACAATCCTAACGTCGCTTCGGATCTCGCCACGTTCCGCGCCTATTTTCCCGGTATGCCGGCAACGACTCTTCACAAGTACAACCAGACGGGGCAGCAATCCAACTACCCAACCTGCAGCTCGGGTTGGGGCGTTGAGATCGACCTCGATGTCGAGATGGTTTCCGTGAGCTGCCCGAACTGCACCATCTACTTGGTCGAAGCCAACTCCAACGGTTGGAGCGATCTTCAAACAGCCGAAGCCGAGGCCGTAACGCTGGGTGCCACCATCATCAGCAACAGCTTCGGCGGCACCGGCGCAAACCAAGCCTTTTTCAGCACCGCACACAAGACGTATCTCGCCAGCGCGGGTGATAGCGGCTATGGCATCGCCGACCCGGCCGACTTCGACACGGTCGTCTCAGTCGGTGGCACGACCCTCACCGCCGGGCCGCCACCACGTCACTGGACGGAAACCATATGGAGCGGTAGCGGTGCGGGCTGTTCGACCGACGCGAAGCCGATCTGGCAGACCGATCCGGGCTGCGCGAACCGAACGGCCAATGACGTTTCTGCTTTTGCAAATCCGAGCCCAGGTGTTGCGGAGTACGACACGTACGGCGGATTCAGTGGCTGGATCGCCGTAGGCGGCACAAGCGTGGGGACCCCGCTGCTCGCCGGCATCTTCGGACTCAAGGGTAACTCGACGGTCCAAAAGGGAGGCAGAACATTCTGGAATCCAGCGCATCAGGTGCACCTCTATCCGATCCTAGCCGGCAATGATGGCGCGTGCGGCGGAAGTTACCTCTGCACCGCCGGGACGGGTCAACACGGTAGCTATTCCGGTCCCGGCGGTTGGGGCTCGCCCAAGGGTATGAACGCATTCTAAAATGATCACGTTACCTCTCGGTCGCCATCGGTTGGGTGCAGTAGCTTTCATCGCAGTCCTGGCGGGCTGTCAAGCGCCACAATCGCAGGTCGGATATTCGACTGGACTTGCCGTCGGGGGTGGCGGAGCCGTTCCCCTGACGCTAAGGCTCATCTACGTTTCCGACCCGGGAACCAACGAGGTCCAAGTTTACAAATATCTTCCCCCGCACGCACTCTACGGTACGTTGACGGGTTTCAGCAATCCGCAAGGCTTGTGCGCGGACAGCGCCGGGCACGTGTTCGTCACGAATATGGGTGCCGGGACCGTGCAAGAGTTTGCCCATGGCGGCACCACGCCGATCAACACATTCAATCCCGGCGGCGCCCCGATGGGCTGCGCGGTGCAACCGGTAACCGACGATCTTGCCGTCGGCGATTCTGCCACCGGCAAGTACACGCTCTATCACGATGAAGAGCCCACCATGGGCGCCGTCAATGGGCCTGGCGCAATTACTTCGATGTATTACCTCGGTTACGACAACTCCGGATACCTCTACATGGACGGAATGGTCGGCGCAGCGTTCGGATACCAATACCGTCACAACAACGGGGTGTTTCATGCGGTAGCGGTCGTCCCAGTGATCGCGAACCCCGGCGGCGTCCAGTGGAGTGGCGTCGCTCACAGGGTCTGGATCGGAGATCAGAACACCGGCAATATATATGATGTAAAGATCAACGGGGCCCAGCAGGGCTTGACGGTCACGCTTGCCGGCGCAGCCTGCGTCGTGCAGTTCATCATACGTGCCGGTAACATCGTCGGGCCGGATCGCTGCAGCAACACCGCCGACGTATACACATTTCCGGTCGGAGCCGTTGTGCCACCGGCCATCAGTGTCGCCGCGGCCGGTGCGGCAATCAGCCCTCCCTAAAGCGCTTGAGAAGGAGAGGGCGGTGACGCCCTCTCCTGATGGCCAGGCTTATTGATCTTGCGCGTCGGGCGCGGTTACGGTGGCCAAGACCGGTTCCACTCCGTTGACTGCCGGCGGTTGATTCGAGGACAGCAGCGTGCCGCTCGGATATGAGTACTGATCGATCAGATTGTTGGTCGTGTCTGCCAGGTAGAGGTTCTTGTTCTTCGCATCGAGGCTGATTGACGCCGGAGCGCCGGTTACCGAGAAGGTACCGATCTGCTTGAACTTCCCACTCTTGATGCCCGCGTAGATCTGGATCGATTCCTGACTCGGCGAGGAAACGATGAGGTCGTCTCTCCTGTCGATCTCCAGGTCGCCCGCAGCGCCGCTGAAGCCGGTCAGACTAAGAACTGTCGCCGAGCCTTTTCCGCCAGCGAACTTGGCGATGTGGCCGGACCCGGACGCGTCGTCGAAGGCCCAGTAGACGTTACCTTTGCTATCAACGGTGACACCCGCCCCTACCGTTATTCCGCCTTCCTTGACAGTGAGGAACTCCGTCGGGGACGACGAGCCGGCGGGGTACACGAGGACGCCGGCGGTCTCAGACGTGTTCGTTACGGATGCGTAGACCACTTGGCGCCTCGAGTCAAAAGCAACCGCAACAGCGCCGGCGCCTGTGTTGCTGGCGTAATTGACGCTCAAGACATCATCGATATTAAGGGCATGCTTCGATTCTGCGACCGCGCTGACCCCATTGGGCCCGCTGGGATCGACGAAGCACGGATTGCACTTTGTGGCGACGGCAAAGTATTTCGTCCAGTTGTATTGAGAGATACGTATCGGGTGCGTCATGATGTACTCGAAATCGCAATGCGATTCGGAGCCGGTGCAGGGTCCCCAAAGAACGGTCGTCCCGCAGAACTCGCCGGTTCTTACGTATTCCCACTCCTCGGGACTGTACGACACCTCGATCCATTCGGTGTAGGTATACAGGCAGAGTCCGATATCCGGCGCTACGCGGCCGACCGCATGGGATCCGGACACACGAACGGTGCTGGGTGTAAAAGAATTGCCTTGCGTATACGCAGTACCGGACGGCACGGTGCCATTTCCACTGCAGGCGGTAGCCATGAGGATGGCCGTAAACGCGGTTACGCTCGATGCGTACTTAGTTAAACTCGAGATCTTCATAATATTCTCCATTTCTTCTCACGAAAGTGTATATTGAGTAGCGTCACTGACCGCTCAATGCACTCTCGCGATGGAGTGCTTGCGCGGCTAGGAACAAGCATGACACCCAACCGCGATCGCCGTAACCGACAACCGGACAACAAACTCCGACAACTCAAAGATACGCCTAACGGGCGCCGGATCGACGAGACTGTATTGCTCTGTGCAATGATGGCGCGGAGCGCCCGCGCGCGGGCCCGCCAGCGTGAGGAGAAGATGCGTAAGGCGCAGCTATCCGGCACGGCTCGCGGCGTCGGAGCGTACTCCAGCGACTCAGGGCCGCGCTGGTCTAACGACCGAAGAACGCGCTTATTGTACTTTCTTCGATTTCATCGACGGGTGGATAAATTCGAGCGTCGCATGGCTGGGGACGCCTGATATCGAAATCAAACCACTTCAGGAAAGCGGGTCAACTCCAACAACTAATTCACGCCAAAGGAGCTAGAGCCATGCAAATCCGACAGGTCATTTCAGTGGCATTCGTTCTTGTCGTCTCGGGATGTTCGACGCCAACGCCCCAGGCAAGTTTCGGCAACGCCGCGCTGCCTGGAGGTGCGGTAAAGTGGACGAGGTCCGGCGGAACCCTGACCTCACTCTACAGTTTCCAAGGGGAGCCCGACGGCGCTGTTCCGCAAGGACCAGTGAGCGTTTACCACGGCTGCGCGAACGTCTGCACCGCGGAGGTCATCGGCAACACCTCCACAGGAGGCACCAACAACGCGGGAACAATCTACTTGCTCTTTAGCCCGGACCTGACAACGGGAGGCCGCTGGACTGAGCGCGCCCTGCTGAGCTACACGCCGTCGGAAACGGGAAGCGACCCAACGGGCTCTGTCATCGCGCGTAATGGATATGGTGGTCCGATCTTCGGAATGGCCTCGCAGGGAGGAACTCAAGGAAAAGGGACTGCAGTCGAAATCAAGGGAACCACCAATGCCGTGCTTTCCTTCAATGGACGCGACGGCGCGTTTCCCGCCGGTGGACTGTCTCCCCTAGGACACACCAATTTCGCGGCGACGTCCGCGGGCGGTAGTCACGACCTCGGCGCAATCATTTCCATCACGCGGTATAAGAGACTCAGGCCAAAAGTTCTCTATTCGTTCAGCGGCCAGAGCGACGGCGAGCACCCGAACTCTCAACTTACTGCCTGCGATCAATACGGGTGCCCCCACTATGGGACCACGGCGGGCTCAAAGAGCGTGCCCGCGACGGTCTACGTATTCACTCCCGGGCACGGTCTCGCCACGCTCTACACGTTCGCGAACTCCAAGGACGTGGAGACGCCCACCGGCGTCACTCCGTACCGATATTATGGTTCATCGAAGAATGTATCGCTATTCGGAACGACGCTGAAAGGCGGCTCGTCGGGATACGGAACGCTCTTCGTACTGAAACCCCATGGATCGACGTACAAGAAAGTTACGCTGCACACATTCGCCGGCGGCACCACTGACGGCGCGTATCCTTATGGGCCTCCGATTTTTACAGAAGGAGAACACCCCGACCTCTACCTCGTCACAGCGAGCGGCGGAAGTGGAGGTTGCGGCACGATCTTCTCGTACAACTTTTCGTCAGCAAAATACACCCTGCTCTATTCCTTCACGTGCGGTGCCGACGGTGCATACCCCGAGGCTCCGATCGTTTCCGACGTAACCTATGGCAACCTGTACTACGGCACGACGTCGGCCGGAGGAACTGCAAACGACGGCGTCGTCTTTTCGTTCAATCCGCACTAACGCCACCATGCTTGCGGCCGTCGCGGGCATCGAGCAGGCAATCGCGGCCGCGGAGGCGCCCCGTGAGGCCGGTCAGAATTGACGGTTGGGGACCAGGCCCCGGATTTGGACGGCAACCGGGCCCGTGTTCGATGGCGAATGTTCACGAGGTGAATGCTGCGAAAAGTCTTGTAGGATAAGGGAAATCACGTGCGCGCCCGTAGCTCAAACTGGATAGAGCAGGGGACTCCTAAGCCCAAGGTTGTCAGTTCGATTCTGACCGGGCGCACGACCGCTTCGCGTTGTCGGTCTCCATCGCGGAATTTCGCGCCGCCGCGCCGAAGGTTTTCAGCCGGTTTCGTTCAGCCAATGGAGGCATTGAGATGAGCAGATTACTGAGTCGCTACGTTCTAAGCGTCGTCGTCGCTGCATTGCTCACAGCGTGCGTCCTTCGACAGCCTCAGGATGACATGCAGCCGCCGATCGGCGCGCCAGGCGGGATCGCGCAAAGCCGCCTAATCGCGGCAGCCACCGATAACGCGAGTTACAAAGTGCTGTTTACCTTTGGCGCACGATGCCCGCGAACTCGCTGCCCCTATGGCGCTTATCCCGAAGCACCTCTGGTCGAAGCGGGCGGAATGCTCTACGGCACGGCGTTGGAAGGCGGCAGGCACGGCCATGGCA
This sequence comes from Candidatus Cybelea tumulisoli, assembly GCA_003167155.1. Lineage (GTDB taxonomy): Bacteria > Vulcanimicrobiota > Vulcanimicrobiia > Vulcanimicrobiales > Vulcanimicrobiaceae > Cybelea > Cybelea tumulisoli. Next base: position 8,317 of record PMTY01000189.1, read on the forward strand.
CCGTCTTCAGCATCGCGCCGGGCGGCCCGCTGATAGTGCTGCATGGCTTCCGCTACGGAGAGGACGGCAACAGAACCGATGGCGGCTATCCAAGCGCAAGGCTCATCGACGTAAGCGACATGCTCTATGGCACGACGCGCCGCGGAGGCGCCTACAACGGTGGCACGGTCTTTAGCATCACGCCGACCGGCAAGGAGAAAGTGCTGTACAGCTTCGGCAACGGAACCGACGGCATCGATCCCGCCGCACCCTTGATTGAGCTAAACGGCACGTTTTACGGCACGACGATACATGGCGGTAGCGGTTACGGCACCGTCTTCCCCATCACGCCGAGCGGCACGGAGAAAGTGCTGTACAGCTTCGCCGGCGGGACTGACGGCGCTTATCCTAGCAGTCCTTTGGTTGAGGTCAACGGTACGCTCTACGGCGCGACGGGCGAGGGCGGGGGAACGGGATGCAGCGCTGGGAACGGCTGCGGTACGGTTTACAGCATTACCCTAAGCGGCTCGGAAAAGGTGTTGTATCGCTTTGTCACGGGGACCGGCGGAGTCAACCCGTCCGGTGGGTTAATCGACGTGAACGGCACGCTTTATGGCACGACTGCCTTTGGCGGGGCGGTTCAGAAATGCGGTGGTGGTGGCTGCGGAACCGTGTACAGCATAACCACCGCCGGCTCGGAGAACGTGCTGCATAGCTTCGGCAACGGACATGACGGCATAGGACCATACACCGGTCTAATTAAGGTAAAGGGCAAACTTTACGGCACTACACAAAATGGCGGCGCGTACAATCGTGGCACGATCTTCTCTGTGAGACGATAGAACATGTTTGCGCCGGCTGCGTGGCAGCTCGCTAGGCTCGGCGCGGATCGTGGATCGAGGCGTCAGCCGGTAGAAAAGTTGAGGATCTGCGAGTCGGTGCAGCGCGTGGGTCCCGCCTCCGCTGTAGTTGAGAAACGTCGTGCTGCCGGTGATCGTGGCGGTGCGGCCGCCCAGTTTTAAGGCGTAGACGCAGCTGGCATACGTGTTGGCGCGGGATTGATCCCCGACGACCAGGCTGGCGACCGACGGATTCCATTGCAGCATGCCCGGAAAGTAGATCGTGCCTTCGACTGCGCTCAGGGTGAAAGGGGGGACGCCGGGTTGACACGGGGGGCGTGGTTGCTTGGTCGTCCTTCGACTGCGCTCAGGATGACAGCGGAGGGGTGCCCTCCGCTTCGACTGCGCTCAGGGTGACAGGGGTAGGGCCATTGAAAGGGGGCGACGGATGTGCTAGCATTGGCTTTCGAACGGACCGCCGGTCCGTTTTCTTAATGTTGTGATAGACTAAAGATGGCAAAGAAAGAATCGCGCGTGATGGTCGTCCTGGCGTGCACCGAGTGCAAACGCCGGAACTACAACACGCAGAAAAATAAGCAGAAGACTACGGACCGGCTGGAGCTCAGCAAATACTGCCGCTTCTGCCGATGCCACAAACCGCATAGGGAAACGAGATAGGGCGGTAGCTCAATTGGTAGAGTCCTGGTCTCCAAAACCAGTTGTTGCAGGTTCGAGTCCTGTCCGCCCTGCCACCCTTCCCTTCGATCCTTCGACAAGCTCAGGGCAGGCTCGAGCTGAGGATGACAAATTTAAGGTAAACCTTTGGTGAACGAACAGCAAAAGAGAACGGCCCAATCCATAGCGGGCGGCGATTTCGTCCGCGGTGTCATCGCGGAGCTTCGGCGCGTTACTTGGCCGACGCGCGAGGAATGGATCTCGGCGACGATCCTCACGATCTCGCTGGTCGTCGGCATTGGGGCCTTCGTTTTCATCGTTGACCAACTCTTCGGATGGCTCTTCAACCTGATTCATCCCGTCACGCGGGGATAGGCGCAGATAATGTACGACGCCGAACCGATCGTTGACGAAGCGACGATAGACGAGACGAAGATCGACGAGACGAAGACCGACGACCCCCAGATGGGCGATCCGGCCGGAGTTGAAGAGATCGCCGAAGATCCGGCCGCCGCCGAGTTCCGGATCGTGGACGAGGCGCCGTCCGACGGGGCGCTGTCCGACGAGGTGGCGTCCGACGAGGCCCTGTCCGACGACGCGGTCGCGCAGAGGCCGAAGGATAACCGGAACTGGTTCGTCGTCCACACCTACTCGGGCTACGAAAACAAGGTCAAGGCAAATCTCGAGCGGCGCATCCATTCGATGGGCATGCAGGACAAGATTTTCCGGGTGCTCGTTCCAATGGAAGACGAAGTCGAGTTCAAGGACGGCAAACGCAAGATCACGCCGAAGAAAGTTTTTCCGGGCTACGTGCTGGTCGAGATGACCATGGACGACCAATCCTGGTACGTCGTGCGCAACACGCAAGGCGTGACGGGCTTCGTCGGCAGTCCGGGACCGGGCGAGAAGCCGGTGCCGCTGCAGGACAAAGAAGTTAAAACGATCCTGAAGCAGATGGGCATCGAGGCGCCAAAGCTCAAGATCGACTTCAAGAAGGGCGATCGCGTCAAAGTTACGTCGGGACCGTTCTTCGACTTCACCGGCGTCGTCGACGAGATCTCGCCGGAGAAGGAGCGCCTGCGCGCGCTCATCTCGATCTTCGGCCGGGAAACGCCCGTCGAACTGGAGTTCTTCCAAGTGGAGAAGGTTTAGCGTCCTTCGACACGCTCAGGATGACACGAACGTAAACCCCGGCGTTCGTGACCAACAAACACTAGTGGGGGAGAAGCGGCGAGAGTCGTTTCGAAAGGAGATAATTCGTGGCTAAAAAGGTAGTTGGCAAGATCGGCCTGCAGATTCCGGCAGGCAAAGCGACCCCGGCTCCGCCGATCGGACCGGCGCTGGGCCCCTACTCGCTCAACATCATGGACTTCTGCAAGCAGTACAACGAGCGCACTGCTTCACAAGCCGGCATGATAATCCCCGTCGAGATTACCGTCTTCGACGACCGCACGTTTACGTTCATCACGAAGACGCCGCCGGCGTCGTTTCTGATCAAACAGGCGCTGGGGATCGAGTCGGGCAGCAAGGAACCCAACCGCAACAAAGTCGGTAAGCTGACGCAGAAGCAGCTCGAAGATATCGCGAAGGTGAAGATGCCCGACATCAACGCCAACGACATGAACGCCGCCAAGAAGATCGTCGCCGGAACGGCGCGGTCGATGGGCGTGGAAGTGGAGGCCTAAGATGGCACAGCATCACGGAAAACGCTTCAAGGCGCTAGCCACGACGTACGATGCCAGCAAGCTCTTTTCGACGACCGAAGCTATTGAGATCGTCAAGAAGAATGCCAACGCGAAGTTCAACGAGACCGTCGAGGCGCACATTCGTCTAGGCGTCGACCCCAAGAAGAGCGATCAGAACGTTCGCGGCACCGTGTTATTGCCGCATGGAACGGGGCGCACGGTGCGCGTCATCGCGTTTGCCAAAGGCGACAACGCGAAGGCCGCTCAAGAAGCCGGCGCCGACATCGTCGGCGATCAAGATTTAATCGATAAGGTCAAGGGCGGCTTCACCGAGTTCGACGTGGCGGTCGCCACGCCCGACATGATGGCGTCGGTCGGCAAAGAGCTGGGACGCATTCTCGCGCAGAAAATGCCCAATCCCAAGGCCGGCACCGTAACGCCGAACATCGGCGCTGCGATTCGCGACATCAAGGCCGGTAAGGTGGAGTTCCGTCTCGACAAGACGGGCATCGTACACACGATCGTCGGCAAGGCGGGCTTCGAGGAGGCGCATTTGCTGGAGAATATCACCACGTTGCTCGATGCGATCGTCCGGGCGAAGCCGTCGGCCGCGAAAGGAACCTACGTTCGCAGCGTGACGCTGGCCAGCACGATGGGTCCTGGGGTAAAGGTCGATCCGCTCCGGGTGAAGGCTACGGCGTAAGTATCAGCCGTGGGCGACGATCGTTAGGATCGTCGTTATCTGAGTCGCCATCATCGTTATCCACGTGCCTACGACGATGCCCGTTAGCCAGTTAAAGCGGCTGTCGATTCGGTCGAAGCGCCTATCAACGGACTCGAAACGCCGGTCAATGCTGCCGAGGCACTCGTTGATTTGATCGAAGGCGCCTTCGATACGGGCCATTCGGGCCTCAAGCGGATGTGCGTGCATTTGCCTCCTCTCAGAGTACTACGAGTCCCATTCACGGACCTGGAAGCTCTCGGCTAGAAGAAGTTGACGCGGCCGGTGTGCAGCTCGTAGATGCCGCCGGCTACTCCGGCATCGCCTTGCGAGACCGCGTCGCCGATGATTTTCGAGCCGGCCGTCATCGCTTGCACCGTGCGCCTCACGTTTTCGGCAGTCGCGTTGGCGAGCCAGTCGCCGGGACAGTCGCGCGTAGCTTCGGCCGCGGGTGCGATCGCGGTAACGACATGGGCGATGTGTCCGGGCTGCGTCGTTCCGTTCCTTGCGTGCGCGACGGCGGCAGTGACGGCGCCGCAGTTGGTATGGCCGAGCACCACGATGAGCTTCGATTTTAAGTTCGCGACGGCGAACTCGATCGAGCCGAAGATGTCGTCGTTGAGATAGTTGCCGGCGACGCGAACCACAAAGACGTTGCCCGGCGCCTGATCAAAAATCGTTTCGATCGGCACGCGCGAATCGGAGCAGCCGAGCACGATCGCGTGGGGACTTTGGCCGCTGGCCAGCTCGAGGACGCTGGCATCCAGGGGGTCGGTATGTGGAGTTCCGGCGACGAATCGCGCGTTGCCGGCTTTGAGTCTTTCGAGTGCCTCGTGAGGGCTGGGCGTGGTTGCCATCCGGGCGGGTTCGGGCCGAAAGACTTGCGCTCCCCGGCGGCGCTATGGTAGGCTAACCGACGGCTCCAAAGACCGTGGCCGGCCGCAAGGCCTTAATTTTGACCACCGAGGACGCAAGGACGAGAAGCTCAGCATTGCTCCGGCGGTGCGAACTTTCAACGATGCGCCTCGAACGGGGCGCTTTTCTTTTTCGTTGTGGCGCATTTGCGCCGGGGAACCGTACCGAATGCCAACCGCGCGTAAGGAAGCCGCCGTCGCAGAACTCACCGAGAAACTCGCCTCGGCGAAGAGCCTGTTCTTTACCGATTATCAAGGGCTGACCGTTGCGGAGATCACCAAGCTCCGCGGCGAGCTGCGCAAAGACGGCAACAGCTACTCGGTCGTCAAAAACACGCTCTTTCGCATCGCCGCCGGCGACCTTGCGTCGCAAGTCGAATCGTTTCTCGCGGGTCCGACGGGCGTCGTTTTTGCAGGAGCCGATCCGGTGGCGCCCGCCAAAGCGCTCAAAACTTTCAGCGATACGGTCAAGAAAGTCGGCATCAAGGCGGCGTACATCGACGGTCAAATCGTCGATGCAAAACAGGTCGACGTTCTCGCCAAGCTTCCGCCGAAAATCGAACTTCTCGCCGCGCTCGTGGGCACGCTTGCGAATCCGCTTCGCGGGCTCGTTACCGTGCTCCAGGGCAACCAGAGCGGACTCGTCCGCGCGCTCAACGCCATTCGCGAACAAAAAGCCGCAGCCTCAAACGCTTAGATTTAGATAAGGAAGATAATACGCATCATGGCAATTGCCGAAGTCATCGAACAGATCGATAAACTCACCGTTCTCGAACTTGCCGACCTGGTCAAGCAGCTCGAGGAGAAGTACGGCGTCTCCGCCGCCGCGCCGGTCGCGATGATGGCCGCCGGTCCGGCCGCCGCCGCGCCGGAAGCCGAGAAGACCGAGTTCGACGTCATCCTCGCGGAAATTGGTCCGGAGAAGATCAAGGTCATCAAGGCCGTCCGCGAGCTTACGAGCCTCGGCCTGACCGAAGCTAAGGCGTTCGTCGAGAGCGCGCCTAAGGCCGTCAAGGAAGGCGTTGCTAAAGACGAAGCCGAGGCGGTGAAGAAGAAGCTCGAAGAAGCCGGCGCGAAAGTCGAAATCAAATAGGTTCGCAAGCTACACCCGACGTGCCGGGGTGGGTGCAGCTGCTCCCACTCCTAATCGTCGTCATCGTGCTCGCCGTTCGCATGATGCGGCCGCAGCGCATCAGCGTCACGCGAATGTGGGTCTCCCCGATCATCCTCTGCGCGCTGACGGCGTGGGCGATCTACGCCAACAACGTGCTCAACCCCGCGCCGCCGTTGGAGATCGCACTCGGCGTCGTGCTGGGCGCCATCGTCGGGCTGCCGTTTGGGATTTTGCGCGGCATCCACACCGACGTTCGTCCGACGGATCGCAAGGGAGTGATGTATCTCGGGTCGTCGTGGGTGACGATCGTGATCTTTGCCGCCGCCTTCGGATTGCGCTACGCGATTCGCATGGTGATTCCGCATCGCGGGAGCCTTAACGCGACCATCGGCGACGCGCTGTACGCGTTCGCGATCGTCTTTATCGCGGCGAGCTATTTCGTTGTCTTTCGAAAGTACGAAGAGCTAGCGCATAAACCGGCGGCGTAGTGCGCGTCGCGCTGCTGGCAGTGCTCGCTTTAGGGCTGCTGACTGCCCGCGCGGCGGCCGAGTGCGGCGTGCCGCCGCCGTTTGGAGCACGGCCCCCAGACCCCGCGCGGATGATGAACGCCGTTTCGGAGTGTTGCCCATCGTCGACGCCTGGCGCTGCCGGTGCAGCCGTTGATGGCGTGGCACTGTCGCTCGTCGTTCTGCCGAACGTGGGGGGCGCCGCCCGATATCCATCGGCGTTCTCGGTCGCGGGTGCCCCGACGGAAAGGCGTGTTGCGGATCCGCTGAAGTTGACCGCCGAGCTGCGGAATGTTTCCGGCGAAGCGATCGAGCCAGGGTTCGCGCGCCACGCCAGAACCGATCTCACGATCGTCGATCCCGCAGGCAAAGCAACGATCTGGCCTTTGAATGCGCGGCCTGGACTGTTTGCGAGTTTTCCGCTTGGGCCGGGGAAGTCGCTGCGCATGGGTTTTCAATGGGTGACGAGTTATCCGTTCTTTCCGAAGCCAGGGACGTATCTGGTGCGGCTCGCCGTTCACGGCGGGAATGGCGCCCGCGTAACGGCGTGGGAGTCGAATGCCGTTGCGCTCACCATCTTTTCGGCGCCGCCGGGGAGCCGTTGGATACCTCCCGCGACACCCGCGCCGACCAGCGGCGTTGCGATCGAACAGACCGGCGCCTGCGCTGCGGCGTCGCAGCACACGCCGTGGGGAACTGCCGCTCACGGTTTGGTGCTTTCGCTCACGGCCGATCGGGCGGTTGTGCGGCTCGGCGATCCCATCCGCGTCGTCGTGGAGCTTCGCAACGTCTCAGGCCGAACGCAGCAAGTCTTCTACGGAAAGCGCAGTTCGACGTACGAATTTGCGATCGTAAATCGGCGGAATGGCCGAGCGGTACCGCACTGGCCCCCGCCACGGCAAACGTTGGGAGGCGGTTCATATTACCGGTTCAGCCCCATTCGGCTCGATCCGGCAACATCGGCCTACGAAGCCTTTCGGTTGGAGCGGCTGTATCAGTTCACCGAACCGGGAGTTTATTCGGTGCAGGTAACGAAGGCGACAGTGGGCCTCGCCTTTCCGAATGGCGCCGTGCGGCATAACGCCCTCGAGCTGCGCTCCAACACGATCGTGATTACGGTCACGCGGTAAGCCTCAGGCATCAGAAGTGCCGGTGCTCGCAGTCACAGAGCCTGGCGAGCAGGCGCTACGTTTTGTATGAAAACGGCGTTGTACGGGCGGATTGTCTTTGGCGGGTCGGCAGTGCTGTTTGGCGTGATTGCCCTGATTTGGCACGACGCGGACACCTGGCAGAGCCTACATCGGATCTTGAGGCTGCCTTTTGGCACGATTATCGGCGAGGCGCTCATGATCGCGTTAATTGCCGGCGGAGTCGGGATAGTGTTTCCGCGCATCGTCGGTGCGGCGTCGAGCGTTCTCGTCGTCGTATATGCGCTCTTCGCTTTGGCGTGCGTTCCGGGCATTGTCGCTGCGCCGAAGGTCTTCGGGCAATACGATGGCTTCTTCGAACAGTTCTGCCTATTGTGCGGGGCGCTTGCGCTGTACGCGGTAACGGCTGCGAGTTCGGCGCGGTCGGCAACGCTTCGCGTAGTGGCGCGTCTGGGCCTCGGACTCTGCATGGTTTCCTTCACACTTGCTCAGATAATCTATCTCGGCGTAACGGTGAGCTTGGTGCCAAAGTGGATTCCGCCAAATCTGATGTTCTGGGCGGTCCTCACAACCGTCGCGTTTGCGCTTGCGGCCATTGCCATGCTGATCAATATTCGCGCGCGTCTTGCGATGCGTTTGATGGCGGTGATGCTGGTGATCTTTGGCGTGTTGGTATGGATTCCGCTCTTGGTCGCTCATCCAGAAGCGCATGGCAATTGGTCCGAATTTGCGCTAAACTTCCTGATTGCCGGAGCCACCTGGATGGTGGCTGATGCGCAGTCAGGATGACAGGGTGCGGCGGAGGGTTCCGGGGGTGACGCCGAGGGTGGCGCGCATGCAGCGCGCGAGATGACTTTGATTTGCGAAGCCGGCTTGCAGCGCGACGTCGGCGAGTACTGAGCGATCGTTCTGCAGTAGCTCGACGGCGTATTCGACGCGGCGCCGGATGACGTATTGGTGCACGGGCATTCCGACACTTTGTTTGAAGAGCGTCTTGAAATGGGATGGGCTGACACCGGCGATGGCGGCGAGTTCGTTCATCGAGAGATCGCTTGCGATGTTCGTGCGGACGAAATCGAGCACGCGGGTGAGGCGGCGCTGCGGCAGACGCGCGTCCGTAGCGACCGGGCGCGTCGGACCGTAGGTTCGCAGAACGTGCGCCGCCAGTGCCAGGCCGAGGCTTTCGCCGTAAAGGCGCCCCAATGGTTCGGGCGTTTCGAGCTCGGCGTTTACCGCCCAGCCGACGTGTTCGATTCTTGGATCGCGGAGGTGGAGCTGCGGGCGGATCGCGATGCGCTCAAGATCGATTCCCATCGCTGCCGCCGTCGACAGCATCAGCGTGGAGTTCAGGTACATCGACAGTTTGGTGGTTGCCGATTCGGTCTCCCAGATGCGCGGGACGCCGGGGGGAACGATCTTGACGTCGCCCGGCACCTGGAGGCGGCGCAGCGTTTCGCCGTTGCACCGGCTCGTTACAAGCAACGGCTTGCCGATCTGCATGCTCACGTTATGCCGCACGAACTGCTGCTCCGAGAAACCGGCCGACGCCTCGTAGAGAATGGCTTCAAACCCGTCCCAACGCCCCGCGCTGCTTTTGCGTACGCTGAAGGTCATCTCGCGGTCGTCGCGCTTGCTCCACGCTCGCTCTTGCCACATACCGAATTTATTCCTAGCGCCTTGGGCCTGTACATTGTGACGGGCCCTTCTTGCCGAAGAAAGCGAATCGCGGAATAGAGAAGGGCTGGGGCGCTTCGATGGTGTCGACCGTCAAACTGACACCTTGAACGGCTCCGGGTTCGATCCCCGGGCGCTCCAGCCGCGACAGCTGACTGCTGTTGCGAAGTCGTGAGCGATGTGCTATCGTCGGGACGTTCAAGGTGTCAGACCGGCAATACACATCGAAACGCGCGAGGCGCCGTAGCAATGCGGCGCCTCGTTTTTTTCGGGACAGGGCTCAGCGTGACACAGGGGTGGCTGTGAAGGCGGGTTGGGAACTGCTGCAGGAGCCGCTGGCTAGGACGCAGGCGCCGCCTGCGATTACGCCTTTATCGTTGATATCGTTCGCGAAGAGAAGATAGAGCGACGAGCTGGGCCCGATCAGTGTGTTCAGGTCGGTCATCGTACCGTTCTCGTAGATGAAGGCGCGCGAGGTGGAAAAACTTACGCCGTACGAAACGCCGACGATCGCGCCGGAGTCGTTAATGCCTAGCGCTTCGCTGTACTCGTCGCCGTAGAGGGTGCCGAGGTCTTGCATGCCGTGGCTGCGGGTCCAGAGGAAGGCGTGAAAGTTGGGATTGCCGGACGAGTCGCCGGAGAGATCGGAGAAGCCGACGACGTCGCCACGCTCGTTGATGGCCATCGGCGTATTCCAAGCGGTGCCGCCGAGGCTGCCGAGATTGATGGTGCGGCCGTGGTCCCACATTACCGCGTGGTGCGCCGTGAATCTACCGACGGCTTGATCGCAGATACCGGAGATGCCGACGACTTGTCCTTCGTCGTTGATTTCGGTGGCGGCGCCGTCTCGATCGCCGCGATAGGGCGCGAGTTCTTGGATTTTGCGGCGGCCTTCCATTTGGTAGATTACCGCTTCGAATCCGAGGACTTGTGGGGGCGTGCAGGTGGAGTCGTGTTTCCGCGTTTCGGCCCAGCCGACGATTTGGCCGCGGTCGTTGGCGCCGGTCGCAAAACCATTGTTGCCGCCGAGTGTCGGGAGCGTGGTCATGTGGTGATTTTGCCAGGCGAAGCCGCGGCAGATATGCCCGCTGGGTGGTTGCGCGAAGAAGGATTCCGCGCACGACCACGTTTCGCCGAGTTTTTGCGCTTCATTCGTTTCGGAGATGCCGGCGATGAGGCCGCGATCGTTGTTCACGGGCCATTCAACGGCGCTATTTGGGCCGCCGAGCGTGCCGAGGTCGATCGGCGAGCTGCCGTTTTCCCAGAGCGCGGCGTGGATGTACGAGCTCGAACTTAAACTCGACAGGCCGCTCGCCCAGTTGCGGTTGTTGATGCTGTTGGCACCGGCCGAAGCGCCGCCGAGCGTGGCGAGGCTGACGACGGTGTACTGCGCGGAGGTCGCGGTTCGAACGGTGGGCGAGTTGAGTCGCGGGGTCGAGCCGCCGCCGGACGTTGAGCAGGCGGTGAGCGTTAGGGCGAGCAGTGAGAGTCTGATGCGCTGAGTCATGCGTAGCCTCCATTGATGTCGCTTTCATGGAAGCCTATCAGTCGCACGCCGGAACGTCGCTCACAATCGGTCGGCGGAAAGTACGATTGGACGTTGGCGGGTTGGCAAAGAGAAAGGGGCCGGGGTGAGCCGGTCCCTTTCTTAGTTCACGCGGTGCGGGTTAGCTTAGCACCAGCGACCATTAGACCAGTAGTAGCCCCGTTTGGCGGTGTGGCGCCAGGCTCCGCCGCACCAATTGCCGGCGTGCTGAACGTAGCGCCCGTGGACCCAGGTGTAACGGCCGCCGTACCAGCGATAGTAGCCGCCGACCCAGACGTAACCAGCGTGGGGCCTTGCCGGGACAACTTCGTAGACGGCAACCGGCGGCGCGACTTGCACGTACACGTAGTCTGCCGGCGCCGGTAAAGCAGTTAGGGCGAATCCCAGACCCATTACGATCGCCATGAAGAGTTTTTTCGTCAATTTGAGATCCTTTCAGGATGAAGCCAAGATAAGCTGGCTTTCGAATTACGTTCTACCATGTCCGAGTTCCCCTCAAGCGCCTAAGGCAGGACGCAAGCTGACGCTTACTCCCGTGCCGCCCTTCGTGCTTCGACTGCGCTCAGCATGACATTACTGCGCTCATGGTGACACGGGGGCGCGCCCCGTCCGTCCTTCGACTCCGCTCAGGATGACACTATCAGCGACGGCCCTCTCAGCGCAGGAACGACACTAGTAGGAGCGCTACGATGTTGAGGACTTTGATCATGGGGTTGATTGCGGGGCCGGCGGTGTCTTTGTAGGGATCGCCGACGGTGTCGCCGGTGACGGCGGCCTGATGCGCGATCGAGCCCTTGCCACCATAGTTCCCCTCTTCGATGAACTTCTTGGCGTTGTCCCAGGCGCCGCCGCCAGACGTGAACGAGATCGCGACGAAGAACCCGGTAACGATCGAACCGACGAGGATGCCGCCCATCATCTGAGCGCCGGTGTCGCCCGGCAAGATATTATAGTACGAGAGCAGCACCACGATGAGCGGAACGCCGACCGGAATCAGCGCGGGGACGATCATTTCGCGCAGAGCGGCGCGCGTGACGATGTCGACGGTCGTGCCGTAGTNNAGACCGCCGATAAAGAGGCCGGCGAGCACGTACGGATTTCCGACCGCGAAAAGGTTGCGCACGCCTTCTATGCATTCCATCGTTCCGCCCGCGCCGCATCGGTGGTTGGTGAGCTGTTGCAGGAACGAGGCGAAGAGCACGAGGGCCGCAAGGGCTGCCGAGCCGATCGCGTAGCCTTTGGTGACGGCCTTGGTCGTGTTGCCGACGGCATCGAGCGGATCGGTGACGTTGCGAACGTCTTCGGGCATATCGGCCATTTCGGCGATTCCGCCGGCGTTATCGGTGATCGGGCCGAAGGAGTCGATCGCCACCACGATTCCGGCCAGCGAGAGCATGGCCGTAACGGCGATGCCGACGCCGTAAACGCCATCGAGCCCAAAGCTGCACAGCAAACCGACCACGATGACGAGGGCCGGAAGTGCCGTGGCCTGCATCGAGACCGCAAGGCCGGCGATGATGTTGGTCGCGTGGCCGGTGACCGATGCCCGCGCGATGCGCTGCACCGGCGGGAACTGCGAACCGGTGTAATACTCGGTGATAACCGTAATCAGGCCGGTAATCACGACGCCGATGATGGCGCAGATAAAGATGCCGTTTGCATTGACGAGGGTTTGGTCGCCGAAAACCCGCTGCGTTACGAAGTAGAAGCCCACCAGGGCCAGCACGCCGGTAACGGCCATGCCGCGATAGAGCGCGGACATGATCTTGTTGCGCTGCACGCCGCCGACGCCGACGAAGAGCGCGCCGATGATCGAGGCGACGATCGAGACGGCGCCGAGCAGCAGCGGGAAGGTCGTCGCGTCGGGCAGCTTCTGCCCGAAAAGCAAGTTGCCAAGCAACATCGCTGCGACGGTCGTTACGCAGTAGGTCTCGAAAAGATCGGCGGCCATGCCGGCGCAGTCGCCGACGTTGTCGCCGACGTTATCGGCGATGACGGCCGGATTGCGCGGGTCGTCTTCGGGAATTCCCGCTTCGACTTTGCCGACGAGATCGGCGCCGACGTCGGCGGCCTTCGTATAAATGCCGCCACCGAGACGCGCGAAGACGGAGATCAGCGAACAGCCGAAGGCAAGTCCGACCATCGCGTTGAGCGAGGTCGCGGCGTCGCCGGCGTTGACCTTCAACAAGATGGCGTAGTAGCCGGAGACCGCGAGCAGGCCCAGACCGACGACGAGCATGCCGGTGACCGTGCCCCCGCGGAAGGCGACGTTGAGTGCGGGACCGAGGCCACTGCGCGCCGCTTCGGCCGTGCGGACGTTGGCACGTACCGAGACGATCATGCCGATAAAGCCTGCGGCGCCTGAAAGGATCGCGCCGATCAAGAAGCCGACAGCCGCTTCCCTGCCTAGGGTCGGAGCAAAAAGAATCACGATTGCCAGCACGATGGCAACGATGCCGATCGTCCGGTACTGGCGAGCGAGGAAGGCCATGGCGCCTTCCTGGATGGCGGCGGCGATCTCGCGCATGCGCTGATTGCCGGCGGGCTGCGCCAGTACCCAGAAGGTCAGCGCGACTCCATAGAGCACCGCCAGGATGCCACCTATTAAACCTGCCGAAATCGCTGTCTGTGCGGTCATCCTTATCTTTCAGTTAAGCAAAAATACTGGCCCCGGAGGGCCGACCGGCTTGCCTACTCCGGCGGGTCGCGCAAGTCCTACGAGACGCGGCCGGGGCCCGCTTCGCGAGGACTCCTGCCCCAGCCGGGGTATTGCGGAAGGAAAGACGTGAGCAAATCGCTGGCGCGCGCACCCACCAACCGCCGTTACGACATCGGCGGTAGTCTCCTTACGCGCGAGGAGGTCGTCCATAAGTATCTGCACCTCGTCAAGTATGTCGCGGGCCGGATGTCCATGCACCTGCCGTCCAGCGTCGACATCAACGATCTGATCAACGACGGGGTCTTCGGCTTGATGGATGCGATCGAGAAGTACGACGGCAGCCGCTCGGTCAAGTTCGAAACCTACGCGGTGACCCGGATTAACGGGGCGATTCTCGATGCGTTGCGATCGCTGGACTGGGTTCCGCGAACGATCCGCCAGCGCGCGAGAGAGCTGGAACGGGCCTACGAAGACCTGGAGACGCGTCTCGGCCGCGCGCCGACCAACGAGGAGCTGGCGGCGCACTTAGACCTTTCCCCCGAGGAGTTGGACCGAACGGTCAAGCACGCTCGCGGAGCGACACTGGTTTCGCTCGAGGAACTGCTCCCGAATCAGAGCGGCGAGGGCCTCGCACTGGCCGATACGCTCAAAGACGAGGGGAGCGACGTCACGCGCGATCTCGAGCACGACGAACTGCGCGCCGAACTGGTGCGTTCCGTCGAGTCGCTGCCGCCGCAAGAGCGGACCGTCATCCAACTCTACTACTTCGAAGGCCAGCGCTTGCGCGAGATTAAGACCGTGCTCGGCGTTTCAGAATCGCGCGTCTCGCAGATCCATTCGGCGGCGGTCGCTCACCTCAAGAAGATCCTCCGCGGACAGTAGCGCATGATGGATCGCGCCGCGGCGGAACTCGTGACGCGCGCGGATGTCGTCGCAACAATCGAGCGGCTTAAGTTGGAGTTGCGGGCGTCGGAGGAGCCGTTTGTTTGGGCGACGATCGAGGTAGGGAACGTGCCCGACATTCCGGACGAGATTCAGTCGGCGTGGATCTTTGCGCTGCGCGCGGAGCGCTGGTCGGGGGCACACTACCATCCCAACAGCGTTCAGAATATGGCCGTCATCGAAGGCCGCGGCCGTTCGCGGATCGGCGGTACGATTGGCGAGATGGTTGCCTTTGGGGACGATTCGACCGGCGAGCGGTGGTTCGTTATCGAGCCCGGCGTACCGCACGAGTTTTTTCCCGTTGAGGGCGATATGATCGTGATGTCGTTCCACACCGTTTCGGCCCAAGAACTGCTCGAAGTTTCCGCTAGCGACGGTTTGATTCGGCACTACGCGTAGGGGGAAGTAACGAGCCGAGTCGTTAAAACGTTGAGCTAAGATTGTGCGAACTTTAGGGATCGTTCTGTTGCTTTCGGTTTGCGGCGTTGCGGGGCTGACCGCCCAAACGCCGGCGCCCGTTTCCTCATCGGGCAAGCCGATGCGACATTTGGAGTACTCCTTCAACGTCGCTGTGGAAGGTTTGCAGAATTACACGGTCAAGGGCGCCTCGGGCGTGCAAACGGTTAACAATGCGGGGAACGTGGTGCCCCCCGAAGGCGGCAGCGGCACGATGTTCGTCGACATCCTCTCAGTCGCGCCGGACGGCGCGCTGGTCGTGCGCATTTCCGAACTAGTACAAGCCGAGCCGCGGCCGCGCGCAGCGTACACCTGCAACGTCTACGGCAGCACGGCGGTCTTCTGCCCATCCACGGCCACTCCAGGCGCGGCGGAATGGCTTCTGCTCGGCTATCTCGGCCGGCAGTTCATCGACGCCGCACCGTGGGACGCGCAAGGGCATTGGCAGCGCAAGGAGCAGTCCGACGAGTTTAATTTGGAGGAAGATTTTACGCTCGTCGACGCAGGCGACGGCAAAAAGGTCGTCGTCCGTGAGATCAAGACGCTGGAGCTCCACAACGGCGGGTTTAACACCCAAACGTCAGACATCACGATCAACTACGACCGCGCGATGGAAGTGCCCGACATCATACGCGCCGACGTCGCAACGGCCGGCGGCACGGAGGCAAGCAGCGCCAGCTACGTCTTCACGTTGCTGCACGACTCATTCGCGAAACCCGCGCACTAGGGCGCTGAGGTGCTGGCGCGCGCTCAAGCGCGGGAGTCAGGTAACAGCAATGTTCATCTACCATTTTGAGCATTTTACCGTGCGACTTTGTGCGAGCGCAATAATATTCTCCGGCTGCGGTTCCTCCACCACTTCTGAGGTCGGCGCCCCCAATGCTGCAATCGCTATCCGAGCTCAAGGCCGTTCCACTGCTAGATTATTATTGAATGTCAAGGCGTTACAAGGGGAACTGCTTTACGTTACCGCCTCGCCTAACGGTCGAAACGGAAGCGCGTATGTCTATACGTATCCGCAAGGTCGTCTTGTCGAGACATTAACAGGCTTTGCTCAGCCCTTCGGCGAGTGCGCGGATCCTGCGGGAAACGTTTTTATCGTCGCGTACTCGAACGGATCAATGACTTCAAGCACGATCTATGAGTACGCTCACGGCGGCACCAGCCCCATCGCTACTCTCAACGACCCGAAGACAGCTCTCGGATGTGCGGTTGACCCGACAACGGGCGATTTAGCCGCGTCCGGCGACGGCGTTGCGATCTTCAAGAACGCTTCGGGAAATCCAACGATGTATTACAGTTCCGAGTATAGGTTTTACTATTGCGGCTACGACGACCGAGGCGACCTGTATCTGACGGCCGTAAACGGTCACTATGCGGACCAGCAGGTGTTGGTTCGACTGGCGAGCGGGAGCGCCGATTTCGAGCAGATCACGCTCAATGCGAAGCTGTATAGCAGCAATAGTATCTGGCCAACCGTGCAGTGGGACGGGAAACACATGGCAGTGACTTCGGATCCCTATCTAAAACCGATCTCCTTGTACCGGTTGCGCATCACCGGCAGCAACGCCACGGTCATTAGCAGTGCGTCGCTGAGCAGTCCGATGAACGACTATTCTGGTGAGACGTGGATCCAGGGCACGTCAATCATAGGGGTGGGCCACGCTAAGCCGCGCCATTACGAGGCGGCCTTTCTTTGGCCCAACCCAGGGGGTGGCGGCATGCCCGGCCGCACTATAAAAAAGGCCGGAGCGACGCGCTATCCCCTGGTTTCGGGTGTGACCGTTTCCGTCGCTCAGTGACGATAGCCACACATGGTGGACTCAGCCGAACGACGCGCTCGCCGAAAGCTCATAGCTGAAGCGTACTGTCTGACACCGGGAGAGGCTCAGGATGACGAAGGGACTGCGAGGGGGGCGAAGCGGTTTTCGGGGCGGACGAGATAGCCGATCGCGCTTAGCGCAAATACTGCGGTGAGAACGAAGATAACTACGAGCGACATCGCTTCGCCGTAGCTGGAGTGTTGAGCGAGCGATGCTTCGAGTTGTGCCGTACCGGCGGCTACGAGGTTGCCAAGTTGATAGGTAAAGCCGGTGAAGGTTGCGCGTACTTCGGGCGGTGAGAGTTCGTTGAGATGCGCGGGAATCACGCCCCACGCGCCCTGCACGGCGAACTGCATCCCGAAGGCGCCGGCGGCGAGGAGCGCGATCGTCGGACTAAACGCCCAGAGGGGGACCATGCACGCGGCGAGTACCGCACAGACCATCACGACGGGGCGGCGCCCGAAGCGTTGCGAGAGGCCGCCGAACGTCATGCCGCCGATAATCGCGCCAACGGCAGCGACGATCGCGAGCGTTGACGTTTGGCCGGTTGAGAATCCGTGCTGTTTCTGCAAGAAGGTGGCATAGAGGTCTTGCGTGCCGTGTGACATCGCGTTGAGCGCGGCCATAAACGCGACGCAATAGATAAAGAGCGGCCAGTACCCTCGCAGCGATTGCAGGGTAAAGTCCTTTCGTAGCGAGACGCGGCGGGCGCGGCCTTCCAGCCAGACCGGAGATTCAGGAACGCTCGAGCGGATGTAGAGAATGAGTCCGGCCGGCAGTGCGCCGATCACGAAGAGTCCGCGCCAGTCCCAATGCGTAAAGTTGAAGACCAGAAAATACGCGAGCGCCGCGAGCAGATAGCCCCACATATAGCCTTGTTGCAGTAGGCCGCTGAAGAAGCCGCGGCGTTGCGGCGGGAGCACTTCCATCACCATCGCGGCGCCGAGTCCCCACTCGCCGCCCATTGCGATGCCGAAGAGCGCGCGCAGCACGAGAAAGACAGTGAAGTTCGGCGAGAATGCCGTGAGGAGTTCGAGCAGCGAGTAGAGCGCGATGTCGATCATCAGCGGCGTGCGCCGTCCGTAGCGATCGGCAAGCCAGCCGAAGAGCAGCGCGCCGATCGGGCGGCACGCCAGCGTCAGCGTTATCGCAAGCGCGACCTGCGGGATCGCTTGGCCGAAGCTCGTCGCAATGCGCCCGACGACGAAGGTGAGAAGAAAGAAGTCGAACGCGTCGAGCGACCATCCCAGAAAACTCGCGATGAAGGTCTTGCGCGCCGCTGACGACATTTGGGGTATGTCGAGGTTGGTGCTTTGTCATCCTTCGACAGGCTCAGGATGACAAATCCTTCGCGCTTCGTCCTTCGACTGCGCTCAGGATGACACTGGGGGTGCGCTCAGCGTGACAGTGGGAGTCGGCTAAGGTGAGGAGCTGGGTGCGGTTGTGGGGGACGGGGAGGGCGAGGGAGTTGGGGTGCTGCCGGGGGGGAGTTGGGCGCCGTAGAGTGCGAGCAGCCAGACTTGGGTGTGTCGCACGGTCACTTGTGGGACGTTAAACGTAAATTGTACGGTGTTGCTCGTATTTGTCGGGGACGTCCACTTCGCGTAGTTGCCGATGATTTGATCGGTGCGCTTGCCGCGCAGCGACGTTTCGTTGAAGAGCTGCAGCGCGAAGACGCGGCCGCTGAACTGCATCGCCGGCAGCGTGTACTGGAGTGTCGTGCCGCCGCCAAGCACAAAATCCGTATTGCTCTGCAGGCGAAGCGCCATCAGCGGCGTCACGCGCATGAAGCTCGAATTGGGATTGACCATCGATGGGACGTCTTTGGGCAGCGGCTCGGTTAGCAGCGTGATCATTCCGCCCGGACTCGGCGACGGGCTCGGCGTATCGTCGTCGTCACTATTATCGTCATCGGATGACGCAGTCGGCGACGGCGAGGGCGTCGGGCTCGCGGTCGGTTTTGCAGTGGCGCCGGGAGAGCCGCTCGGGGACGGGGATGGTGCGGGCATGTTGAAGGCGAGGTTGCAGGTGTACTGCTGATTGAAGAGCTGCACGTTGGGACACTTCATCCCGGCGGGTCCCTGAGAGATCGGATATTGAGCTTCGTTGGGCGCTAACGTCGCTCCGGGATTGGCCAGCTGTTCTTGACCGTTCATGCCGACGGTCGGACCGCCCATGTTGCCGTTCATGCCGCTGTTGAGTCCGTTGGGGCCGCCGCTGTTGATGCCGCCCGCATTCATCGCGCCGGGCTGCGAGACGGGGGGCGACATGTCGCCCATGCCACTATCGAGGCCGCTGCCTTGGCAGGAAGCCAGGACTAGAGCGAGCGCCGCAAAAACGGCGCGGGCGTCGCATTTTATCCTTCTCATTGTCTCGCCTCGACCGCAGTCTTTAACTCGTCAACGAAACCGTCGATCGAAACGGTTCGTTTCTCGTCGATACCGCGTTGATTGACATTGACGGTACCGTCCTCGACTTCGCGCTTGCCGGCGACCAAGATGTACGGCACCTTCTGAGTCTTCCAATGCCGAATCTTGTAGCCGAGCTTTTCGTTTGATTCGTCAAGCTCGGCCCGGAAGCCCGCTTTTTCGAGGCGGTTGACCACTTCACGACCATACCCCATTTCGTGCTCGGAGATGGGTGTGACGACCGCTTGAATCGGCGCCAGCCAGGCTGGAAACGCGCCCCCGTAATGCTCGATGAGGATGCCGAAGAAGCGCTCGAGCGATCCGGCCAAGGCGCGGTGGATCATGACCGGCCGGTGATCCTGGCCGTCGGCGGCTCGGTATTTCAAGTCGAAGCGAGCGGGCAAAATGAAGTCGACCTGCACCGTCCCGAGCTGCCAGGGGCGGCCGAGGGCATCGCTCACGTTGACGTCGAGTTTGGGGCCGTAGAACGCGCCGCCGCCTTCGTCGACGTCGAAGGGCAGGTCGTAACGTTCTAACGCATTTCTAATCGCCGCTTCGGCGATGGCGTCGGTTTCGCCGCGATCCTCAGGGGCGCGCGTAGATAGCACGTATTGGAAATCGGCGAAACCGAAGGCCTTCATGAGCCGGAGCGCCTCATCGAGCGTCTGCTCGAACTCGTGCTGGAGCTGATCGGGCATGCAGAAGAGGTGGGCATCGTCTTGCGTGAAGCCGCGGACCCGGTTGAGGCCGTGCAGCACCCCCGAGCGCTCGAAACGGTAGACCGTCCCAAACTCCGAGAAGCGCAGCGGGAGCTCCCGATAGCTGCGCAACCGGTCCTTGTAAATGAGGATGTGGCCGGGGCAGTTCATCGGCTTGAGCCGAAAGCGCTGCCCTTCCACCTCGATCGGGCCGAACATGTTCTCGCCGAAGTTATCAAGGTGACCTGAGATTTCGTAGAGACGCTCGTGGGCAATGTGCGGCGTCACAACCGGCTGATAGCCGCGCTCCCGCAGCCCCTCGCGAATGAAGTTCTCGATGATGCCGCGGACGATCGCGCCCTTGGGGTGCCAGAAGACGAGCCCGCCGCCGGCCTGTTCCTCGATGGAGAAGAGGTCGAGCTCGGGGCCCTGCTTGCGATGATCGCGCCGCCGCGCCTCCTCGAGACGCGCCAAGTACGCTTCAAGCTCCTCGCGATCGTACCACGCCGTGCCGTAGATGCGTTGCAGCATCGGCTTGTGCTCGTCGCCACGCCAATAGGCTCCCGCCACATTCGTCAACTTGAACGCGCCGATTGCCCCCGTGGATTCCGCATGGCCGCCGCGGCAGAGATCGGTAAACTCGCCGATCGTGTACAGCGTGATCGGCTGATCCTCGGGGATCTCGCGCGCGATCTCGACCTTGTACGGATTGCCGGCAAACTCGGCGATCGCGTCGTCGCGCGTGACCTCGCGGCCGGTCATGGGATAGTCGGCCGCGACGATCTCGGACATCCGGCGCTCGAGGCGCTCGAGGTCGTCGGGCGTAAACGGCTCGTCCCGGTCGAAATCGTAGTAGAATCCGTTCTCTATTGCCGGTCCGATCGTTGGCTTCGCCTCGGGAAAAAGGTCTTGGACGGCGTAAGCGAGGACGTGGGCCGCGGTATGCCGCAGTTCGGCGAGGGTTACCATGGGCCGTCCCTTCGACACCCTCCGCATGACACCGTCCGGACCTGGTCTTAACGTCACGTTAATCGTGTTGCATTACAACTAGAACGTGCCTTCGCCCGCGGACGAAGGCCGCAATTTTCTACCGAATAAGGAGTTTCTTGTGATACGTTCGTTGCGTCGCTGTTGCTTCTCGCTGGCCGTTGTGGCGGCAATGACCCTTCCGGCCGCCGCTGCAACGCAGCTCACGGGGGCAGGATCGACGTTCGACTACCCGTTCTTCTCAAAAGCCTTCTACGTTTATAATCAGAAGAATCCGGACGTTACGGTCAACTACCAATCCATCGGCAGCGGCGGCGGCATCGCGCAGTTTACGGCCAGAACCGTAGACTTCGGCGCCACCGACGTTCCGATGAATGCGGGCGAACTCGCGCGGGCTCCCGGTCCGGTCCTCCAAATACCGGCAACCTTAGGTGGAGCGGCGATTGCCTACAACCTGCCGGGCATCACGACGCTCCACTTGACGCGTCAAGTCCTCGTCGACATCTATCTCGGCAAGATCCTCAAGTGGAACGACCCGCAGATTGCCAGGCTGAATAAGGGCGTCAACCTTCCCGATATGTCCATCATCGTCGTGCACCGTTCCGATGGCTCGGGCACCACCTATATCTTTACCGATTTTCTGAGCCACGTCTCGGGCGAGTGGAAGAGCAAAGTCGGAACCGGCAAGAGCGTTTCGTGGCCGGCACCGAGTTCGGTCGGGGCTAAGGGCAACGAAGGCGTGGCGGGACAAGTGAAGAGCACGCCCGGTGCGATCGGCTATGTCGAGATGGCCTACGTCGTCGAGAATAGTATGACGGCGGCGATGCTGCAGAACAAGGCCGGCAAGTGGGTATCCTGCACGCCGGAGACCGTCGCAGCCGCAGCGGCTTCGAGGCCCGAGGTGAGCGCGACGAACTTCTCGATCGTTGATTCGGCTGCAGCCGGCGCTTTTCCGATCTCTGGATACTCCTGGGTCGTCGTCTATAAAAAGCCCACCGACCGAGCCAAGCAGCTCTACGACGTGCTTTCGTGGTTAGTCGGCCCCCAAGGACAGGCGAATGCCAAGTCGGTTGACTACGTTCCGCTGCCTCGCAACGTGCAAGCGGCTGCGGCAGCGACGCTCGGGCAGATGCAGCGGTAACCCTTCGACAAGCTCAGGATGACACAGTGACAGCGGAGCCGCGGTTTCGGCGCGTCGCGCGATTCGTTAGCCCCGCGGATCGCGGCTTTGCCGCGGTCGTCTACGCGGGGAGCATTCTGTTCGCGCTCCTGATCGTCGGGCTCTTCGTCGAGCTGGTGCTGGGGTCGTGGCCCTCGATCGTCAAGTTCGGGCCCGCGTTTATCTTCAGCAGCTCTTGGGATCCGATCACCAGTAAGTTCGGCGCGCTGCCGATGATCTTCGGCACGGTCATGACGTCGCTGATCGCGATCGTCCTGGCGGCCTTCATCGGGATCATGGCAGCCGTCTTTCTTGCCGATTTCGCCCCGCGGTGGTTAGGGCAACCGCTCTCGTTCTTAATCGAACTGCTGGCGGCGGTTCCCAGCGTCGTGTACGGCTTGTGGGGCCTGTTCGTGCTCGCGCCGTTCATGCGAACCACGCTCGGACCGGCGCTGCAACACGTGTTGGGCTGGACGCCGCTCTTCTCGGGGCCGATCTATGGCGTCGGGCTGTTGACGGGCGGCATCATCCTCGCGCTGATGATCGTTCCGACCGTGACGGCCATTTCGCGCGACGTCATCGTGGCGATCCCGCGCGACCTGCGCGAGGCCTCGATGGCGCTGGGATCGACGAAATGGGAAACCGCGATGCGCGTGGTGTTGCCGGCGGCCCGCGTCGGCATTTTCGGCGCGTGCGTGCTGGCGCTCGGACGCGCGCTCGGCGAGACGATCGCGGTCACCATGGTGATCGGCAATCGGCCGGAGATCTCGTCGTCGCTCTTCGCGCCGTCGTACACGCTGGCCAGCGTGATCGCCAACGAGTTTACGGAGGCCACGACGAGCATCTACACCAGCGCGCTCATCGAACTCGGCCTGATTCTCTTTCTGGTGAGCATGGTGGTCAACGCGTTAGCGCGACTGATGATTTGGAGCGTTCGTGGCTCAGAGCGCGTCTAGGAACCGCAACCTGGCTCGGCGCCGCATCATCGGCGGGCTGGGAGTCGGAGTGGCGCTAACCTGCGCCGTGATCGGAGCGGTCTGTCTGCTGATCATCTTGGGTTACGTTATCGTGCAAGGCGCCGGAGCGATCAATCGGGACTTTCTCACGCAGCTTCCACATCCGGTCGGCGTGCCGGGGGGCGGTGTAGGAAATGGGATTTTAGGAACGTTCATCATCTTGGGGCTCGCAACGGCCATGGCGGTTCCGATCGGCCTGTTGACCGGCATTTATCTCTCGCTTTTCGGGCGCGGACCGATTCCCGAGGGGCTGCGCTTTCTTTCCGACGTGCTCTCGGGCGTGCCCAGCATCGCCATCGGTTTATTCGCGTACGCCGTCCTCGTCGCGCCGTTAAGACATTTCTCGGCCTTCTCCGCCTCGTTTGCATTCATGATGTTGATGCTGCCCTTGCTGGTAAGAACGTCGGAACAGGCGATTCGTTCGGTGCCGCAGACCGTGCGCGAGGGTGCGTTGGCGTTGGGAATGTCGAACTTTCGCGCGACCGTTCAGATCGTGATTCCCACTGCGATGCCGGCGATCATTACGGCGTTGCTCTTAGCGATCGCGCGCGTGATCGGCGAGACCGCCCCGCTGCTCTTCACCGCTTTCGGAAGTCAGTTTTGGGAGACAAATCCGAATAAGCCGATGGCCGTGCTCGCGCTCCAAGTTTTCACATACGCCATTTCGCCGTATCCGAACTGGCAGGCGCAGGCGTGGGGCGGCGCGTTGCTGTTGATTGGCGCCGTCTTCGTTCTCAGCCTCGGCGCGCGCCTGATGTTACGCCGCGCCATGCGTGGGCTCGAAGCATGAGCACCGTCGCCGCCGGGGAGCTTCTGGCGACGCAAGAGCTCAGCGCCTACTACGGCAGTCGCCAAGCGGTCGCGGATGTTACGATTGCGTTCCGCCGCAAGGCGGTGACGGCATTGATCGGGCCCTCGGGGTGCGGGAAGACGACGCTCTTGCGCTGTCTCAACCGCATTCACGAGATCAACTTCGACGCGCGCGTTCAGGGCAGCGTGCTGCTCGACGGTCAAGACATCTATGGCGGCGACATGGATCCGATGGCGATCCGGCGGCGCATCGGGATGGTCTTTCAACGCCCCAATCCATTTCCAACGCTTTCGATTTTGGATAACGCGATTGCGTGCGCGCCCAAGGGCTTGAATCGCCGGGGAAAATTGGAGGCGGCGGAACGCGCGCTGCGATCCGCGGCCCTCTGGGACGAAGTGAAGGACAAGCTCAAAACGAGCCCGCTGCGTCTTTCGGGTGGGCAACAGCAGCGTCTGTGCATCGCGCGCGCCGTCGCGGCGCAGCCGGAGGTTCTGTTGATGGACGAGCCGACGGCGTCGCTCGATCCGATCGCCACCGCGGTCATCGAAGAGCTGATGTCATCCCTCTGTAAAGAGTTCACGATCGTCGCCGTAACCCACAACATGCAGCAGGCGGCGCGCGTCTCTTCCGTCACCGCGTTCATGCTCGCCGACGAAACGGGGATCGGGCGTTTAATCGAAGCCGACGACACCGGCAAACTCTTCACCAAACCCAGCGACCGCCGAACTGAGGATTATATCAGCGGCCGCTTCGGGTAGGGATGCAAGCGACTTATTCCGTGTCGGGCGCGCGAGGATCCATGGGCTGCTTTAGGAAGAACTCCGGGCCAAAAGGCGCTTGAATCGGTACGAATTTGCGCGGCTTTTGGGAGAAATCGAAGCAATCTTTCGCCGGTGACGTCGCGCGGGTGTCGGCCGTTGAAAGTTGCGTTAAGCCGAACACATCTTCGGCGAACCGCAAGACGCTTGCAGTTTCATATTGCACGTGTGATACGTAATCGCCCTTTGAGTATGGCGAAATGACAATCAGCGGAACCCTGAATCCAAGGCCGTCGTAGCCGAGATGCGGCGGCGGCACGTGGTCGTAGACGCCGCCCCAGTCGTCCCACTGGATAAAAATGGCGCTGCTGTCCCAAAACTTGCTGGTGCCGACCGCATTGACGATCGACGCAACCCACGACGGCCCATAGCCACCGCCACACGACAAGTGATCCGAGTCGGGACACATTGGCGTTATCCAGGTAACGTTTGCAAGCCTCCCGGCGGCGACGTCGGTTAGGAACGTTTTCTGCGGAACGATGACGTCGTTGCGCCAATCCGGACCGTTGAAAATATGGTGTATGGCCTGATAACCCGACCAGATGCCGCTGTTGGGCGACGTATATTTGCTCGTGTAAAAGCGCCAACTGAGTTTTGCATCGTCGAGCTCGTCCCCAAGCGTCTTGTAATTGAAACACGCGGTCTGCCGTGTGCCAATCGTGCGAAGGCGCGTAATCGTTGGAACTGTGTCATCCGGGCCGCCGGCACAACCCCAAAGTGTCTTCGGAAGACCTACGCTTGAGTGTGCCTGCGCGGCAATCGCATACTGGTGGGCAACGAAGCTTTCGTCCAGCTGCGACGCAAACATGTGGTCGGCCAGCACCCCTTCGTGCGCCATATCCCAGTAAGGCTTCGACTCTGCGCGCGGTACGTAGACATACTGCGGGTGTTTGGGCCCCGTGCTGCTGAAATCGATCTCTTTGTTAAAAGCGTCCATGCGGCAATCCGTTCCCGGCAGCTTTCCCGTGCCGTGGCAATCGGTCAACATTGCTTTCAGGCTGTGGTCGAGATTATAAACGACGCGCAGACTCACCGGGTGCAACGTAATCATCTGTCCTTTTGAATTCTTGCCGCTGGAAACGGTGTCGGCTCCAGGATAACCCTTAAAAAGACCGTCAAAACTTCGGTTCTCTTGAATGACGTAAATTATGTGGGTAATCTTGTCGGCCCCTGTGGATGCGGACAGAAGGCGGACGCCGTCGTCGGGAATGACGGCCGGTGTAGGTTTGGTAATGGTGCAGGCTGCCAACATCGCCGACGCAACCAACAACGAGGCAACCGCAGCGAGAAACCGACGTTGACTCATCGGCCATTGTTTTGTGTTTTTCGTGACCACGCGTAGCGACCGCCGTCTTCAGAGGCGCTGGTGCAGGCCGAAGCGATTCCCTTCGGGATCGCTTGCGAAGCACGAACGACAGCTGCTCGGAAACTCGTTGATCTGGCTGACGTCGCCTGCGCCGGCGGCAATCAAGCGTTCTCGCGCCGCGTCGATATCGTCCACCTCGAACATCGCGCCATTCGATTGTCCAGGAATGAAGCCGAGCGATTCGCCGTTCCCGACCCCGAAGGCTGTCGTTCCGATATCGAACTCGGCCCAGTGATCGCCGAAGATCTGTCCAGGCCGCAATCCAACGACGTCTCGATAGAACGCCGTGGCGCGAGGAATGTCGCGCACCGAGTAGGCGACGAATGCTAAGTCCTTAACCATGGTAGCCTCCGTTCAGAGCGGATGCGACGCGCCTAATGCGCGCCGCGCAAGCAGGTATCGATGGAGGTGATCGTCTTGCCACCGGCGCGCACGGTCCCGTGGAGCGTGTACTCCGTCGCCGAGATGCGATCGAACGTTACGGCGATGCTTGCGTCGGGGTAGACGCTGTGGTACGCAATGTGGTTCGGATCGCTGCCGGTCGCGCGGATGATCGTGGCCGTTCCTTGGTCGTCGAGAACGACCGCCGTCCAGCGGCCGTGCTGCAAGTCATACGCGAGTAGCTCTTCGTCGCTGCCGCCCGACCAGGAAGCGATCTGCCGCAACGCGTGGCCATTGCGATCGTAAGCGTACGTGGCATCGTAGGCAAAGCGTA
The DNA here is from genome assembly GCA_003167155.1 of Candidatus Cybelea tumulisoli. Taxonomy (GTDB): domain Bacteria; phylum Vulcanimicrobiota; class Vulcanimicrobiia; order Vulcanimicrobiales; family Vulcanimicrobiaceae; genus Cybelea; species Cybelea tumulisoli. Next base: position 34,976 of record PMTY01000189.1, read on the forward strand.
CCGCTCCCGCGTGGTACGTGCAGTTCCACGTACCGACGAGATAGTGCAGCCCGGCGAGCGGCGCCGTTGACGGCAATGCCGCAGCAAGGACGAGGGACGCGAGCATCACGACGGCACCCACTTATTCGACGTTCCGCATTTGGCCGAGATTTTTCGACGCCTAGAGGTCATTCCCCCGGGCTAGTTCTTTGTAATCGACAAGCCGGCTATGACGATGCCGCAGCCGCTGCCCTTTGGGTCTTCGCTGACAAACTTCAGCACCGACAACGGCGGCTTCGCGTAGAAACCCCACGTTTCGGTTGCGTAGTCTCCATTCTGAACGTCGTAGCCGCTCGCCGTGTTCCATGTAAAGGTCGTGAACTGCCTATCGATGGAGACTTTCATCGTCTTGACCGTCGGCGAGCAATGGCCGTTCCCCGACATCACAAAGGACAGCGTGTAGGTTCCCTTCCCTGCGTGGAAGGCGCTCGACTCGATGCCGCCTACGGTGAGGTCTCCGTCGAGATCAACGCTGCAGAGGCCGTCCATATCCCAGTAGGTCGTGCCGTTGAAATCAATATTACCCTTAGAGACTTTCCAATCGGGCGCGAAAACGGTGCCCTTACTCGGCGTAAGGTTGTGGTCGCCAGGATTCATCGCTTGCGAGAAGTCGCCATCCGGCAGAATCCCCGTACCCCCTGGCACCGTCGGACAACTCCCGTAGGTGGTGGCCCTCTGGACGCGGCCTTGCGGCACCGCACCCGGCGCGTTGGGTGGCGGCGATCCGCCGCAGCCTGCGAGTAGGCTTGCGGTGGCAGCAACGGCGGTAAGCAGTCGCGGAATGGTCATGGGGGCTCCCTTCAAGGTTGCAGCGTTCTTGGAGTATTATATCGGAATGAGGAAGGCTCTGGTCGCGGTGCTGCTTTTAATTATCGCGATGGCGCAGGTTCCCGATGAGCGACCGGAGGTCGATCCGTACAATGCTTCAGGCGACGCGCCGGCCGGTCCACCGATTGCGGGATTGGCGGTGTCGTTGATGCCGTACCGTTCCGTCTATAGGCTTGGTTCGCCAATTTGGGTGGTTGCCGAACTGCGAAATCTCTCGGGCCAGGGTCTGCAGCTGGGGAATCTTTTCATGGAGAACTACGAGCTAAGCGTCGTCGACCTAGGCACGGGTCGCGCGGTTCCGCTGTATCCGAACTGGCAAATGCAATTGAGCGCCTTCACCAGCTTGGGCGGGGTTGCCATGCCTGCGAAGTGGTCGCACTACGCGGGACTTCGCCTGGACAGGCTTGTGCAGATCAACCGACCCGGCTCGTATTCGGTGCAGGCGACGGTTACATGTGGCCTCTGGTTGGATGACGGCTCGGTCCAGCTTCCGTCGTCGACCAAATTCCGTTCAAACGTCATAACGATTAACGTGGAACCGCCTGGATTTCCGATTGCAGACTCTACTCAATGGTCCAGCGGACGCCCTCCGAGCTCGTCGCATGAGACGCCCGCCGGCCCGACTAGTGACGACTTTGCATTGGCGGTGACTCCGCAGCAATCCAAAATCGAGCTTGGCGCGCCGATCGATGTTAACGTCGAATTACGAGACGTATCGGGCGTAATGCATAGCGTACTCTTCGGTTCGCCGCATAGGGATTACGAGTATACGATAGTGGACCACGCGACCGGAAGCGTCGTCGCGGGCGTTCCTCCGGCTCCCAATCACGTTGAATCATCTGCCGTCCCATGGGACAGCCGGCTGGTCTTTGGGGAGTCGTCGTTGTACGGCAATTTGGAGCTCCGGCCGTCTTACAAGTTCGCGGTCGGCACGTATACGCTGCGCATCACGGGTCATCCGGTGATCAACGGCAAACGCGTGACTCTGGAATCCAATCCCATCGAAATCACGCTCGTACCGCCGGCGACGCCGGCGCCGCAAATCACGCTGGCGGAATCGCAGAAGGTGATGAACGTTCGCGTCGAGACGGATCGCTCGGTCTATGCCGCGGGCGAACCGGTTCGAGTTCGATTCGTCGTAACCAATCTGATTGGTTCCCCGCTGTATTACGACGGAACTTGCAGTCCGTTTGTCCTCAGCGTCCTCAGCGACGGCGCCATCAGAACGAGCAACAGCAGACCCTGCATTATGGTCCGCATGATGGGGCTCTATCGCATTCCGCTCGGCACGACGAAGATGGGCTGGGGGTATCCGTACCCCTACGACGATGAGGCTTGGCCGAAGCTCGATTTGTGGGGATTTCATCTTAGCGATTTGGGTGATTACGCGATTACGGTTCGGGGCGAGCTGAAGGGAACGATCTCTACTCCTCGAGGCGACTTCACGTTCTCCGGCGCGAACGTCGTGGGCTCACCGGGGATTACGATTCGGATTCTAACGAGAGAGTTGGCGCGCGCTGAGCCGGGTGAGAAGCTCGGCGACGCCAGCCTTAACGTTGCGTTTGGGTCGTTGGTGGAAGAGTACGTGCGATTGAGTTCGACGCTGCGCGATGTCATCGTGCAGATTGCGATGGGCGTCAACCATTCGCAACTGTCGGCGAGACTTGGCGACCAATGGGGGAAGGGCGAGCACGATCTTCTCGATCGCGTCGGGCGTCTCCCAAGCGCGGGGAATCCGACGTCACCTTATCAGGAGGTCAACGCGAATCTCGAGCAGGCGGCATACGAACTCGGAGCGGCGGAGGATCATGGGCTCAACGCGTGCGATGCTCGGGCTGCGACCACGGATCTCAAGGTCGCCGATTACTTCATTCGCGTCGTCCAGAGTGAGTTGCGGTCCGGGATCGCCAGACCAGGCGACGCCGCCGATGCTCTGCCCGCGGCGACCGGCTGGGGCTATTGCAAGCCGTAACACCGCAAGGGTGGCTTTGCGCTACGCAGTCGTGCTCGAACCTGACGAGGACGCCTTTCAGATTATCGTCCCGGCATTCCCTGAGATTCACACCTTAGAATGCAGCCTTCTGGCGTACCTCGTCTTTCCACGGAATTTATCTCGAGCCAAGCTTACCGCTTCGTCATCCTTCGACAGGCTCAGGATGACAATGGGGGGCTTCGTCCCTCGACTTCGCTCAGGATGACATTGCTGGTGCGCTCAGTGTGCACAACGCGGGGGCGAGTTGAGGATAGTGAAACTTGTAGCCTAGCGAGAGGGTGCGTTCGGGGAGGACGCGTTGGCCGGTGGTGAGGATGGTTGCGCCTTCGCCGAAGAGGGTGCGAAGCGCGAATGACGGGACTGGGAGGAAGGCGGGGCGGTGCAGTGTCGATGCGAGCGCCCACGTGAAATCGACGTTACGCACCGGCTCGGGGGCAGTTGCGTTGAGTGCGCCTTGGGCTCGATCGATTGCGAGAAGATAGATTCCAACGACGTCGTCGATGTGGATCCACGAGTTCCACTGTCTCCCGCTTCCGATCACGCCGCCGAGTCCTAGCTTGAAAATCGGAAGGAGACGCGCGAGCGCGCCGCCGCCGTCGCCGAGCACGACCCCGGTTCGAATGCACGCAACGCGCATCCCGAGTTCTTCGGCGCGTGACGCCTCGCGCTCCCAACCGGCGCAGACCTCGGCGAGGAAGTCGCTTCCCGGAGGACTCGACTCAGTGAACGTCGCCGTCTCGCTGGCGCCGTAGTAGCCGACGGCCGAGGCGCTCACGTAGACTTTCGGGCGCGTACGCACTTGGGCGAGACGATCGACGAGCGCGCCCGTTGCGTCGACGCGCGAACGGCGAATGTCGTCCTTGGCGCGAGCGGTCCAGCGCGTCGTGACCGGGGCGCCGGCGAGCTGCACGATGGCGTCGGAGCCTTCGCATGCCTGCGTTGCAGCATCCACGTTGCGAAGGCTCGCTTCGACGACTTCATCCCCACGGTTGCGCAGAGCCGCGCTGACGTGACGGCCGATGAAGCCGGAGGCGCCAACAACCGTTACCCGCATCGCGCTCGCACCACCGCTACGTTACTAACGCGTGCAACTGCTGCTGAGCGTGGCGGACTGACCGCCTCCCGACATCACTTGCGTCATGCTGATGTTGTTGGCGCCGGGCTTGCCGTAGGTCGTCGTAACGTCCATCGCCATCATTCCCATGTGCATCGTTCCGGTGAACGTGCGTCCGTCGGTGGAGGTCTGGATGCCGTAGGAGGCCTGGTTGTCGGCACTGGTGGTCCAGTAGTTGCTCATTCTCGAACTGTAGCCGAAGTAGTCGTCGCCCATGTAGTTCGCACCCGAAACGTGGTCGTGAATTATATTGCGGGGCGCTACCTCGAAGGTGACGGTGGCCGAGTCGGTGTGGGCGGGCATATCGTGCATCGCCGGCACTTGGGTTGTGCACGTCCACGGTGCACCCAGCAGATAGTTGAAGCCGGCCATTTGGCCGGTCAGCATCGTGTCGGCCGCCTTCGCGGGAGCCGGAAATGCGATGAACCCCGCAACGGCGGTGGCGCACAGGGAAGCGAAAAATACGCGCATGCTCTGGATCCTTTCTGAACGGGAAAAAGTAACGGGTTAGTCTTCTGGAGCGCGGCGGGCGAGCCTTTGCCGGTTGGCGGCATGACACCGCGACCCTAAGCCGAAGCACCGCTCCTATAGTTGAGCGATGCTGAAGGAGGGTTGAATGTTCGAGGGGCGTGTGGCGTTGGTGACGGGTGGTACGCGCGGTATCGGTGCGGCCATCACGGAGATGTTGGCGCTGAGCGGGGCGTCGGTCGCCGCCGGATATAACCGCGGCGGGGAGAGCGCGGAAAGGTTTGCTAGCGCGATGCGCGAGAAGGGCGCAAAAGTTTCGATTCATCAAGGGCGCGTCGATCACGCCGAAGACTGCAATCGCGTCGCTCAAGAAGTGATGGACGGTTTTGGCCGCATCGATTACTTGGTGAACAATGCGGGCATCACCGTCGACAAGACGGTTCGGAAGATGACCGTCGACGATTGGCGCCAGGTGCTCGACGTCAATCTCTCGGGCGCATTCCAGATGACCAAGGCGGTGCTGGAGCACATGATCGAACGCGGCTCGGGGCGCATCGTGAACATCAGCTCGGTCATCGGCGAGACGGGCAATATCGGTCAAGCGAACTACGCCGCATCCAAGGCGGGGCTCTTCGGATTTTCAAAAAGCTTGGCGCTGGAGATGGCGCAGAAGGGCATCACGGTCAACTGCGTGGCGCCGGGCTTCATCGCCACCGAAATGGTCTCGGCGATTCCCGAGGCGGCGCTCGCAAAAGTCGTCGAGAAGATTCCGCAGCGGCGACTTGGGCAACCCAGCGAAGTCGCGCGCGTCGTGCGCTTCCTTTTGGAAGACGACTCGTCGTATATCACCGGAGCGGTCTACCACGTCAACGGCGGGTTGGACATGTAGGCCATGCCATTCATGTATTGCGATCCCCCGGCGACCATCGCGCACATCCACCAGGCCGCCGATCAGACTCATGCGGGGAGCGGCACGGTCACGCTTGCCGGCGGCGCTTCCTTCGAAATCACGACGCCGCATCCGGCGAACGATCAGACCGAGTTCCTCGTCAAGCTCAAGAAGACCGATCGCATCCAACTCTGCTACGCGCCCTCGCAGCGTTGGGCGGATGCGGGGCCAACTGCTCGCATGGCAATCGCTGGCGACCTCGAGAGCAAAGCCTACATCTACGTGCTGGCTTATCCAAAGCCGTGAGGCTGCGGGCTGCGGTCGCGGTTCTTTGCGTCATCGCTTTGGGCGCGTGCTCGCCGGCAGCGGAGCGCCTTGCGCCCCCCACGGGTGGAGGCTCGTGGATGCTACCGGAAGCAAAGCAGAAAGCGCTGCTGTATGCGACATCGATCGGATACATCTACGTTTTCGAATATCCCGTTGGCAAGTTCCTCGGCAAGATCTACGACGAGCACTATCCGGTCGGCGTCTGCAGCGATGCCGACGGCAATGTGTTCGTAACCGATTACGGGTATGCGCAGATCGTTGAGTATGCCCACGGGGGCACCGATCCGATTAGAACGCTGAGCGATCCCCAGTCGGATCCACGCAGCTGTTCGATTGACCCGACCACGGGAAACTTGGCCGTAGCAAACAACGATCCGGGGGGCGTCGCGATCTTTCCCGACGCGAGCGGCTCACCGGAGTCATACAGCCCGAATCTCTACTATCCCAATGCGTGCGCGTATGACGCTGACGGCAATCTTTTCGTCGACGGCGAGAGCAGTAAGTCCGGCGGATTTGCGCTTTCCGAACTTCCTAGGGGCGGCAGTACGTTTTCGAACATCGCGGTGGATCAAAACATCGGCGGCCCGGGCGGGCTTCAATGGGATGGGACGTATTTGGCGCTTGAGGATGGCGACGTGCCCGACGCGATCTACCAAGTCGCGGTTTCAGGCTCGACCGGAAGGGTCGTTAATACCGTCACTCTGGGCGGCCCGATCGATGAGCCCGTCGGAAGCCAATTCTGGATCGGATCCGGTAAAGTGATTATGCCGTACGAGATCAAGAAGGAAGAGTTCAGCCCGCGTAGGATCGGCGTATGGAAGTATCCTGGCGGCGGTGCGCCTCTGAAAACCCGCAAGCCTTTCCGAGCGGACCACCTCTGGGACGTAACGGTTAGCGTCGCGCCGAAATAAGCGCTGTCGTGCTTCGACTGCGCTCAGCACGACGACGGGCTGCTTCGTGCTTCGACTGCGCTCAGCATGACAAGAGGTGCTTCGACCAGCCTGCCATGACACTGGGAGTTAAGAAGGTAAATCAGGCAAGAGTTGGGTAAATCTAGCGTGTGGATAGTTTATCTCTTCGTGAACGTGTCGGCATCGTGACCGGCGGAGCTCGGGGTATCGGCGGCGCGATCAGCACGCTTCTAGCGGAGGACGGTGCGACCGTGGCCGTGCTCGGCTTGCCGGAAGACCGGGAGCGCGCGCAAGGTTTGGCGGCGCGGCTCAACGGGGCGGCTTCAAGAATTCATTTTTATCAAAGCGACGTAAGTATCTACGACCAATGTCGGGAGACGGTCGACGCCGTGCGAAAAGAGTACGGACGCATCGATTTCCTGGTCAACAACGCGGGGATCACCCGCGACCACACCGTCCGAAAGATGACGGTCGACGAATGGGAAAAGGTCCTACAGGTTAATCTGTCAGGACCATTTTTTATGATAAAGGCCGTGCTGGATACGATGGTGGAGCAGGGCTTCGGCCGCATCGTCAACGTGAGCTCCGTCGTGGGTGAAGCCGGAAACTTCGGACAGGCCAACTATTCCGCCGCGAAGGCGGGGTTGATCGGCCTCACCAAGACCGTCGCGCTCGAGGTCGCCAAGCGCGGCATCACGGTTAACGCCGTCGCGCCCGGCTTCATCGACACCGACATGACCAAAGCGATGCCGGAGTTGGCGATCGAGACCGCGATCGCGCAGACGCCCGTACGGGCGCTTGGGCAACCTGAGGAGGTCGCGCGGCTCGTGCGCTTTCTGCTCGACGAGAATTCAGGGTACATTACCGGCGCGGTCTACAACATCAACGGCGGCTGGTACATGTAATGATGACCGATGACAAGATGCCGCCTGAAGAGCTGAAGTATGGTATCGATATTACGGGGCTCGATCCGGCGTCGTTGACCGATGCGCTGCGCGCCGTCATTGCCGACGTGATGATGGATCCGATGCGGATGAGCACGTGGCTTGCGGGCTTTGCGCTGGCCGAGCAAAACGTCGGCCTCAACATGCTGCGCCGCCTCGGCGGCGAAACGCCGGCTTCACCATTTGTGTCCGACAAGCGCTTTGCCGACCAGGAATGGAGCACCAATCCGATCCTGGCCGGCGTCGTGGAAGACTATCGCGCGCGCACCGACGCGGCGCTGCAGCTCGTCGCCTCGGCGCGCTTGCCGGAAGCGACCCGCAACAAGGCGCGCTTTGCCATGCAGCTGATGTGCGACGCCTTCGCTCCCAGCAACATCCCGTGGCTCAATCCCGGCGTGGTCAAAGAGGCGACGGAGACCCAGGGGCTCAGCCTCGTGCGAGGTCTGCAAAACTTTTTGGACGACGTCGCCAACAACGGCGGGTATCCGCGACAGGTGGATCGTTCGGGCTTCGAGTTGGGCGTGAATATCGCTACGACGCCGGGGCGCGTCGTCATGCGCAACGAGCTGATGGAGCTGATCGCCTACGAACCGCAGACGCCGCAGGTCCACGCGATCCCGTTGCTCTGCAGCCCGCCATGGATCAACAAATACTACATCATGGACTTAGCCCCGGGACGCTCGTTCGTCGAATGGGCGGTGCAGCACGGGCACCAGACGTTCATGATTTCGTACCGCAATCCGGACGTGACGCAGTCGCAGCTAACGATGGACGACTACCTGCGCGACGGGATCCTTGCGGCGCTCGATGCCGTGCAAGAGATTACCGGTGCGCGCCAAGTCAATCTCTCGGGGCTCTGTCTGGGCGGAACCATGGCGCTGATCGCGCTAGCCTATCTCGCGGCGCACGGCCAAGCCGATCGCGTCGCTTCGGCCTCGGTAACCAACACGCTGATCGATTTCGGCATGCCGGGCGATTTGGGCATCTTTACCGACGAAGATACGATCGCGCGGCTCGAAAAACGGATGCACGAGCGCGGCTATCTCGAATCTGCGGAGATGGCGCGGACCTTCGACTGGATGCGCTCGAGCGATTTGATTTGGAGTTACGTCGTCAACAACTGGTTTAAAGGCAAACAGCCGCCCGCGTTCGACATTCTCGCGTGGAACAGCGATTCCACGCGCATGCCGGTCGCAATGCACTCGCAGTATCTGCGGGCCTGCTATCTGCACAACGCGATCGTGAAGCCCAACGCCTTTGTGATCGACGATACCCCGATCGATCTCGGCAAGATCGAGACGCCGCTCTACGTGCTCGGCGCCGAAACCGATCACATCGCGCCCTGGCGCGCGACCTATCTGACGACCCAACATGTCGGCGGGGAGTCGAAATACGTCCTGACCAACTCCGGGCATATCGCTGGAATCGTCAATCCGCCCGGCGGCAAGAAGACCTGGCACTACACCAAGCCGCACACGACTCGAGGAGAGAGCGCCGACCAGTGGCTCGAGAGCGCGGATCGCCATCAGGGCTCGTGGTGGGAAGATTGGGCCGCCTGGGCCGAGGGTCGTGGCGGACCGCTTCGGGCGCCCTACGATTTGCCGGCGGGCGAGCCGGCTCCGGGGCGCTATGTCCGGAATGAGGAGGGGTCACCCTTCGACTGCGCTCAGGGTGACAAGGTAAGGAAAGAGGCACGATTGTGAGTGACGACGAGGAGAGGACTCCGGCTAGTGGCGCTTGGCGCAGTTTGGGCGACTTCATCCGCTCTCAGCGAGAGCTGGCCAACTTGTCGATGCGACAGCTCGCCGAGATCGCCAAGATTTCGAATCCCTATCTGAGTCAGGTCGAGCGCGGGCTCTATAAACCCTCGGCGGATGTGCTCAAAAGCATCGCCAACGCGCTGCACCTGTCGGCGGAGACGATGTACTCGCAGGCCGGCTTGCTGGACAACTCGGGCCCCCGCGACGAGAGCCATCACGGGGTCGAGCATGCGATAAAAGTCGACCCTCGGCTGACCAACGACCAGAAGGAAAGCCTGATCCGGATTTACCGGAGTTTTACGGCTGGTAGTTGACAGACGCAGCATCTGCTTGGTATACTTAGCGCATCACTAAAGCAGAGGAGATAGCAAGCACATGACCGTCAACGTTACCGATTACATGAACAAGTTTCAGGAAGAGGGCCTCAAGGCCATCAAGCAGACCCAGGACGCCAGCCTCAAGGCGATGAG
>PMTY01000023.1 GCA_003167155.1 Candidatus Cybelea tumulisoli
CGCAACGCTTGCGTTCACGACCGCAGCTCGACGATCGTAACGCCGCTGGAGCCTTCCTCTTCGGTGCCGTAACGGAAGCTCGTCACCGCCGGATGAGAGCGCAAGTACTCCTGTAAGCCGCGACCCAGCAAGCCGGTTCCCTTGCCGTGGATCAACCGTAGCGGTGAGTTACCGGCCAGCAAGGCATCGTCGATCCAGCGCTCGACCAGCGGCTCCGCTTCCGTGTAACGCTTCCCGCGCACGTCTAGCGCCGCCGTCGTGCGACCCGCAGCCGCCATCTGCGCATCCGCGCCCCGCGTTGCGGTTCGGACGCGTTTGGCTTCGCCTGCCTCGCGCCGGACGTCGCTCTTTTCCACCATCATTTTCATTGAACCGACCGCAACCAGCAACCTCTCGTCCCAATCCTCGGCAACGACACCCTCCTGGTTCACCGAGAGAATGCGAACGCGATCGCCGGGCGCGTAGGTTCGCTCGTCACGCGCACGCTCTTCTTCGGGCCGAATTCCAAGGTCCCGATGAATCTGCTCGATCGTCTGCGACAGCAATGCCGTCTGCGAGGGCGTTACCCGCGCCTTGCGCGTTCCCGATCGTTGCGAGCCCGACTCCGCCGAGCGGCGAGCGAGTTCGCGCACGAAGTCGCGAAGTGCCTGCTGCAAGCGTTCTTCGGCGCCGGTGCCGAACCGCCGGCGCGCCGCGTCGAGGTCGGCGCGATCCCGCGCCACCAGTTCGCGCTCGCCCGAAAGCTCGCGTCGTTCGCTCTGGAATCGCAAGCGCTCCTCGCGCAACTCGCTGTTGCGCAGTGCAAGCTCGGCCAGCGCCGCTTCGTAATCGCGCTCGCGGTGCTCCATCAGCGCCGTCGCGCGATCCACGATCTCGCTCGAGATGCCAAGCCGGGCGGCCAGCGGAAAGGCCAGCGATTGGCCCGGCGCGCCGAGGTCGAGTTCGAAGGTCGGCTTAAAGGTCGCCGGATCGAAGCGCACGCTGGCATTCGCGACGCCCGGCGTGGCGTGCGCGAAGAGCTTAAGCTCCGTGGAATGCGTCGAAACGATTGCCCGCGCACCGCTGGCGAGCAGCGACTCCAGCATCGCGATGGCAAGCGCGACGCCGGCTGTCGGCTCGGTCCCGCCGCCGATTTCATCGACGATGGCCAGCGTGCGCGCATTTGCGCCGTCCATCACTTCGCGCATCCGTTGCAGATGCGCCGAGAACGTCGACGTGTTGGCGACCAGCGACTGTTCGTCGCCGATGTCGGCAACCACGCGTTCGAAGCGGCCGATACAAGTACCGGCGCCGGAGGGCACCTGCATCCCGCAGTACGTCATCACCACGAAGAGCCCGGTCATCTTTAAGGCGACGGTCTTACCGCCCATATTGGGGCCGCTGATGACGAGCAGACGCGTTGTCTCGCCGAGCATCAAGGACTGCGCAACGGCGCGCTCGTCGAGCAAGGGATGCCGGCCGCCGGTAATTACAACCGTCGGCTCTTCACTCAACTCCGGCATGATCGCGTGGCTCACGCGGGCGAGTTCGGCCTTCGCTGCGAGCAGATCCAGCGCTGCCAAGACCTCGACGTNNCTGGTGTCGTGAACGATGCCCGGCAATGCGCTTGCGAGTTCGGCTTTGACCGGTATCACAAAGCGTCCGTCGCGAATCGTGACGACGCGATCTTGGATTACTTTGGCATACTTCGCGCCGAGCAGGATCGCGCTGATGCGGTCGCGCGCGGCTGACTGCGCCTGGATGAGGCTGCGCCGGATTCGACGCAGCGCGGGCGAGGCCCGATCCAGCACCGTGCCGCGTTCGTCAATCGCGTCGGTGAGCGAATGCTGCAGCTCGCGCAGCGGCGTGTACGGCGCCACGACCGCCTTTAAATCCGGGTGCTCCCGTACCGCTTTATACGCAGCCGCCGCAGCCGCCAACGTGTCGCCGATTGCCCGCAACTCGCTGGGGCCGAGCGTTTGCCCGACGTTGGCGGCTTCGGTCAGCGCGACCGTTTCGACCGCGGGCATGATCGTGACGTCGGCGCTGGCGGCTAGCGAGCGCATCGCCTCCGTGCGCAGCTGCTCGCGACGCACGACGTCGAAATCGGAATGCGGCAGCAGATCGCTTGCCAAGGCGCGGCCGCGCTGCGTGCGCGTCGCGCTCACGACCCGATCGCGCACGCCGGCAAAATCGAGCGCCTCGAGCGTGCGAGAATCGGCGACGATCATCGACGGCGGCGGGTTAGGATGAGAGCTTCTTCTTTACCAGCTCGTTGGCGAGCGCGGGATCGGCCTTCCCCCGCGAAGCCTTCATCACTTGGCCGACGAGAAAACCCAGCACGTTCACCTTACCCGCCTTATAATCGGCGACGACTTTTTCGTTGGCTGCGAGCACTTCGTCGACGAAGGGCTCGACCGCGGAGGGATCGCTGGTTTGCGCGAGACCTTCACGCTCCACGATCGCGTTGGGCGACCCGGCGCCTTTCCACATGCGGCCCAGCAGCTCTTTGGCGATATTGGAGTTGATCCGTTTGCTTTCGACCAGCGCAATNNACTTTGGAATCGCCGACGTCGACGCCGGTCTCGTTGGCTAGCCGGGAAAGCTCGCCAAGGACGAAGTTGCTGGACTGCTGCGGATTCCCACTGTGGGAAACGACCGCGTCGAAGTACCGCGCCAGCGCAATGTTGTCGATGAGCTGCGCGGCCGCTTTGACGCCCAGGCCGAACTCACCGGTATAGCGTTCGAAGCGCTGCCACGGCAACGTGGGAAGTCCGGATTTCAAGCGCTCGACGTCGTCGCGGGCGACCTCGAGCGGCACGAGATCGGGATCGGGGAAGTAGCGATAGTCGTGCGCCTCTTCCTTGCTGCGCATCGGATGCGTGACGCCGTGCTGCTCGTCCCAGCCACGGGTCTCTTGCACGACGCGCCCGCCCGAATCGAGGATTTCTATCTGACGAGCGATTTCGCTGGCAATCGCGCGCTCGACGGAGCGAAACGAGTTCATGTTCTTGATCTCGCTCTTCGTACCCAGCTCCGTCGTGCCGGCCGGTCGGATCGAGACGTTTGCATCGCAACGCAACGAGCCTTCCTCCATCTTCACGTCGCTGACCTCGAGGGCCAGTAGCGTCAGGCGAAGCGATTCCAAATAGGCGACGGCGTCGCGGGCGCTGTGCAGCTCCGGCTCCGAGACGCACTCCATCAGCGGGACTCCCGCGCGATTAAAATCGAGCAGCGAATAGGAGCTGCCTGCGATGCGGCCGTCGCCGGAACCCGCGTGCGTCGATTTCCCCGTGTCCTCCTCCAGATGAACCCGCGTCAGACGGCACTGCTTCATCGTGCCGTCCTCCAGCCAATACTTGACGACGCCGCCGACGGTTAGCGGCATGTCGTACTGCGAGATCTGGTAGTCCTTGGGCATGTCCGGATAAAAGTAGTTCTTTCGATCGAACTTCGAAAAGACGGGAATCTCGGCGCCGAAGGCGAGGCCGGTTCGGATGATTTGCTGGATCGCTTTGGCGTTGGGCACCGGCAACGCGCCGGGCATACCCAAACAGACCGGACAGGTCTTGGTGTTCGGCTCGCCGCCGAACTCGTTGCGGCATCCGCAAAACATCTTCGTCGCCGTCTTCAGCTCGACGTGACACTCGATCCCGATGACGGCTTCGTACACCGTATTCACGCGCGCACGGCTCCGGTCTCGGGTAGGCGCGCGCTCGCGTGATTGGTCGCACGCTCGTACGCGTGCGCCGCGCCGAGCAGAAGTTTTTCGCCGAAGAGCGGCGCGCAAAGCTGCAGCCCGATCGGCATCGGGAGCCGCCCGCCTTCGGGGGTTGTCCAGCCGCACGGAACCGAGAGCGCCGGCAGACCGGCCAGCGACATTGGAATCGTGTAGTAATCCATCAAATACATGCTGTACGGATCGCTCTTGGCGTTGAACTCAAACGCCGGGCAGCTTGCCGCCGGGCACGCGATGAGATCGCACTGCGCAAAGGCGCGCTCGAAATCGCGAGCGATCAAGGTGCGAGCTTTTTGGGCGCGCACATAGTAGGCATCGTAGTAGCCGCTCGAGAGCGCGTACGTNNTACCGGACGCCGTCGAAACGCGCAAGATTCGACGAGCATTCCGCCGGTGCGATCAGATAATAGGTTGCCAGCCCGTAATCGGCAGCCGGCAGCGAGACTTCGACCAGCTCGGCTCCAAGACGCTCCAAATCGCGATAGGCCTCGCGATAGAGCGCATCGGAACGTTCGCCCAAAGCCTTGGTGTCGAACTCTCGCACGAGGCCGACCCGCAGGCCCGCGAGATCGGTGCGCAACGAATCCGCGGTGCGTTCTACCGGCCGGTCGAGCGAGGTTGCATCCATCGGATCGTACCCCGCCATGATATCGTAGGCGAGCGCGGCGTCTTCGACGCTGCGTGCCAGCGGCCCGATTTGATCGAGGCTGGACGCAAACGCAATCAAACCATAGCGCGAAACTCGACCGTACGTCGGCTTGAATCCCACCAAGTTGCAGAATGCGGCCGGCTCCCGAATCGAACCGCCGGTGTCACTTCCCAATCCAATTGCGGCCTCGTACGCGGCGACCGCCGCGGCAGAGCCGCCGCTCGATCCGCCGGGGACGCGGCCCAAATCGTAGGGATTGCGCGTGACGCCCAAGGCCGAGTTCTCGCACGAGCTGCCCATCGCAAACTCGTCGCAGTTGGCCTTGCCGACCGGAATGGCGCCGGCCTGGAGCAACCGCGCAACGGCGGTGGCCGTGTAGGGCGCGATCCAGTGCTCCAATATCCGGCTGCCGCAGGTCGTTCGCGTGCCATCCAGACACATGTTGTCCTTCACCGCGATCGGTACGCCCGCAAACGCAAGTCGTTCTCCGGCCGCGATACGCTCGTCGACGCGCGCGGCACAGGATCGTGCCAGATCGCCGAGCGTGGTGAGGTATGCGCCCACCTCGCCCTCGACGGCGTCGACCTGCGCTAGCGTCGCCGCCGTGATCTCCGCGGCGCTGACGCGCCCGGCGCTCACATCGCGCGCGATTTCGGCGGCGGTCATTCGGCGATGATGCGCGGCACGCGAAAGAATCCGCCCTGTCGTTGCGGAGCCCTCTCGAGGACGACCTCGCGATCGAGGCACGGCCGCTCGACGTCCTCACGCAGGACGTTGCGCGACTCGACGACCTGCGCGGTTGCTGGAACGCTGGCGGTATCGAGCTCTTCGAGCGCGCGAACGTGCCCGAGCAGTTCGCCCAGCTCCTTTGAAAAACGTTCGATCTCGTCGTCGGTCAGTGCGATGCGCGCCAGCTTCGCGACGTAACGGATGTCAATCGTGTCGGGTGTCAATCTCAAAATGCTCCAGCTGGACTAGCGTCTCGACGTGCCCGGTTTGTGGAAACATATCGAAGGGCTGCACCACACCGAGGCGATAGCCCTTGGATACCAAGAACTTTAAATCCCGTGCGAGCGTGGCCGCGTCGCAAGAAAGATACCAAACGTTGCGAACGCGAGCCTGCGCGATTGCGCTCAGGACGACCTCGTCGCAGCCTTTGCGCGGCGGATCGAGAAAAACCACGTCCGCCTCTTGCAAAATGCGGGCAACCCGCGGGACGCCGGCCATCTGCTCGACCCGCCCAGTTTCAAAGCGGGCGCGATCCGCTAACTGGTTGAGGCGCGCGTTGGCCTCGGCTTCGGCAATCGCATGCCGGTTCTCCTCGATGCCCGTAACGTTCCAGCCGTGCCGTGCAAAGTAGAGCGCAAAGGTTCCCGAGCCGCAGTAGAGATCGACGATGTTGCCGGGGCGTTTCAGCCATGGTTCGATAAGGTTGAAAATTCGCTCCAGTATCTCGACGTTGATTTGGAAGAACGACGCGGCCGAGATCCGGTATCGCAGGCCGCCGACCGACTCTTCGATCTCACCCTCGCCGTCGAGCAACTGATAGTGCCGGCCAAGGATGGCGTTCTCGCTGGCGAGACCGTAGGAGTTGCCGACGCCCACCACCGCGGGCAGCTTCTGCCGGAACGACCGCGCGATTTTTGGCGCGTCCACGACCGCCCCAGCCGAGGTCACCGTAAGCACGACCTGGCCGGTGGCGCGGGCGACGCGCGCAACCAGATGACGCGCCCCGCGAAGCATTGCAGCGATGGTTGAATCCCCGCGTTGCTCGACCAAGGCGGCAAGTACCGCGTCGAGTTGCGGCGTAAGGATCGGACAGGCGGCGATCGGAACGACCTCGTGGGAGCGTTGCTTGTAAAACCCCAAGGCCGGCGGCTTCGAACTCTGGTCGACGACGACGGCCATCTTGTTCCGGTAAGCGCGCGGCTCGTCCATGCCGATCGTTTCGCGTACCTCGACCTCCGGGAACCCGCCGATGCGCAGCAGGGCGTTGCGCACGACGTCGCGCTTCCACCTCAGTTGCGCGTCGTAGGCAAGATGCTGGAGCTGGCATCCGCCACATGCTCCAAAGACCGGGCAGAAAGGACGCGCTCGCTCGCGCGACTCGACCAGCAACTCGAGCATCTCGGCGACCGCGTAGCGCTGTTTGACCGTCTCGATGCGAACGCGCGCCCGCTCGCCGGGCAGTGGTCCAAAACAAAAAACGACGATGCCGGACGCTCGGCCGACACCTTGCCCGTTGGCCAGAACATCCGTAAATTCGATCTCAAGTTCGGAGCCAGCCCTCAGGGGGCTAGGCGCTGTGTCGCTGCTCGTCAAGCGCCTTGAGCAATGAGTTCGCTTCGTCGATCAGGTATTGGATGCGCTGCGTCGTCGGATCCTCGATCGTCTCGCTGGATGCCAAGCGGTAGATCACGTACGCCAGCGCCGCGGCCAAGCCGGCCACGCCCACACCCAGACCGACCCACAGCATCTTACGCGACTGCATTATCGCCTTATTCGCGGCGTGGGGCGCCCAGTCCCTATTTCGCCGCCGGGGACGCGGTGCCGGCCAGCCGCACGTCGTCCACGAACTGCTGCGTGGAGAGCCTCGCATAGCCGTCGCCGTGCACCCCAAAGTACAGCCAGTAGGTTCGTCCCGCAAAAGCGCCGAGATTCCACGTGCCGCTTAGCCAGGCTGGGTCGTTGTTGACGGAGCTGTAGAGATTCACGACGACGTATCCACGATTGTCGAGTAGATCGGCCTCCTGATATGCATAGGTTGTATCCGCTTCGTCGGAAAGCTGATAGAGCTTCGCGGTAAGAACGCCGCCTGGCGGAATCGTTATCTCTTGGCAGACGCCGGAGTTTCCCAGGGGTTCCCCCCGGCCGTTTGCCGTTCCCGAATACTCGTCGTAAACTCCGCTAAACGGATGATCGCGCGTCACATACGCGCGCACGTCGCCGCACTGATGCCAGCCCTGGTCAACGTCGCCGCTTTCAAAATCGGGATTGGTGATGGCGTTTGCGGCATAGTTGGGAAGGCGTCGCGCGCTGTGTTTGGGTACCTTGAAGTGCCCGACAACCGTACGCCGGTGCGGCCCGGCAGGGGCCGCGGCGATCGTTAGCATCGCCAAGACAAAAAGCGCCGCCCAACGGCGGCGATCAACCCGCGCCATCGAGGTGCCGCCGATCGTCGAGCGAGAGTACGGAGGCGGCGCCTCCCTCCATAGCGATTCGCGTTATGCCGCCGGGCGTAAAGCGCTCCGGTGGCGCGAGGCCCATCACCGAGAAGATGGCGTGCAGCACGCCGGCGTGCGTAACGACGGCGGCGGCCGCAATATCTTGTTGCGTAAGATCGTCAAGAAACGACTCGACACGCGTGCAGACTTGCAAGAACGATTCGCCTCCTTCGGGCGCGTAAAGCTTGGCCGCCGTCGCACCGCGGCCGGTGAGGTGCGGATTTGCCGCAACGATTTCGTCCCACGTCAGCCCCTCCCAGCGCCCGAAATCGAACTCTTGCAGACGCTCGTCGAGCACAACGCCGGCGCCGCGGGAGTCGCCGAGCATTCGCGCCGTCTCCAGCGAGCGCGAGAGATTGCTCGAATAGATCCGATCGAACGGTTCGGAACGCAAGGCGTCGGCGATTGTCCGCGCCTGGGTCCGCCCCTGTGCCGACAACGGCATATCGGTCCTTCCTTGGAAGCGTCGCAGCGCATTCCATTCCGTCGGCCCGTGCCGAATCAGCGTGAGGCGCACGGGCGCAACCGTTCGGGTCCACCCCAACGGGCTCTTGCCGAGGAGTTGGCTGCGCAAGCGCCAAGGGGCAGTTCGCAGTCGTTCCAGGCTTCAATCCGGAGAGGTGGCAGAGTGGCTGAATGCACTCGCTTGGAAAGCGAGCAGAGGTGATGAGCCTCTCGAGGGTTCGACTCCCTCCCTCTCCGCCACCCAGCATCGAACGGCTAACGCACAGATCACCCGACTGCGAGCCAATAGCGCGATTACTTTTAAGAGGGGTGAGCCGTTGACTGATCTTTTTGAACGATTCGGGCTGCCAAGCATTAGACTGGACGGGCTTCGCATTTGGGTCCACGGAAGGCAGTTTCCCGATTCAGATGACTACTGGGACGGGAATTGGCTTAAAGTAACGGCGAATTGCGGCGGAAATGGCGCGACCGTCTCTGTGACCGGTCCTATCATTCATTTATCCGAACTCGATCGATGGCTGGTCCAAACGGAAGGGCTTTACAGGAGTCTGGCCGGTAAAGCGAATCTCGACTGCATGGAGCCGCTGCTTTCAGTGAGTCTTAAAGCTAAGTCCCTAGGGCACATAAAACTGGAAGTATCGATCACGCCTAACCATCTGACCCAAAAGCATTGGTTTCAGTTCGAGATAGACCAGAGCTACCTTCCGGCCCTCGTGAGACAATGCAGGTCGCTCCTGGGGACATATCCGATCAAAAGCCGTCCCGATCAGTGACGTCCCGCCCGGGTTTGCGCCGTGCTTACCACAAGCACCACTTCACGCGCGCGGTGTAAGTCAGCGTCGAGCGGCCTCCCGCCGGCGCCGAAACATTCCATGTTGCCGAGGAGGCCGACGATTTTGTGTGCGGCATGTTCTCGTCGAGGATCTGCCAGTCGCCGGGGATCGGCTCGACGACGAGAACGTTTTGCGCCACCGTTTTTGCATTCGCTAGGACGATCTTATAGGAGCTGTCGGCCCCGCAGCCAACGAGGTGGAAATCGGTCTGTACTTTGCGCGCCGTGACGTCGAACGAATCGCCCACGTGCAGCCGCACCGTTTCATTTTTCGGCGTGTGGTCGATCGAGTCTGAGCCGAGGAACTGCGACAGCCCGTGAGAGTCGTTCTTGTACAGGCGCACGATGCCGCCAGGCAGCGGGATCCCTAGCTCGCCGCCGCGGTTCTCAAACGAAACGTAGGCGCCGACAGGCAAACGATCGCCAATATCGGGCTCGGCGTTTCGGTAGTAGTCCGGCGAGCCCCGAAGCTCGAGCGTCTCCCGAATCGGCACGTTTTGCGCGGTCAGCAAGGTCAGCTGCTTCGTTTCATTGTCGAGGATCGTTGTCGGGCGCGCGAGCGTGTACAAGTGATACTCGTAGTAGTTCTCCTGCGAAACGTAAAGGTCACTGCCTACGCCGGATTTGACCATCGCCGAATACGCGTTGTTCAACTGCGGCTGCGCCACGTTGACGTTGCCGGCGACGAGCTGCAGGCGCGCGTTCTCATACGGCTCGCCGCTCGTGTTCGAGAGCGTCACAAGGCCAGTGAGCCCGAGGCGCGAGCCGTCGGCGGAGACGACGCCGACATAGTCGGCACGCCAGGTCATTCCGCTGGTCAGGTAGCTCAAATCCAGGGTCTGGGATTGCGCGTGCTCGCTCTCGACCTGTAATACCAAGGTCGGGCGCTCGCGAAAGGCGCCGCCGGAATCGGGGAAGACGATGTGACCGCGCACGCCCGTCTCGATGCCGTCTTTATACTTCAGCGCGATGCCGCCGTTTACACTGAGAATCTCCGCCGTTTCGCGCGTGTCGCGGTCGCCGGCAAAGCGTGCCTCGTGGACGACGGTCACCTCCCGGCCGATGTACTTTAGCAGCAGCGTCTGGGGATCGAGAA
This sequence comes from Candidatus Cybelea tumulisoli, assembly GCA_003167155.1. GTDB lineage: Bacteria > Vulcanimicrobiota > Vulcanimicrobiia > Vulcanimicrobiales > Vulcanimicrobiaceae > Cybelea > Cybelea tumulisoli. Next base: position 9,984 of record PMTY01000023.1, read on the forward strand.
GATCATAATCGAAGTTCTGCTCGCGCACGCCGATGAGATTCGTGCCGCCGACGGGTTCCAGAATCGCCGAGGTGGCATCCATCCGGGCGCTGACGTCGCGCCACGCGATCCGGTTAAGCCCTTCTTCCAGCGGGACGACACGCCGGTCGTGAATCAGCGCCGCCCCTCCGTTATAGACCGTGACGTTAAGCGAGACGCGTTGCCCGACGGTGCTCGTCCGCTCGGGCGGGTCGGCGGCGATCCGAATGGGGGCAATTGCGAGTAACGCGATAACAAGTAGTCCGGTGCATATCATCTGACAGCTCGCGCGCTTATGGTGTCTCATCAGTCGCGTGCTCAAAAGCCGCACCAGCTCACGCGCGCCGTGTAGGTCAGCGTCGTGCGCCCGCCCGCCGGAACGCGCAGGTTCCAGCTGGCGGTCGAGGCCGAGGATTTCGTATGCGGAAAGTTCTCCTGGGGAATGCTCCAGTCGGAGGGAATCGGTTCGACGACCAGCACGTTTTGCGAGGCCGTCTTCGCATTGGCCAGCACGATGCGGTAGGAGCTCTCGCTGTCGCACGGATTCAGCAGCCGGAAATCGGTCTGTATTTTACGCGCCGTAACGTCGAACGAATCGCCCACGTGCAGACGCACGGTTTCGTTCTTCGGCGTGTGATCGATCGAATCCGAGCCTAGGAACTGCGAAACACCGTGCGAGTCGTTCTTATACAGGCGCACAATGCCGCCGGGCAGCGGAATGCCAAGCTCGCCGCCACGGTTCTCAAAGGAGACGTAGGCGCCCACGGGCAGGCGATCGCCGATATCCGGCTCGGCGTTTCGGTAGTAGTCCGGCGAGCCGCGCAGCTCGAGCGTCTCGTGAATCGGGACGTTTTGCGCGGTCAGCAAGGTTAGCTGCTTCGTCTCGTTGTCGAGAATCGTTGTCGGGCGCGCGAGCGTATACAAGTGATACTCGTAGTAGTTTTCTTGTTGAACTGGGGCGGCTTGGGCTGCATAGGCTTGCGAGGTGACTCGCGCGATCGTTCGAAGCATGCCTTGGGCCTGCACGACGTTGACGTTGCCGGCGACGAGCTGCAGGCGCGCGTTCTCATACGACTCGCCGCTCGTGTTCGAAAGCGTGACGAGACCGGTGAGGCCGAGTCGCGAGCCGTCGGAGGAGACGACGCCGACATAATCCGCGCTCCACGTCATTCCGCTGGTAAGATAGCTCAAGTCAAGGGTTTCGGATAGCGCGTGCTCGCTCTCCACTTGCAATACCAACGTCGGGCGCTCGCGAAAGGCGCCTCCGGAATCGGGGAAGACGATGTGACCGCGCACGCCGGTCTCGATGCCGTCCTTATACTTCAGCACGATGCCGCCGTTTACGCTGAGGATCTCCGCCGTTTCGCGGGTATCGCGCTCGCCGGCAAAGCGTGCCTCGTGGACGACGGTTACCTCCCGTCCGACGTACTTTCGCAACAGCGCGTCGGGATCCAAGAGATCGTAATCGAAGTTTTGCTCGCGCACGCCGATGAGATTACTGCCGCCGACGGCTTCCAGAATCGCCGAGGTCGCGTCCATTTGTGCGCTGACGTCGCGCCACGCGATCCGGTTGAGACCCTCTTCCAACGGAACGACGCGCCGGTCGTGAATTAGCGCCGCTCCACCGTTATAGACGGTGACGTTGAGCGACACGCGTTCCCCTATGGTGCTGGCGCGCTCCGCCGGATCGGCGCCCGGGCGCAGCGGCGCAACGAGCGCGGCAAAAATTAGCGAGACGAGTAAGATTCGTATCGGCATGACGGCTCCTTTATCAGAGCGAGCTTACTAGGAGAACGAGTAATCGCTATTGGTCGTGACGCGCTCTCTCCTAGTCGTTCGCGACGCGATCGAGATGAGCGAGCCAAAAATCGAAGCTCGCGCGAGCTTGAGCTTCCAGCATTGCGTCGCCAGGAATCACTTCGCGATTGAGCCGCCGAGCGAGTCGTGAGCGATCGCCGTAGTTGGCATCCATTACCATGTCGGCGTTTTGAAGTTCGGCGATCAGCTCGCTGGGTAGCGACGCTTCGGGCGGAAGGGTGCTGACGACGATCTCCGGCGGATTGGAGGCCGGCCACGGCTTCGCTTCAAAACGGCGGCAGGTCTCGAGCACGCGCTGTTCGTCGCGTCCCCAAACAAACGTGTACGCATCGTTCTCTTGCAGGGCGGCGAGAATCGCGCGAGCGGTCGCACCGTAGCCCAAGATCCCGACCCGCTTGAGCGCGACCGGCTCGTCGAGGAACGTCTCGATTGCCGTGCGAGCGCCGATGCCGTCGGTCGTCGTTCCGAGAGTCTCCCGCCCGAACAGAATCGTGTTGACGGCTTCGATACGTCGCGCTTCATCGGTGCGCGCCTCACACGCCTCAAAGGCCTCCTCTTTGAGTGGATACGTTACGTTACAGCCGGTAAAGCCGTCGGCTCGGAGCCGGCGAATCGCTCGAGCGCCATCGCCGCGCGCCACTCGAATCGCGACGTACTCGCCGTCCACCCCGGCCTCTTCGAGAAATCCGCGATGCAGCGCGGGGCTCGCGCTGTGCTCGACCGGATCGCCGATCAGCGCCAATCGCATCATCGGCGGCCGCGCAACATCAAGCGTTCGAAGAAACGAAAGAATCGAGTTACGGGAAAATCCTTGCCCTCGATGGGTTCGGTCAGGATCGTATAGAGCCCGCACAGCTTACCGCCAAGGACGTCGGTGAAGAGCTGGTCGCCAACCACCGCGATCTCGTGCCGGCGCATGTTCAGCCGGCGTTTTGCCCGCAAGAAACCAAAGGGCAGCGGCTTGAGGGCATTGGGGATGCATTCGACTTGCAGCTGGGCCGCCAGCAGGTTGACCCGGCCCGACTGATTGTTCGAAAGCATCACGATGCGAAAACCCCGCTCGTGAGCGCGGGCCACCCAGGAGATGTGCTCCTCTCCGAGCTCGGTCTCGCGGAAACCCAGGAGCGTATTGTCGAGGTCCACGATCAGACCACGGATCCCCGCGGCCTCGAGCTCCTCGTGAGGCACGTCATACAGGCGTGGAGCGAAACGATCGGGCCCTAGCATAGCGCTTGCCTTCGCAAAGGTTATCCCCGGTATCCTCGGGACTCTCCACATGCCCTCCACTCGCCCGCTCGCTCTTTGGGGGAGCTGTCCACACCTTTACCGCTCTAACCACAGCGGACTCACAAGGATTCCACCAAGAACCACAATATCTTGTGGTAAGCCGCTTGATGTGGCACAATAGGTAACCTATCGGAGAGTAGCGCAGCCTTAGCGCTCGAACGCGTGTTCGCAATTATCGAGGAGTTCACATGAAGTTTTCGCGCACCTATTCCGCCCCTGAAAACCCCTACTCGGGCATCGTTTTCGAGCCGCGGACCTCGCGCATCGTCAACCCCGACGGGTCGGTGATTTTCGAGGCACAGGACGTCATGGTTCCCTCCTCCTGGAGTCAGGTCGCCCTCGACGTGCTCGCGCAAAAGTACTGTCGCAAAGCCGGCGTTCCCAGGTGCACGATTAAAGTGGCCGAGGAGGGTGTGCCGGAGTGGCTCCAGCGCTCGATTGCCGACGGCGCCGCCCTCGAGGCGCTGCCCCGCGACGAGCAGTTCGGTCCCGAGCGCGATGCGCGCGAGGTCTTCAATCGCATGGCGGGGTGCTGGACGTATTACGGCTGGAAGTACGGCTACTTCGATTCGGAAGCCGACGCGCAAGTTTATCACGACGAAATGTGCGCGATGCTGGCGCGCCAAGTCGGCGCGCCGAACTCACCGCAGTGGTTCAACACCGGTTTGCATTGGGCGTACGGCATTTCCGGCCCCGCGCAAGGGCACTGGTACGTCGATCCCTCCGACGAAACGGCGCGCACCTCGGCCGACACCTTTTCGCACCCCCAGGTCAGCGCTTGTTACATCCTCGGAGTGGAGGACGACCTCGTCAACGAGGGCGGCATCTTCGACGGCGTCCTGCGAGAGGCGCGCATCTTCAAAGGCGGCTCGGGTAGCGGAGCCAACTTTTCAAAGCTTCGTTCCGCGGGAGAGAAACTGACCGGCGGCGGCACGTCGAGCGGCTTGATGTCGTTTCTGCGGGTCTTCGATCGCGCGGCCGGCGCGATCAAATCGGGCGGCACGACGCGCCGTGCCGCCAAGATGGTCGTCCTTAACGCGGACCACCCCGATATCGAAGAGTTCGTGAATTGGAAGGTCCGCGAAGAGCGCAAGGTCGCGGATTTAGTCATCGGCTCGCGCATTTTCGAAAAGCAGCTCAACGCCATCATTTCGGCCGCTCACGATACCCGCGTTCCCGACGCCGCGCGTCTGGATCCCGCCCTGAATGCAGCGCTGCGCATTGCGATTCGCGACTCGATCGATGCGGGCGTTCCGCCCGGTGCGGCACAGAGCGCGCTGGATTATGCGCGTCAAGGCTATACGCGTCTGGAGATCGAGCAGTACGACACCGCTTGGGACTCCGAAGCGTATATCACGGTCTCCGGACAGAACTCGAACAACTCCGTGCGGCTGACCAACGGGTTCTTCAACGCGCTCGACCGCGACGAGGATTGGCTGCTGACCGCGCGCACGACCGGCGACGTCGTCAAACGCATCAAGGCGCGAGACCTTTGGGAGCAGATTGCCGTCGCGGCATGGCAGTGCGCCGATCCCGGCTTACAATTCGACGACACAATTCAAGAGTGGCACACCTGTTCGAACGACGACCGCATCAATGCGACGAACCCCTGCGTCACAGGCGATACGCTGATCGCCACCGCGGATGGTCCGATGCGAATTGGCGAACTCGTCGGCAAAGCGGTCTTCGTAATCGGCGGCGACGGCAAGTCGCATCTCGTCAATAATATCTTTCCAACCGGCAACAAAAGCATTTACCGCTTGCAGACCGCCGGAGGCTACGAGGTCGACCTCACCGCCGACCATCAGGTGTGGACGGAAAACCGCGGCGACGTTGCGGCCCGCGAGCTGCGCCCCGGCGATCGCCTCGCCCTGAACGGCTCGGGTTTCGGCAACGTTTCGCTCGACGAGCGCTTGGCTTTTGCCGTAGGATCGGCGGTGGGTGAGGGCGACGAGATCGAGGCCGCGGTTCTCGGCGACATCACCGCCGGAATCAACGCCGCTAAGGTAGTCTCGCCTATGCAGGTTCACTCGATGTCGCGGGTTACGATGCATCGTACGAGCGCAATTCACGGGACGACCGGAGGCCGCCCGATCGTCGAGTTCTGCTCTTACTATGCCTCGATCGAGGAAGGCAAAGCGCGCAAGATCTTCACCGATGCCGTGTACGATCTCGATTGCCCGACGACCGCCGCGCTGCTGCGCGGTCTGTACACGGCCGACGCGACCGTTTGCGAAGATGGCGTCGGCGCGGTCTCGATCGACCTCAAATCGGCATCGTCGCCATTCTTGAAGCAAGTGCAGTACATGCTCCTCTCGTTTGGCATTCGCTCCGATCTTTGCGCCGATGGTCTACTTCGAATTCCCGGGCAGTTTCTGGGCACGTTCGAACGGTCGGTTGGGTTTCATCAGTCCTCGGTCAAAGCGACTGCCTTGGCTCTGGTCGCCGGCAGCGATGCGCCGGCCTCCGAAACGTTGAGCGACGAGTTCTTCTCGTTGGAGCCGCTCGGCCAAGCGGACGTCTTCGATTTGACCGAATCCGAAACGCAGCACTTTGTCGCAAACGGTTTGCGGGTACACAATTGCTCCGAGTATGTTTTCATCGATGATACGGCGTGCTTTGCGCCTGAGACGCGAATCAGTACACCCGACGGGCTCAGAACTGTCGAAGAGCTTTTCGAGCGGCAAGAGTCGGGACAACGCGTCCTCATTACAACCGACATTCATTCGGAAGTGGACCATCGCAGGCTAAGCGCCCACCGCCCGGCCTATATAACGAAGGTCGGCGAGCGAGAGGTCTTCCGCATGACGCTGGCCGACGGGCGCGAGATCCGTACCACCGGCGACCACAAACTCCTTACCGCTGAGAACGGTTGGAAGCGGATCGACGAACTCAAACTGGGTCTGGATCGCATTGCCATTCGCGAGATGGGCAACTCGGTAACGTTTGCTTCCGATGCGGCCGACGTCAAGCGTTGGCAGATGCTCGGATGGCTCACGGGCGACGGCGTCTTCAATAAGGATACGGTCGCGCTCGTCTTCGGTCCGCGCGAGCGGCGCACCGCGGAGTTCATGACCGCGCAACTCAACGACCTTAAAGCAACGGCAGTCAACCTCTCCGGGCCGCCAATTGATGTCCGTATGAGTCAGATCTCCGTGCAGAGCAACGGCGTCATGCAGACCAGCGCATCGCAGACCTCGCTTGTCTCGTATCTCGAAACGCGCTACGGCTTCAAACAAGCGACGGCCCTGCATAAGGACGTACCCAGCGCTATTCACCGGGCGCCAGAGGATCTCAAGGTCGCCTACCTGCAGGGGCTCTTTTCGGCCGACGGCTGCATTCGCGCAAATGGCGCGGCGGCGGAAAAAGAAGTGATGCTGGCCTCTTCTTCTGCCGCGTTGCTTCGGTCCGTGCAGCTCCTCTTGAGCGATCTCGGGATCACCTCACGCATTTCGTGGTCAGATCCCCAGGGGCACAAGACTCCGCAAGGCCAGCTGCACCTCTATAACCAGCAGTCGCGGAAGTTCAACTCCTTGATCGGCTTCCCGTGTTCGGCGGAAAAGGAGCTCAAAGCGCGGGACCTGTTGGCCAGTGAGTTCACCGCTCACCACAAGAACCCGCGCTCGCCGAAGGTCCTGTCGATCGTTCCCGACGGCACAACGACCGTCTATGATGTGACCGAACCGGTCACGCATTCGGTGATCGCCGAGGGCATGATTGCGCACAACTGCAATCTCGCCAGCCTCAATCTGGTCAAATTCCTCAACAACGACGGCAACTTCGATGCGCAACGCTTTGCTCACGCAGCTCGAGTCTGGACGACGACGCTCGAGATCTCGGTCACGATGGGCCAGATGCCGTCGAGGCGCATCGCGGAAAAGAATCACGGCTACCGGACGCTGGGGTTGGGATATGCGAATCTCGGCACGCTGCTGATGCGTTTAGGTTTGCCCTACGATTCTGAGGAAGGTTTTGGGTGGTGCGCCGCGATCACGTCGCTGATGACCGGCGCCGCATACCGGACATCCGCCGAAATGGCGCAGCATCTCGGTGCATTCGCGCGCTTCGAAGCCAACCGCGAGCCGATGCTGCGCGTAATTCGCAATCATCGCAGCGCCGCGTACGCCGCGGATCCCGGAACGTACGAAGCTCTCTCGGTTACGCCGGTGACCCATGCGCCGACGCTCTTCACCCAAGCCACGTGGGCACTGGCGCGCAAGATGTGGGACGATGCGATTTCTATCGGGGAAGTTGCCGGCTTCCGCAACGCTCAGACGGTCGTCATTGCCCCGACCGGATGCCTTACCGGCACCGCATTAATTTCGACCGATCGCGGCCTCACGCGTTTGCAGCGCTTGGGCAACGTGGAGGGACGGCAATGGCAAGACATCGACGTTCGGGTCCTCACCGACGACGGCGAGCAGCGCGCGAACCAGTTCTACATTAATGGCGTCTCGCCGACGAGGCGCATCAAGACCAACAGCGGCTATACCATTACCGGAACGCCGGAGCATCGAGTAAAGGTCGTCGACCGCGGGTCGGGCGAGTTGATCTGGAAGCGCTTTGCCGAAGTGGGGGCGGGCGACACCGTCGCGCTTTCGATGGGCGGCTTCGCCGGCAGTCCGCACGACGTCAACCTGCCGCCACTGGGTGAAGAGCACTGGACCGCCGATTTTACGACCACCGTTCCTAGTTCGATGACCGCCGATCTCGCCGAGCTCGTCGGCTACTCGATGGGCGGCGGCACGCTGTACGCGAAGGGCTTGCGTTTGCGCGTCGCCGACGAAGATGGCGACGTCCGCGATCGACTGATCGCTTTGGCGCGACAACTCTTCAACATCGAGGCCACGACTTCGCAGAAGGGCGCTTATACCGAAATCGCGATTCATTCGGTTCCGCTTGCAATCTGGTGGCAAGCCTGCGGCTTCGCCAAACACCATCCGGCAAGCGACTCCCGCGGCAAGAGCTACGTCGCTCACGTTCCCGACGTGATTCTGGCTTCGAACGATCCGATCGTCTACGGTGCGTTCTTGCGCGGGCTCTTTGAGGCCGACGGCACCGTCGTCAACGGCGCCGTCCACCTTTCGACGGCGAACGCGAGCCTGGCCGACGACGTGCGAACGGTACTTCTCACGCTCGGCATTCCGACCAATACGCGCATCGACAAATCCGGCTGGAGCGGCGCCGATCTCTACGTGTTACGAGTTCGCAACGCGGATTACGCGCGCACCTTCCTTAAACGGGTCGGGTTTATCGGCGATCGCAAGTCTAGCGCCGTTCGGCCGTGCGACACCTGGCAGGGAACCAAAGGCGACCGCGTCTTCGTGCGAAAAGACATTCTGCGCACGCTGGTTCCGCATTCGAGCGAGCTCTATCCGCGCACCGCGCTCTACGGTTATCGTCATGCAGGTGCGATCAGCCGCACGGCCGCGTGCGAGCTGCTCGAGAAGACCGGCAGCCTCGAGATAAAAACCGCGCTGACGTTTTTTTACGACGACGTAGCCGCCAACGAAGACGGCGGCGAGCAGTTCACCTACGATCTCTCCGTTCCGGCCAACGTCACGTATTTCGCCAACGGCTTCATCTCGCACAACACCATCGGCCTGGTCATGGACTGCGATACGACCGGTATCGAGCCGGACTTTGCGCTGGTCAAGTTCAAGAAACTCGCCGGCGGCGGCTACTTCAAGATCGTCAACCAGTCCGTCGATGCCGCCCTGCATAAGCTCGGCTACTCGCAAGACCAGATCGACGCGATCGAGACGTACGCCAAGGGCACGGGCACGCTGGAGGAATCGCCGCACGTCAACCGCGCGACGCTGCGGGCCAAGGGTTTCGACGATGAAGCGATCGCGCGCATCGAGGCGGTACTTCCGGGCGCCTTCGAGCTGCCGTTCGTCTTCAATAAGTTCGTGCTCGGCGAAGAGTTCTGCAAACAACGCCTCGGCTTAACTGAAGCGCAGCTCAATGACTGGAGCTTTTCGCTGCTACGCGACGGTCTTGGATTCTCCACGCAGCAAATCGAGGAAGCCTCGGCGCATATCTGCGGCCGAATGACCGTCGAGGGTGCGCCGTATCTCAACGACGAGCATCTGCCGGTTTTCGACTGCGCCACGCCGTGCGGCAAATACGGTTCCCGCTACATCCGCCCGCTTGCACACGTCGACATGATGGCCGCCGCGCAACCATTTGTCAGTGGCGCAATCAGTAAGTGCGTGGTCGGAGAGACGCTTCTCACGACCGAACACGGCCTCGTTCGCATCGAGTCTCTCCATCGGGGAGAGGCCGCGGATTCGTTTAGAACGCAGGCCACCGAGGTGGCGTCTCTCAACGGGCGACGCACGACGGACGCTTTCTATTACGGCGGCGAACGAGCTGTGCGCGAAGTCAAGCTCCGTTCAGGTCACCGAGTGATCGGGACTCCCAATCACCGTGTCCTTGTCTGTGGGGATACTGGCCTGGCCTGGCGCCACCTATCCGAAATTCAGCCCGGTGAGTACGTAGCGACGCAATATGGCGACGACATGTGGTCGCAAGACGCTGCTACCTTCAGCGATTTTAGGCCATCGTCGCCTTACGGCTATCAAAAGGCGTTCGAAACACCGCAACAAATGACTTCGGATCTCGCGTTCTTTCTGGGAGCATACGCTGCAGAAGGCCATACGTCACGGTCTGACTACACGGTCACAATAACCAACTCCGTAGAAGTAGTACTGCAACGGGTGCTCGACGCCGCCCGGTCGGCTTTCGGACTCGAAGGCAAGCTCTTGCGATCCGCGGACCGCTGTGCAAGCGTTGTCTTTGCATCAAAGACCCTCGTAGAGTTCCTCGAGTACCTCAAGTGTGGTTCACGCGCTAGCCAGAAGCGCATTCCCAACTCGGTGCTTGGGTCGAGGCGCGAGCACGTGCTTGCATTCCTCAGCGGCCTCTTCCTCGATGCGTACGTGACGACCGAGGGGCTGGCAAAATGGGCGATCTGTCTCGATTCCGCGTCGCTGCTCGACGATCTCCAAGCCGTGCTAACCAATCTTGGCGTCGTCCACAGCCGGATAGAAAAACTTAACAAGGAGTACGGAAAGACGTACGGAGAGGTCTACGCCGCGGGGCGCCAGGCGCAGAAGTTGTTAAGCTTGGTAGCGTTCCCCGAGCCTGCAAAGCTGGCGCGTGCCTGGACTATTCTGACCGACCGATTCTCCCAAAGCACGGCTGACGTTATACCAGGCGTTACCGGGCGGGAGCTCTACGAGCTCATTCCGCGAGTGACTGAACGGTCCGCGCCCCGGAGTCCCGTCATCCGTGGAACGCACGGGTACCTTTTGGATCCTCGAACGCGCCACGTCTCCTGGGAGACTGCTTCCAAGTTACGCGACCATATTGAACTGCCGGTCTGGCTCGACGATGTCATAAACCGTAACCTGCATTTCAGCCCGGTAGAGTCCGTCAAGGACGCCGGAACGGCAAAGGTCTACGATCTGTCCGTGCCAGTCACGCACGCATTCGTCGGCAACGGCATAGTCAATCACAATACGATCAACTTTCCGCAGACTGCGACGATCGAGGATGTCAAGGAAGCCTACCGCTACTCGCACGCGCGCATGATCAAGGCGGTTGCGCTCTATCGCGACGGCTCGAAGCTCTCGCAGCCGCTGGCGACGAGTTACGACTTCGGCAACGACGGCAACGAAGCGGAAGCGACCGGCTCGCAGCCGCAACCCTTTGCGACGCCGATGCAGATCGCCGAGAAGATCGTCTATCGGTACATCGCCAAACGCCGGCCGATGCCCCAGCGCCGCAGCGGCTACACGCAGAAGGCGACGATCGCCGGCCATAAGGTCTATCTGCGCACGGGTGAATACGAAGGCGGCCAGCTCGGCGAGATCTTCCTCGACATGCATAAGGAGGGCGCGGCCTTCCGCTCGATGATGAACAACTTCGCGATTGCGATCTCGCTGGGCTTGCAGCACGGCGTGCCGCTAGAAGAGTTCGTCGAAGCCTTCACCTTCACGCGCTTCGAACCCAACGGGCCCGTCGTCGGTCACGACCATATCAAGATGGCGACCTCGATTCTCGATTACATCTTCCGGGAGCTCGCCGTCAGCTATCTCGGTCGCTACGATCTCGCACACGTGGAACCGTCTATGCAAATGGATGCGATGGGGCCTGAAGCGCGCGAGGACTACGTCGCCGAGGAAGAGGGTGGGGTCAACGTTCGGCCGGTGGGCGTCGCAGAGATGTTCCATCCGGTAAGCACGCATCTCCACCCCGGCCAACAACCCAGGCCGGCCGCGCCTGTCCGGCAAGCCGCACCAACGACTACTTCTGGCAGCACCGTTCCTTCCGGTAGCACCGGCGGGGGCGCGGCCGTCGCCGTCATGGTGAGAACCGAAGCGATCAACGCCTCGAAAGCCAAGGGCTATACCGGCAACGCATGCTCCGAGTGCGGCCAGCTCACGATGGTCCGCAACGGCGCGTGCGAAAAATGCGATTCCTGCGGATCAACGTCAGGCTGCAGCTAAGAACGCGAAGCCGCTCCGACGCCGGGGCGCCTTCTATTTGGTAACTTTAGTCAATTTCCCCTAAAGTGCCAGACTGCCGCCCTTGCCAGTTTTAGAACCTAGGTCTATAACCTAAGTTAACAAGTGCCTTCGGCGAATCGTTATTCTCCATCCAGGAGGGTAGGCGGATGCAAAGATTGAGTCTAGGACGCTCCATGCTCGGCGGCGCGGCGGTAGTCGCGCTGCTATTAGGATGCGGTGGCCTAAATGGGCCACCGTTTGTGTTTTCGGAGGGCGAGCCGACGGCATTAAAAGCAACGAGCGGCGAACTACTCTATGTCGCGAACGAAGGCGCCGCCGACGGCGTGACGATTCTCACTTATCCGCAGGGCAAGTACGTCGCAACGATCACGAACATCGGCGGCCCGACCGGCATATGCTCCGACGCGTCGGGTAACGTCTGGGTGTCGGCGTATGATGACCAGACTCGCAAGTTTTACCTTTATAGGTTCGTACACGGCGGAACCAAGCCGATTGAAACGCTGCGTGTCCCTGGAGGCGCGTATGGCTGCGCGATCGATCGGGCGACGGGCGATCTTGCGACGTGGGCCGCCTTCGCCGGTTCGGCGGGTGAGGTCGACGTATTTCCCGGCGCGCGACACGGCAAGCCGACCGTTTACAAAACGACCTTCCAACCGCTCTTCGGTACTTACGACAACCGCGGCAACATCTTCGCCGACGGCATCGTAAACAGTGGTGACTTCATCTTTGAGGAACTGGCGAAGGGCAGTAAGAGTTTTGCACTCGTTCGCTTGAACAAGCCGGCCATCAATCCGGGCAGCGTCCAGTGGGACGGCAAGTACGTCGTCGTCGGTGAAGGTTTCGTCTCGAGTGGACCCGTGCTTTATCGGGTGCAAGTCTCGGCGAACCGCGGAAGGGTCGTCCACAGCGTGGTCTTGCAGGGGCTCGGGGTCCCGGTACGATTTTGGATTGAGGACGGTAATGTTGTCGCCGGCCAAGGCAGGCACGCCGGCCGGCAGCTTGGGTTGTATGATTATCCGGCCGGCGGCAAGCGGGTCGGCGTGTTCTCAGGTTTCCACAATCCGATGGGAATGACGGTCAGCGTAGCGGCGCAATAACGGGGGAGAGGATCATGCAGGCTGCAGTTCGTTGGTCGCCTGTGGCGGCTGTTGCAGGCATAATCGCTTTGCTGTGGGGATGCAGCGCCCTTCCCTTCGACTTCGCTCAGGGCAGGCTGGCTCAGGATGACATGCCGCCGAGCGCGCCGTCGGCGACGAGCGGCGATCTGCTTTACGTTGCGAACAAGGGCGCTTCGGAAGGCGTGAGCGTTCTCACCTTCCCGCAAGGAACGCTGGTCGCGACGATCAAGCAGATCGGCAGCGTTCGGGGCATCTGCTCCGATACGTCCGGCAATGTGTGGATGACGACTTCCAACAGCGGAAGCGACCCGTTTCACATCTACAAATTCCGTCACGGCGGAACAAAGCCGGTCGAAGTTCTGAATACGCACCGCTACACGTACGGCTGCGCGGTCGATCCAACGACCGGGAACCTCGCTGTGATAAGTTATGGCGGATCCGAGGACGGTGTAGTCGACATTTGGCGGGGCGCGCATAAAGGGAAGCCCGCCGTTTATTACATTGGGATCCCTCCGTCCGCGTGCGCGTACGACTTCAGCGGTAACCTGTTCGTCGACGGGGCCGGAGGGGCGGGCGCCGCGTTGACGGAGTTGGTGAAGGGCGCCAAGCGTTTTACGAGCATCAGCCTACGAAACAACGCGGGGTGGACCGTCGGCAGCGTGCAATGGGACGGCACGTACGTCACGCTCGGCGTTGGCACCATTTCTGGATCGTCTTCGATCTATCGCGTGCAGCTCTCCGGCGAGCGCGGCAAGGTCGTTAAGCCGGTGCACCTCCAGCACCTCGCTAGCTGGCCACACTTTGTGATCGTCTACGGCGAAATCGTTGCGACCCAACGTGGCTCAGCCGGTCGCAGAATCGGCCTTTACAAATACCCGGGCGGCGGAAAGACGCTCGATGTATTCTCGGGCTTCGATCATCCCGCGGGGATGACTATAAGCGTGGCGCGGAAACACCTGTCATTCGCTATCGGGAATAAGATAATCGTCGGCGAACTGGTGCATGAAGAACTTCGGCGGATAGGGCGCCTTGATCTTCACCCACTTGGCCGGTTGTTGCGAGAAATCGAAACAGTCGGCGGGCGAATGCGCGCGCGTGTCGGCTTTGGCGAGCCGGCCCAGACCGAAGAGGTCTTCGGCAAAGCGCAGCACGCTGGCGGTTTCGTAGTGGTCGTGCGAGACGTAATCGTGTTTGACATACGGAGAGAGCACGATCAGCGGTACGCGGAAGCCTAAACTGTCGCGATCCTTGTACTCGGGCGCCACCGGGTCGTAGAGGCCGCCCCAATCGTCCCACTGGATGAAGATCGCCGTCGAGTTCCAGAACTTGCTCTTGCCCACGGTGTTCACCAGCGCAGAGACCCACGACGGCCCGTAGTCATCCGGGCAGTTGGTGTGATCCGAGTCGTCGCAGACGGGCGTGATCCAGGTGAAGTTCGCGAGTTTTCCGGCCCGTACGTCGGTGATGAACTTAAAGTTGGGCGAAATGACGTCTTTCTTCCAATCGGGCCCGTCGTAGATATGTTTGATGGCCTGATAACTGGACCACGTTGCACCGTTGCCGCTCGAATCGGTACCATACTTGCTTGCGTAGAAGCGCCACGAGAGCTTCGCCTTGTCGAGCTCATCGCCAAGGGTTTGATAGTCGAAGCACGCCTTCTGATGCCCCCTGACGACGCGCTCTACCGTGATCATCGCGACTGTGGCTCGCTCGTGCTGCTCGCAACCCCAGTAGAAGCTGTCGGGCAAGTTGGCGCTCCAGGCTGCCTGCGCGGCGATAATGTATTGATGCGCGACGAAGCTCTCGTCGAGCTGCGACTGGAACATGCGGTCGGCAAGCGCGCCTTCGTGCGCCATGTCGAAGTACGGCTTCGACTGCTCGTGCGGCACGTACACGTACTCCGGGTCCTTGAAGGCGGCGTCGTTCATCTCTTTATCGAACCCGTTCATCCGGCAGTCCGTACCGGGCAGCTTGCCCCTACCGTTACAGGCCGTGAACATCGCCTCCACCGAGTGATCGATATCGTAGTAGGCACCGAGCTTCGATGGCTGGAGTTTGATCGTGTGGCCCGCCGAGTCTTGGCCTTCCGTGACGGTATACGCGTGCGGGTAGCCGTAGAACATGTTGTTGAAGCTGCGGTTCTCTTGAACGATGTAGACGACGTGGGTGATCTTGCCGGCGCCCGTCGCGTTAAGCGCACGCATTGCGTTGGCGCTTTGCATGTAGGGCAACGAACTCGGCGAGCCGGGCGAGCCAAGGGAGCACCCCCCGAGCATCGCCGCACCTGCGCAAATGCCGAGCGCAAAGCGCGTGAAGCCTGAGATTCTCATCTACGGGACCCTCCACCTAAGCAGCGACGGACGAAAGAGCCGCTGGGTTTCGACCAGCGGCCCTCAGTTCCATCGTCGCAGAGGCGCGAAGGGCGCCCGCGCTTTACTAGATCTTCGTGATATAACCGTTGGCTAGGCCGGCGCCCATGTAGACGCCGATGACGGTGCTTCCGTAGACAGAGTTAGCACTCACGGGACCAATAACGGTGGCGGTACCGGCGGTCCAGTTGCGGATCGGCAGCAAGAAGCCGTACTCGAGGGTTTTATTCTTGATATCGAAGTAGTCGCCGATCACGTTGTAGTTGCCGGGTCCGCCCGCTCCGGTGATCCCTTCGAAGTGGGTAAGGATCGACTTCGGCCAAGTGTAGACCAGCATTTTGGTCCCGGCGAGGTCGCGCACGTATGCGTGCGTGCCCGTCTTATCGGTGTAGCCGCCGGCGATGGCGACGGCATTGCCGTCCATCCAAATACCGTAAGCCGTCGAGCTGATCGAGCCGGGAAATTCAAGCGTTGAAAACTTCGCGGTGGAAGAGTCGTAGATGAAGGCATGCCCCGAAACGGGATACGCCTTCGAATTCGTCAGCAACGAACCGGACTTTATCGAATCGTAGTTTCCGACTACTTTGTAGGCCGTATCCCCGTAGTTGCTGTGAGCGATCGTGTAGTTGCACGATTTCGGCGAGCAGAGTTTTGTCGGAGCGTCGACGGTGAGATACTTCTTGGTCACCGAGTCGTAGACGAACCCACCCGCGCTCGTCTGGCCCCTTTTCTCATAACTGCCGACGAGCCGGTAGCCCGTCGCCGTAACCGCTGGGCCGTACACGCTGGTATTTGACGCGCCCGGGTACTTAATCGGCGTCCAGACGCCTGTTTTTCGATCGTAGACGACGCCCAGGTTCGACCCGTCGGCTCGATCGATGAAGCCCGTGATCAGGTTGCCGCGGATGCCCGTAAGAAGGGTCCCGACCGCCTTCGGAAACTGGCTCAGCGGAACGTCGAGCGTTTGCAGGACGGGTCCGTCCGAACCAAAGCGCAAGAAGTTCGCTTGTGTCGCCATCGCCGGCGTGGACATCGCAGGTACGGCGCCGAGGCTGCCGGAGCGGCCTCCGGCGGCGCATCCGGCAAGCAGCGCGACCGAGAGCGCTGCGATCGAGGCTCGCGCGAACACGGAGGTAAACGAAAAACTCATCAAGACAACTCACTATTCATAGAGCAGCGCTGCAGCTTCTTAGCAGAAGCGCAGTGCAGAGGAAAAATACAGATGGTCCATCTTAGCATCAAGAGCGCCGTCTCGTAAGCCCTAATCGTCAGATCGCCGGCTAAATAACGCGGTCCTGTCACGATAACCAGTTAACGAGGTCCCAAAACTGCAAGTAGCGTTAATAAAGCTTCTAAAGCGGCCGATAAGCACGTCCGCCGGTTGCAACTCGGATACGCGGGGGCTTTGCACCGCCAAGCAGAAACGGTCGTTCCAACGCCGTGACGTTCATGAAGCGGAGGAGCAAGGCAGATGATAGTCCGGGACACGCAGACACGACAGATCATAACGTGGGTCGTCTTCGCCGCTATCTCGGGATCCAACATTGGAACTGCGCCGGCCTCCGCGCAAGGCGCTGCCCCTAGCACAACGGGCGCGATCGCCAATGCCTATGTCGCATTAGCCGAAGCTTACCAACGGGCGGATAAAGCGGCGCTTTTTAACCTGCTGCTCCCCGAGTTCGAATTCACGTACACGACGGGGGCCCGCGAGAACCTTGCGCAATACATCGCCGATTGGAACGAGACGATAGAGAACTTACCCGGGCTGCACGTTAGTATACAGGTTGAGAGGCTTAACGTTAGCGGTAACGCCGCCGATGCAGTAGTTCTGCTCACGCAGCGTTATACGCGCTCAAAGCACGGCGCACTCGACGTCCAGCGCGAAGATGATCGTTGGAGTCTGCGCAACGGCAGCTGGGTTTTAACGACGGGGCGCACGATGAGTGATACCTTTTACCTGGACGGCAATGTCGCGAGCACCGACGCACCCGTGGCGCCGCTGACGGCCTCGCAGCGCAGCGCAGTGACGGCTCAACTCAAAGAAGTCGCGTGGCCGATTCATACGGCCGTCCCGGGAGGAAGTTTGCAGGATCTCGCGCCCCTCGAGGGCGCCATCGGAGCGTCTCGTATAGTCGCGATGGGCGAGGCAACGCACGGCACCAGTGAGTTTTTCTCGCTGAAGGATCGTATCTTCAGGCTGCTGGCCACGAAGATGGGTTTCACCGTGCTCGCGATGGAGACGCCATGGGTCGGCGGACTCGCAATCGACAAATACGTCACGACCGGACAAGGCGACGCACCCGCGGCATTAGCGGGCACGTTTGCCGTGTGGGACAACCAGGAAGTGCTCGATCTTATCGAGTGGATGCGCGCCTATAACCTGACTCGAGGCAATCGGCCGCCGTTGCGCTTTGTGGGAATCGATATGCAAGACGACCCCGTTGCGCTAAGTGGAGTCATTCTGCGCTTTGTGAAAGCCGCGCGCCCGGCCGACGTGTCGCTCGTCTCCACTCAACTTGCATGCCTACGAGCGCGCGGTGGACCAACGCCAGATTGTGTCGGCTCGATCGCGCAGGTCGAAAGCACGGTGACCAATGAAGCGCGAGGCACTACGCTGTCGCGCGATGAGATTTTGCAGGCGGAGCACGCCGTCACCGTGGCCCGCGAACAGGCGCAAATGGAGAGTGAGCCCGAACTTATCGACCAAGTCAACTCACGCGATCGCGCGATGGCCTACAACCTCGAGTGGTTCGCAACGACGGCGTTCCCGGGCGCGCGAATCGCCGTTTGGGCGCACGACGGTCACATTATGACATCGAATAGCAACGGGATGGTTCCAATGGGAACGTATCTGCGCAAACGCTATGGTGCGAACTATTACGTCATCGGCTTCGGATTCGATCGTGGCAGCGTCAGTCCCAATGGCATGGCCGCAGTGGTAACGGTTCCGCCGGCGCCTCCCTACGCGGTCGAGTCAGTCTTGCGTTCGACCGGCCAACCGTTGTTTGGACTCAATCTCAGGCAGATGCCCGCCGGCACCCCGCTTGGGGCTCTGCTATCGAGCGAGCAGCCGATGCGAACTCTCGGCGCCTTCACGAGTGCCAAGGATCTCGTCGACTCGCAGACTTTTGGCAACGTGCGCCTGATAGACTCGTTCGACAGCCTGATATTCGTGGACGAAATGCATGCGGCGCACTCATTTGAACTGCAACACGCGCCGGTGGTGCGGCCACTCACGGTACCGGCCGCCTCCGGAGGCGTCACGTGGGCGACGAAGTGGCTCTTTGCCAGTTCGGATCCGAGCAGCTATCGGGCCGGCGGAGATGCGCCCTCGGCGAGCTATCCGTCGGGGCTGCTGTGGTTGTCGTCGGTTTCCAACATCGGATCCGGTTACACGGTCGGGACGATTCCCGTGGCAACGCACCGCGGCAAGCGCCTTCGCTTAACCGGCGTGCTTGAGGCGGCCGGTGTCGACAAGGGCGCCGAAGCGTGGATGGTCGTCTCCGGGCCGAACGGAAAGCTTGAATCGTTCGACTACATGCTGGACCGCTCGCTGCAAGGGACGACGGATTGGACGCCATTTACCATCGCTCTCGACGTGCCGAAGGACGCTCGCGCCATCCGGTTCGGGCTCTTGTTGCGCGGGCGGGGGCGGCTGTGGGCAACGAATCTCGAGGTGCAATAATGTTTCGCTCCGCGGTATCTTCGTTCATCGTGCTTATCCTGGTCTCCGGGTCCGCGCGCGCCATGCCGCCCGTAGATGGAATACACAAGATCCGCCACGTGATCGTCATCATGCAGGAGAACCGTTCCTTCGATAGTTACTTCGGAACGTTTCCGGGAGCCGACGGCATTCCGATGCGTGACGGAGTCGCGCAGGTCTGCGTTCCCGATAAAGAGACCAAAACGTGCGTGCGGCCGTACCACGACACAAACGATGAGGATACCGGCGGCCCGCACGGCGCGAAGGCGGCCGATCTCGATATCGACGGCGGAAGGATGGACGGCTTCGTCGACGCCATGGAAGGAGCGCAACGCACCGGCGGCTGTCCGACCGATATCCCCACGTGCGTCGTCAAAGGCCACGAAACTACCGTGATGGGTTATCATACCGCCCAAGAGCTTCCGAACTACTGGGCGTATGCGCGCAACTTCGTTCTCCAAGACCACATGTTCGAGCCGGTGCGATCCTGGAGTCTGCCGACGCACCTCTATATGGTTTCGGAGTGGGCGGCAGACTGCGCCACGATTGGCGATCCGGCAACTTGCAAGCCGGAGCGCACGTACTTTAAGGAAGCCGATTTTCCGCGCGATCTTTTCACCAAGGACGAGCCACAGGCCGCCGGCCGCCCCGACTACCCTTGGACCGACTTAACGTATCTGCTGCACGCGAACCGCATCTCATGGGCCTACTACGTGATGGACGGGCTCGAGCCCGACTGTGAGAACGATCAGAGCAGCTGTAATCTCAAGCCGCAGACGGCTCGAACGCCGGGCATCTGGAATCCGCTGCTGACGTTCGACGACGTGAAACAGGACGGGCAGCTTTCAAATATCAAAGATACGTCGCTCTTCTTCAGCGATCTTCGCAACGGCACGCTGCCGGCGGTCGCGTGGCTCGCGCCGGGAAACCGCTATAGCGAACACCCGCCGGGAGAGATCAGCGCGGGCCAGGCCTACGTCACCGGGGTTATCAACGCGGTTATGCGCAGCCCCTATTGGGATTCGACGGCGATCTTTCTGAGTTGGGACGATTGGGGCGGCTTCTACGATCACGTCGCCCCGCCGAACGTCAACTACTTCGGTTACGGGCTTCGCGTCCCCGCGCTCGTGATCAGTGCGTACGCGCGCAAGGGATACATCGACCATCAAACGCTCAGCCACGACGCCTACGTCAAGTTTATCGAAGACGACTTTCTCGCAGGGCAACGGCTGGATCCGCAGTCCGACGGGCGCCCGGATCCGCGCGCCGAGGTTGCGGAAAATGCACCGCAGCTCGGCGACTTGCGAAACGACTTTGATTTCACGCAGCCGCCGCGCCCGCCGCTGATTTTACCGGGCGGAATCGGCCCACCATACAAACCAGGCTACACCGGCGCTCCGTAAGGCCCAGCAGCCATTATAACCATCCAGATATGGTATACTATCGCCAGGTTTTGATTTTAACAGACCACATATGACGCTTTATTCTCCAGCGGGCCACCATGTAGGCTTGGATGTCGTTGACGACGTGCTGCGGCGCACTCGTCAACGTCAGCGCGCGCGCGCGCGAAGATCAAGTCCGAAATGCCGCTGCGCATTTTTTTGAGCTTCGGGCCACACCAATTCGTAAGCGTCGGACGCCTTGCCCTCGACCGTAGCGTGGCCTTGCTGGAATACGATTCGGACTTTATCGCATCGGGCTTATCGCTCAATCCCTGTCTCGCGCCGCCGGCAAAGGGTCTGGTCGAGCCAAAATCGCCGCGCGACTTTGATGGACTTCCAGGATTCATTGGCGACAGTCTGCCGGATGCATGGGGACAGCTGCTCATGCAGCGGCGTGCCGAGGCCGCCGGCATCGGCTATTCTTCCTTGACGCCGCTCGATAAGCTCGCGGTCATTGGCTCGCGCGCCATGGGCGCGCTCACGTACGAACCTGAAATCGCGAGCGACCACACGGAGGGGCTCGATTTGGAACGAGTCGCAGCGGAGTCGCTTGAGTTGCTGGAAGGCCGCGATATCGCCATGCTCCCGGCGCTCGAACGCTTGGGCGGATCGTCGGGCGGCGCCCGCCCCAAAGCGCTGATAGCATTGAATCAGAGCACGAATGCCATTGCGGACGGTGCGGGGCCCATCCCTGACGGATTCGAGGCGTGGCTGGTCAAGTTTCGCTGCTCGCGCAACGATCTCGAAGATAGTGGACCGCTGGAGGCCGCGTACGCCGACATGGCGCGTGACGCGGGACCCAACGTTGCGCCAACGCGTCTTTTTCCCGGGCCGGTGTACGGATACTTTGGCACACAGCGATTCGATCGCCTTGCCGGTAACGGGTGTCTCCATATGCTCTCGGCGGCGGCCATGCTGGACGTGGACTGGGAGAGCGGCGGATTGGATTACGACCACTTGATGAGGCTGGGCCGTTATGTCCTCCAACGCCGCGATGGCGCGCAGCGTATTTTCGCGCGGATGGCCTTCAACGTGGTGGCCAACAACCGCGACGATCATGCAAAACAGCATGCATTTCTGATGAACGAAGAAGGCGTTTGGGATCTAGCGCCGAGTTTCGATTTGACGTTCGCCAGGGGACGCGGTGGCGAGCACTACCTGGCAGTCAAAGGGCGGACGGGCGATGACATCACGACGGAGCTCATGATAGAACTGGGACGCGAGCACGGCATTGACGCCGCTCAATGCCGCTCCATCATCGAGCGCACAATCGATGCGGTCAATCGTTTTGAAGAGTTCACGCGCCCATACCCGATGAGTACCTCCACCCGTCAGGATATCAATCGCGAGCTGCAATCGAATATCGTTCGCCTCGCCGGTCCTTCGACACGCTCGATCACCGTTCAAGGGTAGTGTGTAATCCTTGACAAAACCTAGGCCTAGGTTTAGATTGATCCTTTGTGGGCAGCAAGCGGATTGGTCAGGTCCGGTTTAGGGTGATCTCTGGAGACCACGCGGGTAGCGCGGTTCCGCACGTTCATGCAGATATAGGCAGCGGAGAGGTCGTCGTTGAGTTAGTCGCTGGAGGCGTTCGGCTGTCAGGGGCCCGCTCCGATCCTATTCGCGGTAGGGTGACTAAGAATGATCTCCGGATCGTTCTTCGCACCGCGCGCGATTCGTATCAACAACTGCTCGAGCTCTGGAAGGAGAGCCAACCATGAAGTCACGCAAGAAACAGAAGACGAGAATCCTCACGACCCAAGCCGAAATGGGGAAGGCCGTTGCTGCCGCTCGTCGCCGGGAGAAGGGGGCGACGAAGATCCGCCATGCTCGCTACGATGTGAGGCGCGACGCTATCATAGCTGAGCTGTCGACGGGATCGATTATAGCGGTGCCTCGCCGGATTATCCCCGGATTTGCGGGAACGCGACAGGCGGTACTTGCCGATCTTGAGATAACTCCGGGCAACGAGGGTCTCTGGTCGGACAGCGCCGACGACGGCGTTCTTCTGGAGCAGTTGGTTGTTCTGGCTGCTGGGGAGAGAACTGTCGGAGCGATTGGCGCTCGGATCAACGCTTCGAAGAAATCAGCAGCACGCGCTGCGGCATCCAGAGCTAACGGCGCAAAAGGCGGTCGTCCCCGGAAAAGCGCAGCGTGAGCACGCACCGGCGCTTCGTAACGCTCAGTCGCGTAGTAGTTGGCCGAGCGCTTAACCGGCTCTCGTACACGCGTTTTACAGCCGTTAACGCGTGTACATTATAAAGCGCTCCAAAGTCGAAGGTTGCCATTACTGCGAGCCTAATCCCATTCGAGCGCAAAGCTGCGCAGAAAGGGACCAGTGATGAAAAACTTAGCTCGCTGCGGTGCAGCATTCTTTGCTCTTAGCCTCATCGTTTTAAGCACAGGTCCGGCGCCGGCTGTAATTCAGCCGATGTGGGGCGGCGGTGGAGGCGGTGGTCTAAACCTCTCCGGGGTGTATTCCGGTACCGTCACCGACAGCGTTCTCGGAACGGGAACTGCCGTTGCGAATCTCGCCAAATCCGGAGGTTCCGGCGGCGATCCACTCGGCGGCTGGTTTGGCTTCACGTTTGGAAGCACGACCTACTCGAATCCGACATCCGCAGAAATCCCCAGTCACAATCGCCAACATGGGTGCGGCGGAGGCGATTGCGATCAGAATGACTGGGGGAAAGGCAACACGACATCGGTGCACGGTGTCTTTATATCGAACATCGCCAGCGTGGCCTGTACCTTTGTCTTCAAAGCAAACTTCAATCCGTCAAGCTACGAGCTGAGCGGAGAGTATCGGGCCAGGAGCGGTTGCTCCGGTGAAAGCGGCACGTTCTTGGTCACACAGCAGTGCTACTATCAAGAGTACGCGAGCGGGAGCCTACGCCGGAATACTGGATCTGGGTCTGGGCCCGGAGCCTGCACGTAGTCTCAATCGGGCGAATTCGAATCGAGCGGGCGCGGCTGCAGAGTCGCGCCCGTATCACAGGGGCTGCGCCGTCGTTGCAGAATGGCCGATAATCCCGGGCCGATGAGGAGTGCAGGATGACCAAGCGAGTGATACGTGTCGCGCTTTCAGCGTTCGTCTTTTTGATTTGCGGCTGTTCGGCGGCGACCAACGTTCCATCGGTTACCGGACAAACTCCGCAAGCGCCCCTTGTCAAAGCGAAGTCGTCGCAGTACCTCTACGTCTACAATCTCGGATCGCCCGGCCTCTACTACGCACAGCGCGCGCGCTACGGTCTGCCCGACCTCACGCTAGAGGAGACTACCGAAGCCGACGGAGCGGGAAGCCCGGTAGCATTCGGACCCACCGGCTTGCCGTTCTTCGTGGATGAGGCTCCTCAAGGTGACTACGCGGTCTTTCTGGAGCCTGTCAAGAGCGGGACCGTGTCGGCAAAGGAGCAGTTCTCCGGCGTTCCATGCGCAAGCTCGTCACTCGCCACCGGCCCAACGGGCAACTTCTACGCCGTGCAGTACTGCTCTGGAAACGTGCTCGAGTTTTCTGCCGGAGCCGAGAAAGGCGGAAAGGCGAAGAAGCCAATCGCGACCTACGCGGGGGGAAACCTCACCGGGGACGTCCTGCCTACCTACGCGACGGTCGATCCCGAAGACGACCTCTACGTTGGAGACAACGGCGGCGGCGTCACCTATTTCGCCGCTAAAAAGACTAAGGGTACCATCGCCTTCGCGACCGGGCAGAGCCAGGCGGTAACGCAGATGGTCGTAGATGCTCACGGCAACGTTTGGAGCACGCACTATGCTAATCCAACGATTGTGTATTTTCAAAATAAGAAAACGTGCATCCCCGATCCGAGTGGTTCCATCAAGCGCTTCGAACAGGCAGAGGAATTTTCAAAGGGTAGGTTGGTTAAGCAGCTGTACAGTTCGACGAGCGATAGCCCCGTGTTCGCCGCCGGCGGCCTTTCGCTGGCGATCGATTCTTCGGGAAGGATCTACATCGGAAGCCAAAATAGCAGCGACGATGGCGTGCTGATCGATTACGATCCGAATCGATCGTGCCCGAATGACGGCCTTTCCTTCGTATTGCCAACCCGTGCCTTTCCGCAGGTTGCCGTCGATAAGCAGCGCCGGTTTTACGTGACGGACTACAACGATAATACAATTTCCGCCTATGAAGGCGGCTCGAAAAAGCTCCTCAAACGCATAACCCAGGAAACCGGCGTAGTCGATATTTCGTCCACGGCAATTAACCCGTAGCTCGCAACTCCTGCTAGTCTTTCCTGTCGTTCAGGAACCAAGTGCGCATCTCGCCGCTACCTTTGACCTCGATGACACCGCGCTCTTCGAGCACGAACGGCTTGCTCAAGCGCTGCCGCGTAGAATCCGCTACTTGAATGCGTCCGGCCAGGCCGTGGGATTCCATCCGACTGGCAGTGTTAACGACATCTCCCCATAAGTCGTAGAGGAATTTCTGCTTGCCGATGACGCCGGCCACTACTGCGCCCGTCGCGATGCCTACGCGTAGCGTCAACTTGCGACCGGTTTCCTCATTGCAACGATCCAATGCCTCGATCATGTCCAACGCCGTGTGTGCCGCACGCATTGGGTGATCGTCCACTGGGACAGGCAGCCCCGCGGCAGCCATGTATGAATCGC
Source organism: Candidatus Cybelea tumulisoli (assembly GCA_003167155.1). Classification (GTDB taxonomy): domain Bacteria; phylum Vulcanimicrobiota; class Vulcanimicrobiia; order Vulcanimicrobiales; family Vulcanimicrobiaceae; genus Cybelea; species Cybelea tumulisoli. Next base: position 34,905 of record PMTY01000023.1, read on the forward strand.
CGATGGTCTTGATCTTCTCAAGACCGCGGTGATCGGCAATGTTGTCAAAGCGGGTGAAGACGTCATTTAGGAGTTCTACCAGAACGTTGGCGGTGACGCTCTTTGAAAACTTCGTAAAGTCTACTATATCCGCAAATAGAACCGTCACTGCTGCGAAGCTATCGACGATGACCTCCGTAAAGCCGTCATTCGTGACCACGGGACGCCCTTTCAACCGTTCGGCAATCGCATACGGAAGCACGTTGCACAGCAGGCGCTCAGAGATTTTCTGCTCCTCAACGACTCGATCGTATAGGTGCTTAGTTTCAAGATGCAGCAGCCTAACCTCAAGCATGTTGTGGACTCGTGCGAGCACCTCCGCGAGGTCGAACGGCTTGCTCACGAAGTCCTTGGCACCGGACTTTAGCGCGCGCAGTTTTAAATCGGGTTGGCCGGTGAGCACCAGGACAGGAAGATAGTCGCCCGGCTCGATTTCTTTCAGAGCGTCCATGACCGCAAATCCGTCCATGCCGGGCATGTGGAGATCGAGCAGGATCAGGTCATAGCAATTTTTGCGGTGAAGGTTGCAAACCTGGGTTGGGTCGGTCGTCGACTCGATCGCGACGTAGCCGGCGCCGCGCAGCAACCGCTCGAGGAGAAGGACATTAACCTTCTCATCGTCGACGATCAGGACTTTGCCGTTAAGAATGTCGGACGAGCTTATCAGGTCGTCATACTCGCAAACTCCAGTGCCTCATTCAAAGCTTCCATGAATTCGTTGACCTTGATCGGCTTGGTTAGGTAACGGAAGAATCCCGCGTTGAGGCCCCTGGCGATGTCAAACGGCATTGCATTGGCACTGATGGCTAGGACGGGGATGTGCGCCGTGACCGGGTCCGAGCGCAGGATTTGCAGCACCTCGAAACCGCTAATTCCCGGGAGGTTGATATCCATCAGAATCACTTCCGGCTGGTTGGCGCGCGCACTTTCTACGCCGAGATCTCCACTCACGGCGGCCAACAGCCGCAGATCGGGATGCCGAGCGATGATTTGCCCTACCAGTTTCAGATTCGCCGGGTTATCCTCAACGTAGAGCACGGTGTGTAGCCGCGCTCCTCGAGCGGCTTTGGGCCGGGTCGATGCCGTTGCTTTGCCCTCTTGCGTGGAAATGTGCGGCTCGGCGATCGATTTGAGTTCAAACCAGAACACGCTTCCCACGCCGACCGTGCTTTCCACCCCAATTTCGCCCCCCATCAGCTCGATCAGCCGTTTGGCCACCACGAGACCAATGCCGGTGCCTTCCTCGCCGCCGGCCTCTTGTCCGAGACGATTGAACGGCTGAAAGAGCTGCGTCAGCTGTTCGGGAAATAGCCCCGCGCCCGTGTCCTTGATGCTGACACGAATGAATCCCGGCGTGCCATCGCGGCATCCTACCTCAACGATACCCCGGTCGACGTTATATTTAATTGCGTTGGAAAGCAGGTTGATGAGAACCTGCTTCAACCGCGTCTGATCGGCGAGAACGAAGCACGGAGCGTCGAACTTGGGGATGCTCAGTTTAATGCCACGCTGCTGCGCCAGCGGGTCGATCATGCCCTGACAATCGAGGATGACTTCGGCGAGTGACACCGGCTCTTCCGAAAGCGGCACCTGGCGGGACTCGATCTTTGCGAGATCCAGTATCTCGTTGATCAGCGTCAGTAGGTGCCATCCGGCCTGGAGAATCAGAGCGATGCTTTCCTGCTGGCCCGGTGTAGGCGGCGGGGATTCCGACTGCATCAGCTGGGCGAATCCCAGGATCGCATTGAGCGGGCTACGCAGCTCGTGACTCATGCTGGAAAGGAAATCCGATTTCGCGAGGTTGGCTTCCTCCGCGGCGGACTTGGCGCTCGCCAGCTCGATGTTCGTTTCCTGGAGCGCCTGCTCGTTGCGTTTGCGCTCCGTGACGTCCCGCGCCGCGGCGAAGACACCTTGCAGCGTACGGTTCCGGTCATAAAAGGTGGTCGCGTTGTAGGACACTACGGTCTGCTTGCCGTCGCGGGCGCGCGCTGTCAGTTCGTAGTCGGTGACCGACTTCTCGCTCAGCACGCGCTTGATCGCCGCCTCGGCCCGCTCCGGATCGGTGAAGTAGTTCTTGAA
>PMTY01000148.1 GCA_003167155.1 Candidatus Cybelea tumulisoli
GGCGTCGACGCCGTAGCGCGCACGCCCGCCGGTGAGCTTTTCTATACGGGGTTTATCCAACCGCCGTACGGCACGCTCGCAGAGCGAATGGCGGCGCCAATTTCAGTGCGCTTTCCTCTGCCCTCCGGCGCAGACCCGGTGCACGTCGCGGGCGGACTGAACCCCGGTCTCGCGTCCTGGTTGCTGCTGAACGAACGCGCTTCAGAGATCGTCGAACTCGGCACCGTGCTCATCCTCGGCGTGACCGGGATGGCCGGATCGCTTGCCGTCCAACATGCACGAATACTCGGTGCAACCCAGGTCGTCGGCCTAGGGCGAAGTCCGGAACGTCTGCGGCACGCTACAAAACTTGGGGCAAAAACCGTCGCGCTGACGGGAGAACGAGATGCCGACGCCGCGGCACTCGCCGATGCACTCGACGGCGCCGCACCAAGCATCGTCCTCGACTTTCTCTGGGCGGCCGCCGCCGAAACGGCATTCGCAGCTTTGGGCAGGCGCGGCTTCGAGGAAGACACCGCAAACATTGCCTACGTGCAAATCGGCGCTATGGCCGGTCCCGAAGCCGCTGTGCCTGCGGCGCTTTTACGCAGCCGGCACATCCGAATCTCCGGGAGCGGTGCCGGCTCCGCGTCGATCGCCGACATCATGGCGCAAATCCCGGTTTACATGCAACTCATCGCCGATCGTAAGGTCGAAGTTCCAACACAAACGTATCCGCTCTCATCGATCGCCGAAGCGTGGACCGCGCCGGCAAGCGACACGCGCCGAACCGTAATCGTCCCTGGGTAGTCGAGGGCTCATATGCCGGCCAGCGAAGTCATCGCCATGCCAAGCGAGGCCCCGTTTTCTGAACTTCTCCGTCAGCATCGCCGTGCAGCCGGATACTCGCAGGAAGACCTAGCCGAACGCGCCGGCCTGAGTGTTGGTGCAATTGGATCCCTCGAACAAGGCCTGCGTCGCGCCCCGCACCGAGATACGGTTAAGGCTCTTGCAGATGCGCTCGGCATGTCCGAATCCGAACGCGGACAGCTCGAAGAGGCGGCGGCGAGTGCCCGCGGGCGCCAACCACGCGGCGATTCTAGCCTTCCGATCTCGCTAACGTCGTTCATCGAGCGTCACGAGCTGGACGAACTCAAGGCACTCCTAAGTGAACACCGCTTGTTGACGATCACCGGTTCACCGGGGATAGGTAAGACCCGAATCGCGATCGAGCTGGCACGACGAGTCGGGGACCTGTATGACGAAATATGGTTTGTCGACTTACTGCCGGTCCGAGGTGGCAATTTCGTCACGCCGCAACTTGCCCTTCGTCTCAACGTGCTCGCTGAGGGTGACGACGGTCTGTCTGGCGTCGTTCGCCGTATACGATCGCGCCACACCCTGCTGGTGATCGACAACTGCGAGCACGTCGTTGCGGATGTGGCAGCCGTCGTCGAGAAGCTACTTCGGAACTGCCCGCTGCTCACCGTGCTGACGACAAGCCGTGAAGCACTCAGGCTCTCCGCTGAACTCGCATATCGCCTCCCATCCATGGACGCGGAGGAGGCTTCGGATCTCTTCGTTGCACGCGTACGACAGGGTGATCCGGCGTGGACCGTGGATAGGGAGCGCCTTGCTCTTGTGGCGATCATCTGCGAGAGTCTTGATGGTATCCCACTGGCAATCGAGCTCGCCGCGTCGCGCGTTTCAACGCTTGGACTCGAAGCGCTCCGCAGCCGCCTCAAGGACGGAATTACGCTGCGGGGGAGTCGCGATCTCCCGAATCGCCATCAAACGATGAGCGCGACCATCGCTTGGAGCTTCGATCTATTGACCGACGCCGAAGCGCAGCTCTTTCGTCGTTTGAGCGTCTACACTGGGACGTTCACACTTGAAATCGCAGAACACCTGGGTTCGGACAAAGCATTGCCGGTGGAAGCAATTGCCGACGCATTGTCGAGCGTCGTTCAAAAATCACTGATCAACGTCGATCACGTCGGCACGTCAACTCGTTATCATTTTCTTGAATCGATACGGACATTCGCCTTCGAACGTCTAACGCAGGCGGGTGAGCTCAAAGACACGATGCTCCGCCTCATGGAATGGCTTCAACAGGAAGCGCCGACGGTTTATTCTTCGCCTCCGCCTGAGGCTATGGTCGAAGATTCCCTAAAGCTGGACAACGTGCGCGTCGTCGTCAGTTGGGCTGTGTCGACCGCCAGTTATGACACTATCGCGTCTGCAGCAACTCTCGTAACGAGCTTTGCGCCCACCTGGTATTGGCACTTTCGCGCAGCCGATGCTCACACACTGGGTCTTGCCCTGCTCGAACATCTCGATGACCGCGAAAGCCCAGAAATCGTGGGGCGCCTCATTATGTGTATTTCGCCGGCCGCTGCCAGTGCGCAGCTCCTGACGCTCGCGCGTCGGGCGATACCGCTGTTGAAGGAGACGGGAAACTCAGCAAACGCGGCATATCTCCATGTGCGGATTGCCGAAATTGAGTGCAGGCGCGGAAACGCCGCAAGCGCCGAAGATCAACTCGCGACCGCAGCCGGCCTGTTAAACACCCCCGAGCTGAGGCGCACGCAAAACGGCGTTGCCGTTGCCGCGACGAGTGCGTACGTGCGTTGCCTGCTGAACGACTTTTCAGGCGCGCGCGCCTGTCTGGAACAAATGGAGATTCCTCCCGGCAACGTGTACGAAGTCGATGCCCGCGTCGTCCTCGCGGAGATTGAGTTTCGCGAAGGAGGTGCCGAGAAGGCGATCGGCCTCTTGCACAGATCTGCAGCCGACATCTCTCGCTATCCCAATGCCAATCATCTTGCAGTGTTGATTTTTGGGAATCTCGCAAGGTATTTATTTTTTGCTGGGGACGAGCACGCTTCTGAGGATGCGCTTCGGACATCACTACGTCTCCTGGTCAGCACGCGGCATCTCGGGTTTCTTTACGTGGCGCTGGGGTACGCACGTTATGCGGCCGCCTTTGCGGCGAGTTCGGGCCGTTGCGATCTTGCGGTACGTCTGTTGGCTTCATGCGATGCAGCCGACGAGCGCGACGGTAATGTTTTGGGACACGACGCGCTTCCATACGAAATCGCAATTAGCGCATGCGCCAAGCAGCTATCACGCGAACGGACCGAACAATTGCGCGTTCAAGGTGCCGGCGAAGACATGTATACGCTCCTCGAAGAGTTTCTCGCTCAGCCGGCCGCCGCGACGGCCGGGCGTTCCAGTTACAACCCCTACAAATTCTCCGACAAATAGAGACGTGGGTGGTCAGGGGTGCCGGCTGTGTGCAGACTTGGTTCATCGTGAGTACACCGCGCAGCGCCACCCGATCAGGATTTCCGTCGACGAGCTCGGCATTGCTCGGTGCCTCGTTCTTAGCTGAATTCGTTTCTGGCTGCTAAAGCCGAGGAGGTTTCGAACGTGAGTAGTTCAGGAAAACCGAGCATTGTCTTCTGCCATGGAATCTGGGCAGACGGCTCGTGCTTCAGCAAGGTAATCGGACCCCTTCAAGCCGCCGGATATGAATGTATCTCGGCGCAGTACCCGCTCAACACAACCGCCGACGATATCGCCATCGTCAAGAAGACGCTGAGCCGCGTCGGCAGTCCCGCAATCCTCGTCGGACATTCGTACGGTGGTCAGGTGATAACCGGGGCCGGCACCGACGACCGCGTTCGCGCGCTCGTGTACATCTGTGCGCTCGGCCCCGACGAAGGCGAGACCGCGCAAGAGCAACTCGGTAAGTGTCCGACGACCCCCGTGTTCAAGCAGATCGAAGTGGCCGACGGCCGCGTCTGGATGAAGCCCGAGGGCATCGCGGACTTCTGTGGCGATCTCCCCGAAGCGGAGCAGAAACTCGTCTGGGCGACGAACTATCCGCCCGCGGCGGACCTGTTCGGCGCCCCCATGGGCACCCCGGCATGGAAGACGAAGCCGAGTTGGTTCATCGTCGGCAAAAACGACAGGGCCGTGCCTCCCGACCTCGAGCGGTTTGTGTCAAAACGCATGGGCGCAACCACGATCGAGCTGGACTCCAGCCACTGCCCGATGCTCTCGCAACCGACCGTAGTCCTCGACTTCATCATGAAGGCAGTGAACGCGACGTGAGCGCAGTTATTTTTCGGCTGCCACCACGCCGAGCGGGAGATCGAGATTGCCGGTGAGGACCGCAATCGGTGAACCGCCGGCCGGGTACTTGAACACCTCCGTGGCGTCGGTACCCGCGTCGGCGCAAAAGACATCGCCCGTAGCGATCCAGGTCTGCGCGCAGTCGCCGGCACCCGAGAGCGATACAGTGCCCTTTAACGTCGCCTTCGTTCCGCTGAGGGTGTATTGATAGATCTCGCCCAGCTCCTGATCCATGACGGTTAGGTACTTGCCGTCCCACTGCACGGAACCAGGGAACTCTACGGTGTTGCTCGTTGCGATCGCTTGGAACTTACTGCTGCCCTTCGGGAGCTCGATCAGCTCGAAGCGGCTGTTGTTAAAGCCGTCGGCGAAGAGATTCCCCTTGTTGTCGTAGCCGTCGGAGTACTCTCTGGCTAACGGCGTCGTCATGACAGTGCCCGAGCCGCTCGCGTTCTTGAAGATCACGATGTCGCCGTTGGTCAAGATCCCGACCGCAAGGTCGCCGCCGGCATCCATGGCGCAACCGGTTGGATTACCGACGGAATCAGAGAGTGTCTTGATCAGCTTCTTGGGGACTTGGTACTCCGTGATTTGAATAGCGCCCGCGACGATCCAGAAGATCTTCTTCCCATAGCCATAGAGGACGTTCGTACACTCTTGGCCGCCGACGTTATCGATCGTACCGATCTGCTGATCGCTCTTCGGATAGTCGAAAATGCTGGTACCGTAAACGTCGCCGACATACTCAAGGGTCTTCGACTTGGCATATCGGTCGGGAACGATCGCCGGATAATGGGTCAGCGCGCTCAGATTCGGGTGCGCTGCCGTTACCAGCATTGGGTTTGGCGGCGCGACCGCCGGGGCACCGCCGCACGCCGAGCATATCGCGAGCGCAACCAGAGCACCGGCGTATTTCCCGAAACCAGTCGCATTCATTACGCTACTCCTTTTCTGAGTAGACACGCTTCGCAATCGGCGAACCACCAACCAGGTCCTGTCGGGGCTAGGAACTGAAGGTTCTCCGTCCGAAGGCCGTCGCCCTTATCCGAAGCGAGGAGCAAGGCAGATGAAAGTCTTGGATTTGGGCCGCCGCGCGCTTAGCATCGGCGTTGCTGCGGCATTGCATATAATAGCGCCTTAACCTTCTTCGCTTTGGAAGACATCCAGGATTCATCTGCCTGCGGATTCAGCGGGTTCGCAGCCTCGTACGGTGTGCTTAGAGATCTGGAGACGAGAGGTTGAATCGCGATCCCGATCGGCTCGTCTTTTGCCTCAAGGCCGTTGGTGTAACTGTAAAGGTAGTTTCCCTTCGGATACGTGTAGACGTCGACCGAGCCCAGCTTGTTGGCAGCCCCGGCATTAAACGAGTAGTCGAGGCAATAAACGCGCGTTTCTCGAATGCCGAGCGCGCAGTACACGGCCGGCCCCTTAAGCGCGATCTTGGCGATCGGCTTTGTGTACTTCGGCGGCGCGTAAGTTGTCAGACTTGTCGGTTAAGACGCCGCCCGGAAAGCTAGCGCTCGTGGTGCCCTCGTTGAGGAGGATGCCCGGCATCTTTCCGCCGCGAAACTCTATCACTTGCGCAGCAGCCGTTGAGATATTGGTCGTTGACCAAAACAGGTCGTGATGCGAGTTCGTCGCGACGCCAATCCCTTTCGCAACCCTCGGGTCGGTCAGTTGATTGACCGGCAGTTGGCTACCTTCAGCGTTAAAAATGAGAATACTTGCAGGCTTTGGATCGTCGTTAATCGTTGTAAGGTAGAGCGTCGATCCGTCAACGACTAGATCTTGCGGGTTTCCGATGTTTTCAGCAAATGTAGCGCCGAGAGCGCCGCAGTTGGGACCAAAAGTGGCAATCCCGTCTCGCTTGCCATACGTTCCTGCGACGTACAAAGTTCCAGATGAATCCGTAGCCAAACCCTCGGGGCGTTCGTCGCCAGCAATTATCTGACAGAGCGGCGCTTGGTCTCGCTGGTTGTTGGTTGGATAAAGGTTTATGCCGGTCCAAAACTGAGCTGCGTATGTGTAGCCGGGCCCACCCAAATCCGGAGATCCTCTACTCGCAGGCAAATGGGCCTTGGTTTGGCCGGGCCAGGGCGCGGTCAACTGCGCTCTTTGAAGACCGTTGGGCAACGCGAAAAAAGCGCAGCCGGTTACGAGCACCGAACCACAACAGATGCCAAAGCTCCGNNAGGGTCTGAGGTGGTCCAAAAGCGGGGACCCGCTCGATATCGTGCTGAAGTGAAGTTTCCCTCAGCCGCTTAGGGCAGCGGTCGCCTGCGCAATGGCATTCAATGCGCGGGCTAGCGCCTTCTTTATCGTGTCGGGATTGCCACCCGCGTATGCGATCTCGGGAAAGCTCGTGAAGACGCGATCGATCGTGTGGTAGTAAGAGTTTTGCAATAGGCCGCCGCTTATGAAGAAAGCGTCGCGTGAGGCTTGCTCTCGCGCGGCGAGCGCTTGCATTGCGGTAACGTCACCTTGAGCCTCAGCACGCTGCATTGCGACGTCGGTTGCATGGGCTGCGGCGCGATACGTCTCGAGCGGCGCGCGCAGCTCGGCAAGCGTCATCGCGCCGTTGGTGCGCGTCAATGCGGCGACTTGCAACAGCGTGAGATCCTTGAGCAACTGCGCCGGAATCTCTTCGATCCGCAATGGCTCGACCGTGGCGTTGGCCGCCCGCATCGCCTGGATTCCGGTGACTTCGGCCGTGATGACGGCCTGTTTGAGGCCGGGATCGTACGTGCGCAATCCGTCGAGGTTATCTTCGGCGGTGTGATGGGCTCCGAACGAACCGTAATAGCCGTTGCTGGTGCTCGGTACGCCGAGCATGTATGCAAAGTTCTGATGGTCGGATCCGCCAACGATCGGATTGAGCAACGGATCGACGCGCTGATCGCGCATGCCTAACATGCCTTTG
>PMTY01000150.1 GCA_003167155.1 Candidatus Cybelea tumulisoli
TCTTGCAGATCGCACTCGCCGCCTTTGTCGCAGATCGGGCAGTCCAATGGGTGGTTGACGAGAAAGAGCTCCAGCACCATCGCGCGAGCCGCTTCGACGCGGTCGCCGCGCGTCCGAACCACCATGCCGTCGGCCACCACGGTGTTGCACGCGATTTGCAGCTTCGGCGCCCCTTCGATGTCGACCAGGCAAATGCGACAGAGTCCCGCCGGCCCCAACTTCGTGTGATAGCAATAGACCGGAATCTCTTGCTTGACCGTTTTGGCGGCTTCCACGAGAAGCGTTCCTTTCGGAACGCTCAACGGCACGCCGTCGATCGTCAAGCTGACGAGCTCGGTCTGCGGTGCGGCGGTCGTGCTCATGCCGGCTGCGCCTGCAGCGCGAGAATGCGCGATTTGAACTGATCCGGAAAGCGGAGCATCACCGACTTCAAGAACGGTTCGATAGAGTCGCCCAGCGGGCAAAGATTCAAGCCGGTGATGCCGCTCGAAATCCGCGCGAGCATCTCGAAGTCGCCCGGAACCCCGCGGTGGTCCACGAGGCGAGCGAGCACGCGAGCCAACCAGTCGCCGCCCTCGCGGCAGGGCGTGCATTGGCCGCACGACTCGTGCGCGAAGAAACGCGTGAGATTATAGGCCGCCTTCACGAAATCGGTCGTGTCGTCAAAGACGACCATCGCACCGGAGCCCAACATCGAGCCGGCTTTGGCCAGACTTTCGTAGTCGTACGGCCAATCCAAGTGCTCTTCAAAAATGCATGCCGACGAACCGCCGCCCGGCTGAACGGCCATGAGCTTTCGCCCCGGCCGCAGACCGCCCGCGAGCTCGATGAGTTCGCGGATCGGCGTTCCCATCGCGATCTCATAGTTGCCCGGACTGCGAACGTGCCCGGAGACGGAGACGACCTTGTAACCCTTGGTGCGCTCCGTGCCGACCGCGGCAAACCACTCCGCGCCGCGCTCGAGAATCGGGACGAGATAGGCGAGCGTCTCGACGTTGTTGACCACCGTCGGCATGCCGTACAAACCTTCGACGGCGGGAAACGGCGGCTTGAGGCGAGGCTCTCCGCGCTTGCCCTCCAACGAGTTGAGAAGTGCGGTCTCTTCGCCGCATATGTAGGCGCCGGCCCCCCGTTGAACCGTCAGCTCCAAATCGAAGCCGCTACCGAAGATATTCTTGCCGACGTAACCCGCGCGCTTGGCTTCTTCTAAAGCGGCGCAAAAGATCTCATACCCTCGCCGGAACTCGCCGCGGATATAAATGAACGCGTGATGCGAGGCAATCGCGTAGGCCCCGATGAGCATCCCCTCGATGACTTGATGCGGCGTCTCCTCGAGCAGCATATGGTCCTTGAACGTTCCGGGCTCCGCTTCGTCGCAGTTGCAGACCAAATACCGCAGGTGCTTATCTTTCGGAAGAAACGACCATTTGCGCCCGGTCGGGAAACCCGCGCCGCCGCGTCCGCGCAGGCCCGATTTATCTGCCAAACTCTGCACGTCAGCCGGCTGCATCTCGCGCACCGCGCGCTCCCACTGCTTGTATCCACCGCGCGCACGATAGGCATCGATGCCCCGAAGGTCGACCTCGCCGATACCGGCCGTTAAAACCTTAGTGACCGGCATGAGTGCCTTCCTCTTCACGGACTTCGACAACCTGACGCGCGTCGACAACGGCGCGCTCCGAAGTCTTAGTAAAGAACTCGACGTCGCGGCTGATGATATGGTCGAGCATGATGATCCCGCTGCGATCGCCGACGCCCCCAGCATTGTTCGGCAGCGGGACGCCCACCGCACCGGGCGACTTCTTGCCGCGCGAAATATCGCTCTCTTGCGAAATCGCCCACGTACGCCCCGGAGCCTCAATCTGCACCATCGGCGCCGTCGAATACGCCCCCGCCCGCATCGCCACGAGCATTTCGTCAACCATCTGCGGCGTCAAGCTATAGACAAAATCCAGATTCACCTGCATGCAACTCGCTCGATCGCAAGCCGCCAGACACTCAACCTCTTCGTACGAAAAAACTCCGTCATCCGTCGTCTCAAGGTGCCCGACCCCAAGCCTCTCCCGAAAATGAGCCATCATATCTTCAGCGCCATTAATCGAACACGCCAGCCCGCGGCAGATCTGCAACATATACTTCCCAACCGGCCGCCGATAAAGCAACGTATAAAACGACACCGTCCCTTCAACTTCCCCCATCGTAAGATCCAACATCTCTGCCGCCGCACTCATCGCATCCGCGCTGACATACCCCTCGTGCTCCTGAAACAAATGCATCATCGGCAAAAGCGCAGAGCGCTTCTGCTCATACTGCGCAATAATCCGCTCACACTCCGGCGTAAGCCGCTCAAGCAACGCCGGAAAGTTCTCCTCTCGTTGCGTCATCTCAGGGCCTCGGCGCGTGGCATGATGCTGCGGAGCCGCTCACCATCCCGTCGCGACGCCGAGACAGAGCAAAGCATCAGCGGTCAACCTCGCCAAAAACTGGATCTAACGAGCCGATCATGACGACGAGATCAGCAATGAGATTCCCCGGCGCTATGCCCTTGAGCGCTTGCAGATTGTAGAGGCTTGGCGGGCGGGTGCGGATGCGGTAGGGTTTGTTTTCGCCGTTGCTGACGATGTAGTAGCCGAGTTCACCGCGGGGGGACTCGACGGAGTGGTAGACGTCGCCTGGCGGGACGCGAAAGCCCTCGCTGATGAGTTTGAAGTGATGGATCAGCGCCTCCATCGAGAGCGCGATCGTCTCTTTGGGCGGGAGCGCGACTTTTGGGTCGTCGATCATGACGGGACCCGGTGTGTCGAGCCGCCGGCGAGCCTGCTCGATGAGGCGGATCGACTGATCCATCTCGTCGAGCCGCACCAAGAAGCGCGCGTAGGCGTCGCCTTCGGTGCGCGTCGGAACGTCGAAGTCGTACGTTTCGTATCCGCAGTACGGAAAGGCTTTGCGGACGTCGTAGGCGATGCCGCTGGCGCGCAGGCTCGGACCCGTGACGTTCCACTGCACCGCTTCTTCGGGCGAGAGCGTGCCGATGTCGATCGTGCGGTCCTGAAAAATCGGATTGGCCTGCAAGAGGCCGCGCAACTCGCGCAAGCGACCTGGAATCTTTTCGATGAGCGCGTCGAGCCTCGCTAGTAAACCCTCCGGCAGATCGCCGTTGAGCCCGCCCACGCGCACGTAGTTGGGATGCATGCGCGCGCCACCGGTAGCTTCTTGTAGATCGAGAATGTTCTCGCGTAGATCGAAGCAGTAAAAGAAGACGGAGATCGCACCGAGGTCGATGCCGTGGGTGCCCAGCCAGACGCAATGCGATGCAATGCGCGTCAGCTCTGCCGTCAGCACGCGGATCGTCTGCGCGCGTTGCGGTATGCGATCGGTGATGCCGAGCAGTCGCTCGACGGCCAAAGCGTAGCAGAGCGCGTTTGAAGAGGGCGCGAGATAATCCATGCGCTCGATGACGGTCTGCGCCTGCGTCCAAAAGAGTCCCTCGGCGCTTTTCTCGATGCCGGTGTGGAGATATCCGATCTCGGGGTCGGCTTTAACGACGTTCTCGCTATCGATCTCGAGCACGATCTGCAGCACACCGTGCGTCGATGGGTGCTGCGGCCCCATCGAGAGGACCATCGTGTTTTCGGTTTGGCTGATTACATCGGGCGGCGGCGTGGCGGACAGGGTCATGGCAGTCCCTCGCGGACTCGCTTCACTTGTTCTTGCAACGCTTCGAGGGTACGCCCCGAGGGAGGGCTGCCCGCTACTACATTGGTCTTGTTGGCAAATGCGGGGCGTGGCGCGCGTTCGAGCGCGGGACCACGCATCGGGTAATCTTTGCGCAGCGGATGGCCGACCCAATCGTTGGGCATCTGTATCCGGCGTAGATCGGGATGGCCGTCGAAGCGAATTCCAAAGAGGTCGTAGACCTCGCGTTCGGCCCAGTCCGCCGACTTCCAAAGGTCGCTCACCGTCGGCAGCGATTGGTCTTCCTCGACCCCGCAGAGAATTCGCAGGCGCGTTGGGGTGCCGACCTCTGCGACCGCCGCCGGCTTTGGAGCCAGCCGAAGCAGATGGTACACGACGTCAAAACGCGGCGCGCGACCCAAATAGTCGACCGCCCCGAGGTCGAGCAACATCGCATAGCCGTCGGCTTTAAGTGCTTCGAGGCGCGAGCGAAGATCGGATGGGACGACGCGCTCGATCACGGCATCTTCGATCGGCGGGCGTAGACTCGGCGGGTCGATCGCGGCACCGGCGATCGGCGGAACTTGCGTGCTTGGCATGGTCGATGTGGAAGTTCTAGACTCTAGGCTCGAGCCAGGATGCCGCCACGGCCGCCTGCACGGATCTGTTGTTGGATCAGGTTGACCGCGTAGAGAAGTCCGTCGGGTGTGGGCGGACAGCCGGGAACGTAGACATCGACCGGAATGATCGTGTCGACGCCTTGAATGACCGCGTAGTTATCGAAGATCCCGCCCGAGCTCGCGCACGCGCCCATCGATATGACCCACTTGGGATCGGCCATCTGGTCGTAGAGGCGCTTGACGACCGGCCCCATCTTCTGCGCGACGCGCCCCGAAACGATCATGAGATCGGCTTGACGAGGCGAGCTCCTAAAGACTTCGGATCCCAGACGCGCGATGTCGTACTCCGAGGAGGTTACCGTCATCATCTCGATGGCGCAGCACGCGAGTCCCATCGTCAAAGGCCACACCGACGAGCTTTGTGCCCAGCGCGCAACGTCGTCGAGCCGCGCGAGCATGAAGTGGCCGGGACTTACCGCCATACGAAGCCGCCTTTTTTCCAAACGTAAGCATAGCCGATGCCGAGCACTACGATGAAGACGACCATCTCGAGCAGACCAAAGACGCGCAGCGCGTGCATTTGCACGGCCCAGGGATAGAACGACGCCGCTTCGACGTCGAAGACGACGAAGAGCATCGCGATCAAATAAAAGCGCACCGGGAAGCGTCCCACGACGGCCGAGGTTGGTTCGACTCCGCATTCGTAGGCTTCACGTTTGTGCGCGTTCGGTTTGGCGCGCCCCAGAAGGCCGGGCAACACGCTAAAGAACAAGGCTGCCGCAAACGCAACGCAGAGGAAGATCGCGACTGGTCCGTACGGATTCATGGCTCACGAACGTTTTTGCAAATCGCGGGCCATACCTGTCCTCCGCGTCCGTGGGCCGCTTGCTAAACGCCGGTCGCCAGGGGAACGCAGCGACATTTTGAACGTACATCCGCTCATGCGCTATGCGGTCTTGGGGATGCTCCTGCTCTTCGCTCTGGGCGACGGATGCTCGCCCCCGCCAAATGTCGTAGGCGTACAAGACTTCGGGCACGTCACCGGGCGCGTACTGGACGCGATGACCAATCACCCGGTTCCAAATGCGCTCCTCTCCGTCGGTTCGCTCTACACGGCGCGAGCGGACGTGAACGGAGCCTTTATGCTGCGCGCCGTAGCAGGCGACCAGACCGTTACCGCCCGGGCCGCCGGTTATGCGACGGCTACCGCCGATACGACGATCACCAAAGACACGACCGTATCGATCGGCTACATCCGCCTGGTGCCGCTCATCACGCCGCACGGCGAGGCGACGCTGCAGCCTCCGGCGATTCCGACGCCGTCGCCCTCCCCAAGCCCGGCCGCAACAACCGCGCCGAGCGCCGTGGCTAGCCCGCCGGCAACCGGGTCGCCCACTCCCTCTTAATCGGCCGGCTCGCAGTCGATCGGCTGCCCGATGAGTCGTAAATCGAGGGCATATCCAGCGACGACGAGGTACACGTTGTCGGCCTGCTTGGCCAATCGCTGAACCATCCGCCCCATTGCATCGCGGAACAGGCGGGCCGAAGCCGCGACCGGGACGACGTCCCAGCCGAACTGTTCGCTGACCGCGATGACCCACGAACGCGAGGCGAGCATCGCGTCGACGAACTCGGCCGCCTCGTCATCAAGCTGCGACGCAAAGACGTTGTAGTCAATCTCCAATAAATCGATACAGGTCGCAATCCGCGCAGCCAACCAGGTGCCGAGCGCATCGACGAGGAGGCATGCCGTCGCCGGCGCCTCTCGAAAGAGCGCGAGCTGCGCCGCGTGCGTCATCGAGGCGGTTTCGACGGTGCGCCACGTCGCCGGGCGGTCGCGCACGTGCCGCGTCAAACGCGCCCGCCACTCAACGTCCTCGGGTTCGCCCGCAGCGGTCGCAATATAGGTCACCTCGCGGCCGCTCTCGAGCGCGAGACGAACGGCGAACGCGCTCTTGCCCGAGCTGACCGGCCCAGTGATGAAGATGACCGCCATCTCGAACGCCATTCGACTTTGGGCGGCTTGCCGCCCCGCTCCGACGAAACGTCAGCCCACGACATGATACTCAACATCCTCAGCATGGCGGCGGGCATCGCGATAGTCGTGGTAACGCTCGGCGACATCTTCCAGGTCGTCGTCGTGCCGCGCTCCACCGGGCGGCGCTATCGCATAAGCTTCTACGTGTGGCGCTCGATGTGGCAGATATGGCCCGCGCTGGGATGGCGCCTCTTCGCCGCGGACTCGGATCGGCGCGAGGAGTTCCTGGCGATCTTCGCGCCGTTCATGCTCGTCGCGCTGCTCGGCTTATGGGCCGCCTTGTTGATCCTCGGCTTCGGGTTGTTGGTATGGGGTCTGCGCGCGGGGCTAACGCCGGCTCACGCATCGTTCGGTGCCACGCTCTACTTCGCCGGAACGTCATTGCTCACGATCGGATTCGGCGACGTTGTCGGACGAACCGCCGGGCCTCGGTTCGTATCGATCCTGGCGGGCCTCTCCGGGCTCTCGATGCTTTCGATCACCACTGCGTATCTGTTCGCAATTTTCGGATCGTTTCAGCAACGCGAGACGTTTGTCGTCACGGTCGGCGCTCGCGCCGGGGCGCCGCCAAGCGGCGTCAATCTGCTCGCCATTGCAGGCTACTCGATGACGCGCGACGATCTGCCGCGGCTGATGATCGAAGCACAGCGCTGGTCCGCACAAGTGATGGAGAGTCATCTGGCTTACCCGGTCTTAGCCTTTTTCCGCTCCAGCCACGACGATCAATCGTGGATCGGTACGCTGGGCACGTTGCTCGACGCCGCCACGCTCCTGATGACCACGGTCGAGGGCCCCAAAGACGGACAAGCTCGCATCATGTACAATGTCGGCCGCCACTGCACGCGCGATCTGGCAGTGTACTTCCGGGCTGGGATGGACGACAAGTCGGTCGGAATCGAACGATCGGAGTTCGATCACGCCTGCGATCGACTCCTCGCCGCCGGTTACGAGCTCAAGGACCGCGACGAAGCCTGGCTGCGCTTTAGCGATCTGCGCGCCACGTACGCCTCACACTTGAACGAACTGGCGCGACTCTTTGCTATTCCACCGATTTCGTGGATCGGCGACCGCTCGGCGATTACTCTTTCTCCGCATCTTTGATCGCTGCCACCCGCTCGTGGATTGCGGCGCGCAGCGAATCGAGGCCCTCCGAGGTCTTGGCGCTGACGTAGAGCGCACCCGCTTGGCCCAAGGCCTCCGGCACGGCGCGATCGCACTTGTTGAAGACCGCGAGCGCCGGCACGCCGTCCAGCTCCAGCTGTGCGAGAATCGCTTCGACCGCGCGTCGCTGCGCCGGCCACTGCGCGTTGCTTGCGTCCAGCACGTGCAGCAGCAGATCGGCCTCCCGCAGCTCTTCGAGCGTCGCGCGAAATGCCGTTAGCAGCTCCTTGGGAAGGTCTCTGATGAACCCTACGGTGTCGGCCATTCGAACGTAGGACCCCGGAGCGAGGTAGGCGCGCCGGATCGTCGGGTCCAGCGTCGCAAAGGGACGGTCGGCGACGTAGGCATCGCTGCGCGTCATCGCGTTGAGCAGCGACGACTTTCCGACGTTGGTGTATCCGACCAACGCGACGAGCGGTTCGCGTTGCGGGCCGCTCCGTCGCAGCTCGCGCTGTCGCCGAATATTGCGCAACGCGACGTTCAGTGCGGCGATGCGTTGTGCGATCCGGCGCCGGTCGACTTCGAGTTTGGTCTCACCGGGTCCGCGCGTTCCGATTCCGCCGCCGAGGCGCGAGAGTTCGGCGCCGGCCCCGATCAGATTCGACTGACGGTAGCGCAGCTGCGCGAGTTCGACCTGCACCTTCCCTTCGCGGCTGCGAGCGTGGCGCGCAAAGACGTCCAGAATCAGCATCGTGCGATCCACGATCGGCAGTGGAATGATTTTTTCGAGATTCTTTCGTTGCCGCGGGCGCAGGTCGTTGAGAACCAAGAGCAGGTCGGCGCGTTCGTCGTGCGCCCGCTGCGCGATCTCGCCGGCCTTTCCACTGCCGACCAGCGTCGCGGCATCCACGGCATCGCGTCGCTGTACGATGCGCTCGAGGATCTTCGCTCCGGCCGCCCGCGCAAGCGCCTCAAACTCATCCAGCTCCCCGTCGATTTCGGCGTGCAGCGCGCGCGTCTCGACCGCGACGACAATCGCTCGTTGCGTCATCGGTCTGGCCTCGCCGCGATGGGGCTGAGTCGATCCACGAGCCAGCGGATCGCATCGTTATAGTGTGGTCCGGGCCGCTCCAAGAGATCGGAGTCGATCGCATAGACGCGATGCAGGCGAACCGCGTGCAGACTGCGCCACGGCTCGCGATCGAGCGCCGCCTGCAGATGCGTGGCACGATCGGCGATCAGCACGTCGGGCCGATCTTCGAGCAGAGCCTCGCTGCTATACGGTGCGTATGCGGCGCCAAGGTCCGCGGCGGCGTTGCGACCGCCCGCGATCGTAACGAGTCTGGAAATATAAGAGCCGGAGCCAGCCGTCCAGACCGGCGCACTATCCAGGACTATAAAGACGCGAGGATGCCAGGCGAACCGCAACGTGCGCGCATGCAGCTTCGCGGTCTCTCGCGCCAAGCGCGCTACGAGCGCAGCGGCTTGCGGACGGCGGCCGGCGAGCGCGCCGATCGTCTGCAGGTTAGTGAAAATTCGATCGTAGCCGTCGTCGGGAAGCAGCACGACGCGCAGATGCGCGCGACGCAACGGCTCCACCAATCGCGCCTGAGAAGGAATGCCGATTACCAGACTGGGACGCAACGCCACGATTTCTTCGGCATCGACGCTGGACGAATCGGCAACGCGCGGCAAGGCCGACGCCCTTGGATCGTCGGTAAAAGCGGAGACGGCCGCCAGCCGCCGCCCGGCGCCCAGCGCGTAAACGTCATCGGCAAATGACGGTACCAACGTGACGATGCCGCCGCTTGCGCCGGCACCGGAACGGTCGGCGCACGCGCCGGCCAGGAGGGCCATGAAAAGGGTCGCCGCTCGGATTTGCACAAGTGGCGATTCTACGTTTTGCGCGGGAAGCCGGTGTGAGGCCGGCACGGTCGCGCCACTGTATGCGGTGCTGAGCTTGTCGAGGCACGCGAGTCAGGATGCGCGCAAAACGCTCGAGCAGGTCCACCTCGCGCAAAGGAGAGGATTGCCATGTTCCTACTGCTCGCCGCGGTCGTCGCGGCCATGCCGTTACCTTCCCCGACCCCAACGGTCGTCCCGGAGATCGCCCACGTCGTCACCAGCGACCGGGGCATTGAATCCGCGCAACGCACCGCACGCACGACCTACGTCGTAACCGCAGCGCAGATCGCGCAAGACGGCAATCGAACCGTCGCCGACGCCCTCGAATCGGTCCCGGGCGTCGACGTGGTCCGTTACGGCGCCTTCGGCGCCGCCACGAGCGTCGGCATTCGCGGCAGCTCGTCGCAACAAGTCCTCGTCCTGGTCGATGGTCTGCCGGTCGCCGGCACCCAGATCGACGACGTCGACCTCGAGCAGATCCCGGTGAGCGGGGTCGACCGCATCGAAGTCGTTGAAGGCGGCGGGTCGACGCTTTACGGCTCCGGCTCCATCGGAGGCGTCATCAATATCATCACCGCGCCCGCGAGCGCGCGAAGCTCCGCGACGATCTCAACGGGATCGTTCGGGGAGCAGACGTATAACTTTCAAACTCCGTACCTTTCATTCCAACGCACGTATGCGACCAACGATTACTCCGTCGAAAATGCACCAAACCGCGAAAATGCACAAGCGGGATTGACCGGCCTCTCGGCGCGCTACGGACATGCGATCGGCGCCGTCGATCTGACGCTATCCGGAAATCTTACCGACGCGCTCGGCGGCGCGCCCGGCGAGCTGGGCTATTTCTCGCCGACGAGCGAACAAAGCAACCTCGACCATAACCTGCGGCTCGTGGCACAAACGCACGGCCCGCGTTCGACCGCAACGCTCGAGCTCGGCGACTCGTCGCAGGATATTTCGTATACGTGCGACACGCCGGTCGATTCGAACTGTCCGAACTCATACTATCCGACGCCGTCACCGGGTCAGACGTCGAATCCACCCTACGCGCAAGTCCTCTACGACCAGCACTGGATGGCGAGCCTTCGTAACGTCGTCGGCGACGCCCGCGAGCGGCTCGTCTACGGCATCGATCTCATGCGCGGAATCGCTCGCGTCGACGAAGGCACCGGCGGTGGCTCCCCCTTCGCCGCCGATAACTCCCCAATTTTCGACGCGTACGCGCAGACTGCGGCCTACCTGCAGTCACAATGGTTCTACAGCAACGGCAATCAGATCTACGCCGGATTGCGCGCCGAGCGCGACGGCGGCTTGGGAGGCGCGTACTCCCCGTCGATCGGCGGCATCGCGCAACTCACCGGTACGCTGCAGCTGCGCCTCAACGCGGCGACCGCGTTTCGCGCACCGATTGCCGAGGAGCTCTACTATCCGGGCTACTCCAATCCCAATCTCGTTGCGGAGCGAACGCGTGTCGGCGATGCAACGCTCGTCGAACCCACGCTCTGGGGAGGGATAAGCCTCGGATGGTTCACGACCAGCGGTTCGAACTTGATCGTCTCGCCGCCGCCGCTCTACGTTCCCGAGAATATCGGCCGCGCGTCGATCCAAGGCCTCGCCTTTTCGGTACAAACGCCTTCGGAGCACGGGTTGACGGCAAGCGTCGGCGTCGTCAACCTCTATCGAGCGCAAGATCTCGACACGGACGAACGAATCTCGGGGCGCGGACCGGTCTTTGCGGTGACGACCGCGCTGCGTTACCGCGCGCCGGCAAACAGCCG
>PMTY01000014.1 GCA_003167155.1 Candidatus Cybelea tumulisoli
GCCTAGGAACGGCCTTCTCGATCTCCTCGTCGGGCACGGAAACCGTGCTGCACAGTTTCGGAAAATACGGCTCGGGGGATGGCGCAAACCCGGTCTCGGCCCTCCACGATCTCGCGGGCACGCTTTACGGAACGACCACATACGGGGGCAAATACGGCGTAGGAACGGTCTACGCGATCCCGCCCTCGGGGCTGGAGCACGTAATATGGAGCTTTAAGGGTGGTCCGAAAGACGGCGCACTGCCGGCTGCGGGCGTCATCAACATCGCCGGCTCGGACGGCACGCTCTACGGAACGACCGAAAACGGGGGCGTGGACGGCGCGGGAACGGTCTATGCGGTCTCAACCTCGGGCGCTGAGCACGTAGTTTACAGCTTTCAGGGGGGCAAGAACGGTAAATATCCAGTTGCGGAAGTCATCAACGTCAACGGCACGTTCTACGGCACGACGGCAGCCGGGGGCATGAACGGCAAAGGAACGGTCTTCGCGGTCTCCTCGTCCAGCCGCGAAACCGTCCTCCACAGTTTCGGCTCCAGCTCAACAGACGGCGCAGGCCCGCAGAGCAGGCTTCTCAACGTGAACGGCATTCTCTACGGCACAACCGTGCACGGAGGTACGGGCACGTCGTGCCCCGGTGACCGATGCGGCACCGTTTTCTCGATATCGCCGTGAAACGGCGCATTCTCGCGGCGTCGCGACCCGAATTTGCGGCGGCCTAAAACTCGCGTGTCGGTTCGCAAGCAACGCTGTCGCTTCGACGACTAGCGCGTGGATCCCGAAGTATTCATCTGCCACTCCTCGGCGGATGCTCAAACTGCGGGCGGCATCTGTGCGCTTCTCGAGGCGAGCGGCGTCCGATGCTGGATCGCGCCGCGCGATCCCGTTTCCGGCATTCCGTACGGCCAGCAGATCGTTAGCGCGATCGCGAGAACGCCGGTGGTCTTGTTCGTTTTTTCAGCCGAAGCAAACGATTCGCGAGCGGTACTCAGTGAACTCGAATTAGCCGCAAATCGACGAAAGATTATTTTACCTGTGCGAATCGACGACGTCCTGCCTTCGGCAAGCCTCGAGTTCTACGTTCGCCCGATCCACTGGTTCGATGCTGCAACTCGCCCTTTCGATGATGTAGCGCCCGAACTCGTGCGGCACGTGCAGGCTCTCCTCGGGCAAACCGCCGTTGTTCCATCTACGCCGGCCGACGTACCACAGCAGCCTCATCCCGTCCATACGCCGCGCCACAATCTTCTCTCTGCGCTCACACCGTTTGTCGGGCGCAAGAACGAGGTCGCGGAAGTAGAGCAATCTCTCAAGGCATCACGGCTAGTAACGCTATGCGGGCCTGGCGGCATAGGAAAAACGTCCATTGCGATGCAGGTCGGTCTGCGCCAGATCGATGCCTATCGCGACGGCGTATGGTTTGTGGATCTCGCGCCGGTCGCGGGCGATGCCTTGGTCGCAAAGCGGATGGCAGCGGTCTTCGGTCTTCAAGAATCACAAAATCGCCCGGTTACCGACTCGCTGCTATCGTATCTAAAAAACAAGAGCCTGCTGATGATTTTGGATAATTGCGAGCACGTCGTCGCCGAGGCTGCGCGCATCACGGAAACGGTCTTGCAGGCGTGTCCACATGTTACAGTGCTCGCTACAACGCGAGAGACGCTGGGCGTTGGGGGCGAGCAGACGTACCGCGTACCGTCACTGGCGGTTCCACCTCCCGAGCTAACGCGTACGCTGACGGCGCCAAACGCGCTAGAATTCGATGCGGTCGTACTCTTTGCGGAGCGCGCGTTGGCGGCTGACCGCAGATTTGTCTTGAATGGCGAAAACGCTGCAACCGTCGCAAATATTTGTCGCCGGCTCGATGGCATCGCGCTCGCGATCGAGCTCGCGGCGGCGCGCGTAAGTGTGCTCTCTGTCGCGGCGATTGCAGCGAGTCTCGACGAGCGGTTTCACGTACTCACGGGGGGGGCACGCACGGCGCTGCCACGTCAGAAAACGCTCCGCGCCCTGATCGACTGGAGTTACGATTTACTCTCGGAGCAGGAGCGCGTATTATTCCGGCGGCTCGCCGTCTTTGCCGGTAGCTTCACCCTGAAGCTGGCAACCGCAGTGTGTGCGAGCGATGCCGACACCGAAGTGTTCGACTTACTCGCGTCGCTAGTCGATAAGTCGCTCGTACAAGCGGACTTCGCTAGGGACGAAATGCGATACCGGCTGCTGGAGTCAATACGTGCGTATGCCCGGGAGAAGCTGGTTGGGCACGGAGAGCTCGAATCGAGGACCCACGCCCACGCGGTCGCTTATCTTAAGTTGGCCGAGAATCTGGAACACGCGTGGGAAACAACGCCAGATACAGAGTGGAGAGTTCAGGCTGAGCCAGAGCTGGAGAACTGGCGCGCAGCCTTACTCTGGGCCTTTAGCCCCGAGGGTGACGGCAAACTGGGGCAACGTCTCGTCGCAGCGCTCGGCCCAACGTGGTTTACAATGGCGCCTTCAGAAGGCCGCCGCTGGATTCGAGCTGGATCGGACGCGATCGACAGCGCAACTCCGGTGCTGGTTGCCGCGCGGCTCGCGCTCTCCGATGCGACCCTCGCTATGTTGGCCCAGCAGTACAAGGCTGCATTGTCCGAAGCGGAGCGTGCGCTAGAATTCTTCACGCAACTCGGCGATCGGCAAGGCATCGCCTTTGCACATATGTTCGCGGGCGCGGCGCGTGGATTCCAGGGTGAAACGGCAGAAGGAACGGCGTTGCTGGAAGCCGCGTTAGGCGAATTTCGCCAGCTCGGCTCGCGCCGAGCGATCGGCGCCGCGCTCAATTATCTCGGCTGTTTGCAATTGACGTCCGGATACGTGGCGGCGTCACGATCCTTTTTTCGCGAAGCGTTGGACGTCCTCAGGTCGGCTGGATCCGCCCGACCCGCGACGCACATCGCGCTCTTACTGGCGGAAGCGGAGTTTCGAGATGGCGATGCTCTGCAAGCGGTGCGGTTAGTCGCAGAAACGCTCGCGGCCGAGCGCGCCCTAAACGATCTCGATGCGCTGACGTTCACTCTGGTTAACCTAGCGGCTTACCTCGTATCGCTGGAACGCTGGGACGACGCGATCCTACATGCGCGTGAAGCACTCTCGCTTAGTCTCGATCGACAGATAACGGCGGCAACCATTTGGGCGCTTCAACATCTCGCCGCAATCTCAGCGTTGAGATCGAACGATGATGTTGCGGCGGCTTTAGAGGACCGCCGCCGCGCTGCTCGGCTCATCGGTTTCGTAGACTCACGCATCGCCGAACTCGATATGCGGCGCGAATTCACGGAGCAGAGGGAGTACGAGCGCGCTAGAACAGCCGTCGAAAACGCACTCGGTGCGGAGGCAGCCGATCTAATGCAGGAAGGCCGGAACTGGAGTGAAGGGCGCGCCGCCGACGAGGGCCTACTGGTCTGACCGTGAGACAGGAGTCTCCTGCTAGGTTGAGGCGGCCCGGGAATTTGAGTTGGTGGTATACTCAGGAAGGCTGATCATTCGAACCTTTTAAGAATGTCAGACAGTTGCATTGGTTTTGCTCGCTCGAGAGAAGGTTTCTGATGCGGTGGATTCACCTTATCGCTCAAACAATGCCGGAGCGGCGCCTAACTATAAGTCGAGCGCTTGCGAAGACGGGTTTCGTCGTTATTAGCATCGCTGTCGCTGCTTGCGGGCGGGGCAACCTCGCGTCGCCGCCTGGCACAACTGCGCTATCCGCGTCGGCGCAAGCACAACCGGCTGTCCTGCACGTGATCCCGCTCCACGGCTTCACGACGGAATCCTTGATTGGAAATTCCGGCGGCTCTGCCGGGCTTATTGGCGACCCAAGTACGGCGCTTTACGGCGTAGCGCCTGTTGGCGGGGACCTGAAGTGCCACGATGGACATCAACAAGGATGTGGGTTCGTCTACGAGCTGACACCGCAAGCGGTAGGGAAGCCCTACAAGGAAACACGTTTGTACACGTTTCTTGGCAACGATGCGGCTGATGGGGCTGAACCCAGTGCTGCGTTACTCATGGACGAAAGCAGCGCCGGCGTTTTCTACGGCACGACCGTTCTAGGGGGCGTGTACGATAAAGGGACCGTGTTCAAGCTCGCCCCAACCCAATCCGGGGCTTACAAAGAAACAGTTCTTCACAGCTTTGGTGCTGCCAAGAGTTTCGGCGAATACCCGTACGCGAGCCTGATTGAAATACAGGGCACGCTCTATGGCACAGCAAGCGGCGGCGGTATTTACGACGGCGGAGTCGCTTTCAGCGTGAGTGCGGCGGGAACATCGCCACATAAGCTGCACGATTTCGGTAACGGCAGCGATGGCGCTACGCCCTACGCGAGCCTGACCGACGTGAACGGCACTCTCTATGGCACGACGAGCGCCGGTGGAACGAGCACCAGTGGAGCGAGCAAAGGGTGCGGCACCGTTTTCAGCATGAGCACGGCGGGCTCGGAGCAGGTGCTGTACGCTTTCAAAGGCAGGCACTCGAACGGTGACGGCTGTACCCCCCTAGGGAGCGGCGTGGTCGACGTGAACGGCCTTCTCTACGGCACAACGTCTGCTGGGGGCGCGAAGAACAAGAAGGGTATAGAGTGCGATTGTGGGACGGTATATAGCGTGAGTACGTCGGGCAAGGAAAACGTGCTCCATAATTTCGTAACCAACGGCTCTCCCCAGGCGAGCCTGATCTATGCGAACGGCGCCCTCTACGGCACGACGTTTCACGGCGGCAAATGTACGCTTTCTGCTTCTCGGGGCTGCGGCCTCGTCTTTAGTCTGACACCTTCTTCCGGGTCGCCGTCTTATCAGGTGCAATTCATGTTCGCCGGCACACGCGGGACCGGCGACGCCAACCCAGCGGCTCCGCTTCTTGCGAATGGTGCTGACTTCTACGGTACAAGCTCTAGCGGGGGTACGCATAACCACGGAGAGGCGTTCGAACTTACGCCGTACTCTTCACTTACCAGGAGATAATGATCTGCCCATTGCCGGGAGGCGCCCCTCCTCGAACGCTTTCGATCTTATGTCCCGTGCTTTCAATGTACGAAGATCCACCACCACCACCACCGCCGGCGCCGCCTTGCGGACCTTGCCCAGACAGACCGCCCTGGCCGCCGCCGCCTGCGCCGTAGTAGCCGCCCCCGCCTCCGCCGCCGTCTCCGCCGGCCCCATGAGTGCAGCTGGAGCCCTGGTCGCCGCCGCTGCCGCCGATAGCTCCGTTATGGCGGATCCCTGACAGGCCAGCGTTGCCATCGCATCCGCCGCTTCCGCCGCTTCCGCCGGTGCCTCCTACCGTTTGCGTACCGCCTCCGCCACCCTCGCCTGGGTTGCCCTCGGAGCCTCCGCCGGCGCGGCCCTTGGCCCCGGCCTCGCCGCCTCCTGCCCCGCCCGGTCCGCCGGGGCCGAAGTAATTCATTCCGCCTTCGCCGCCGCCACCGCCGCCGCCGGCAAAATAGGTACTCGTCTGCCCACTCATGCCGCCGCCGCCAGCGCCGCCGCCAAAGGCCGAACCGTTGTTGCCGGCCGAAGAGT
>PMTY01000125.1 GCA_003167155.1 Candidatus Cybelea tumulisoli
GCGTAATCTCCTCGCCCGGCGCGATGACCGGAATTCCTGGCGGATAGGGCGTCAGCGTCTCGGCGCAGATTCGCCCACTGGACTCGCGAAACTTCACGAACTCAGCATCGGCTAAGAATGCATCGCGCGGAAGCATGCGCATCGGCGGGACGGCGGGAAGCCGAAACGTTCCGCGCCTCAACCGCTCTTCGAGAATGCCCGACGGCGCGAACATGTCGAGCGGCCGGTCGTCGCGCGCCAGCTCCTCGAACGCGTAGATAAATCCTTCGGCCGCCTCGCGCCGGGTTCCGATCGTAAAGAGCGCGACGACGTTGAAGAGATCGGCCATCTCGACCTGAATGTTATAGCGGCGGCGCAGAAGCGCCGAGGCTTCGTAGCCCGTATAGCCGAGGCCTTTGACCGTCACGGTGACCTTCGTCGGGTCGAGATCGAAGATGCCGTGGCGGCCCTGCAGCTCTTCGCCGAAGCAGTAGACGCCGGGAATCCGGTTCAGGCGCTCGCGCGCCTCTTGCGCGAGCGCAATCGTGCGCGAGAGCAGCGCCTCGCCTTCGGTGGCCATCTGCTTGCGCGCCACGTCGAGCGATGCGACCATCGGCAGATTCGGCGACGTCGACAGGAACATCTTAAGCACCGCTTCGAGCCTGTCGAGCGCAACGCGCTCGCCCTGGTGATGCAGCATCGCGCACTGCGAGAATGCCGAGAGCATTTTGTGCGTCGAGTTGACGCAGATATCGGCTCCGGCGGCGGTCGCCGAGAGCGGCAGATCGGGATGAAAATGAAAGTGCGGCCCCCACGCTTCGTCGACGAGCAGCACCTTGCCGGCGCCGTGCACGATCCGCTCGATCGCCGCGAGATCCGCCGCTACGCCGTAATAGGTCGGCGAGACCAGATAGACGGCGACAAGATCGGGATGGAGCTCGATCGTGCGCGCGACGGTTTCCGGAGTCACGCAGTGGTCCATGCGCAGCTCCAAGTCCACCTCGGGGTGCATGTAAATGGGCTCGGCGCCGCTCATCACCAGGCCGCCCAGCATGGACTTGTGCGAGTTGCGCGGCACCGCAATCTTGTCTCCCGGATTGACCGCCGCCATCATCATGCATTGATTGCCGCTGGTCGAACCGTTGATCAAGAAAAACGTATGGCCGGCGCCCCACGCCACCGCCGCAAGCTCCTGCGCCTCTTTGATCGCCTCGGTCGGCTGCAGCAGATCGTCGATGCCGGGCATCGGAGTAAGGTCGATCGCGCAGATATTGTCGCCGATGAACTCGCGAAAGGCCAAATCCATTCCGACGCCCTGCACGTGGCCCGGTGTATGAAACGGCTGCACGCCCGAGTCGACGTAATCGAGCAGCGCTTGAAAGTATGGCGCTCTGTTCTGATCCAACGCTGTAGCCCGGCTTCTAAGCGAGAACTTCGAAGCCGAGACGATTCAGCATCGCGAAATCGTCGGCGTCGCTGCGGCCTTCCGTCGTCAAATAGTTGCCGAGAACGATGCCGCTGACACCGCTTCGCATGCCGACGTCCTGCAGCGCTTGCAGCGTGACCTCGCGCCCTCCGGCAAACCGCACGAGCGCGCTCGGTAGCGCGAGGCGCGCCATCGCCACAAAGCGCAGCGCTTCGACCGGATCGAGCAGCGATCGATCCCCAAACGGCGTCCCGGGGCGCGGATTGAGAAAGTTGATCGGCACCTCTTGGGGCTGGAGTTCTTGCAAAGCCGTCAAGAAGTCGAGGCGGTCGGCGACCTCTTCCCCCATGCCGATGATGCCGCCGCAGCAGAGCTCGAGATTATGGTGCTTCACGCGCTGGCAGGTTTCCCATCGCTCGTCGTAACTGTGCGTCGTGCAGACTTGGGGAAAATAGCGGCGCGACGTTTCAAGGTTATGGTTGACTTTATCGACGCCGGCTTGGGCAAGCCGCTCGATCTGGCGATCGTTCAAAATGCCTAGCGAAACCGCGACGGTCAGCGGCAGCGCGTTCTTGATTTCCTCGACGGCCGCGCAGACGCGCTCCAGCAGCCTTTCCGAAGGCCCGCGCACAGCGACGACGATGCAGAACTCGCCGGCGCCACGGGCGTGGGCGGCGCGGGCCGCCGTAACAAAATCCGCGACGCTCGAAAGCCGCTCCGGCTCGACGTCGGTGGCATACCGCGCGCTTTGCGAGCAAAAGTTGCAATCTTCGGAGCAGCCGCCCTTCTTGGCGTTGTACAGCACTTCGACGGCGATCTCGTTGCCGCAGTAATGCGAACGTACGTCGTCGGCAAGCGCTAGGAGAGCGGGCACGTGCTCCGCGGTAAGTTCGGCAAGGCCGGCGAGCAGGCCGGAGGTCGCAGGGTGACCTCGCTCGAGCAGCTCGGCTCGAGCGCGTTGGATCGTGGAATGCGCCATATCAGCGCTCTTGCTTCACCAAAGATTCGAAAAGCTTTGCACCGGCTTCGACGGATTGAGTTTCGACGGCGCCAAACGGCAAAACGCCAAGCACCGGCATACTTCCCTGCAGCACGCAATAGACGTCGTCGCGGTAGGTGGCATCCGTTCGGCCCCAGCGTTCGACCAGCACTGCGCCGGCGACGGGGATGTTCAGGTCGCGGCAGAGGCTGCGCGTGAGCATCGTGTGATTGAGGCAGCCCAAGCGCAGGCCTACGGTGATAACCGCTTCGAGCTTTGCCAGAGCCGCGACGTGGCCGAGATGCTCGCCGGCGTTGAGGGGGACCATGATCCCGCCGATGCCCTCGGCGACGATCGTGCCGGGAATCTTGTCGAGTTCATCGGCGAGCCGCGCTGCGGTAAGCGGAGGCGAGCCTTCGGCGAGCGCCGCGGACCAGGGGTCTCCGCCCTTTTCCAAGCGGGCCAGCTCTACGTACGGCACGCCGGCGAGGCGGCTGGCGTGCAGCGCGTCGCCTTCTCCGCGCGGCTTCACTCCGGTTTGCACGATCTTGACGATCGTCGGGTTTTCGCCGGCGCGACGCAGTGCAAGCGCGAGTGCCGCCGTCAGCCGAGTCTTGCCGACGTCGGTGTCGGTCCCGGTTACGAAGTAGCGACGCATCGTCTCAGCTCGTCTGCGAGCATATCTACCTGCTCAAGCGTGTGGCCGGCCCGGATCGTGATGCGCAGCCGCGACGTGCCGGGCGGCACGGTGGGCGGCCGAATCGCGGGAACGAAGATGTGGTGCTTCAATAGCTCCTCCGAGACGCGCAGCGCTCGCTGCTCGCTGCCGAGCAAGACGGAAACGATCGGTCCCTCGCCGGAACCGTGGATCACGCCGGGGCTTAGTGCGGCGCGCAGACGGACGGCATTGGCCCGCAGCCGTTCGCGCCGATCGTCGCCCCGGCGCGTAAGGAACAAAGCGATGCGCGACGCGAGCACGAGCGACGGCGGCAGCGCGGTATCGAAGATAAACGAACGCGCGCGATTGACAAACAGCTCGATCGCCGGCGCGGGGCCCGCAACGAAACCGCCGAGCGCGCCGAGCGCTTTCGAGAGCGTCCCAAGGACGAGGATGCGCGGATCGTCGAGCGTGCGAGCAAGACCCGCACCTTGCGGTCCGGCGATTCCGAGTGCGTGCGCTTCATCGAGCAGCAGAACGTCTTGCTCTCGCAAGCGCTCGAGCAGCGCAGCGGGGTCGATTGCATCGCCATCCATGCCGAAGATCGATTCGCTGACTACGAGAGAACTCTTGGACTCGCTTACCGGGGGGAGGGTGGCGTGCTGGTAGACCCAGTGCGGTTTGCGCGCGAGACGGACGCCGTCGATCAGGCAAGCGTGATTGGATTGGTCGGAGAGAATCGATTCGACGAGCTCGGCCAGCACCGGAATCGCGCCGGTGCCGGCAAGGTAACCCGAAGAAAAGAGCAACGCGCGCTCACGGCCGAGCCAATCTGCCAGCTCGTCCTCGAGAAGCACAAGCTCACGGTGGCGCCCTGCCAGAAGGCGCGCTCCGCCCGAGCCCACGCGAGTCGCTCGTTTGAGTGCCTCGACAACTTGCGGATCCGTCGCCAACTCGAGGTAATCGTTCGACGAAAAGTCGATGACGTTGGAGAGCCCATGCTCCGGGAGCTTGCGGTAGCGATTTTCGCCGCGAATAGCCTCGAGCGCTCGCTCCGCCCGTTGAAGGTAGCTCACGCAATCATCCTTCGACAGGCTCAGGATGACATCGGGAGCGCCCTTCGACTGCGCTCAGGGTGACATTGGGAGCGTCCTTCGACAAGCTCAGGGTGACATTTCCGAGAGCTTCGAAGAAGTTGTCGACTTCTTCGTCGGTCGAGCAGAGCGGGGGGACGAATTGAATCACGTCGCCGATCGGGCGCGTGAAGTGGCCGGCGTCGTACAGCGCGTCGGCGGCGGGCCGGCCCAAAGTCTCGCGCAGCTCCACACCGATCATCGTTCCGGCTTGCCGCACGTCGCGTACGAGCGGATTCTGGCGTAGGCCTTCTAGGTTCGCGCGCGCTCGCGCCGCGATGCCTTGCGCGCGCTCGAGCGTGCCTTCTTCTTCGAACAACGCAAGGGATGCGAGCGCCGCCGCGCATGCGATCGGATTTCCGGCGTACGAATGACCGTGAAAGAAATGGACGAATTCGTCGGGCGCGCCTAGGAATACGTCGTAGACCGATTGGCGGACCAGCGTCGCCGAGAGGGCCATCGTACCGCCCGTCAAGCCTTTTCCGACACAGATGATGTCCGGGCTAAGGCCGGTCTGCTCGAAGGCGAACATCGTACCGGTGCGACCAAAACCGGTTGCAATTTCATCACAGACGATCAGCGCTTCGACGTCCTTTAGCCGCTCGTAAGCCTTCTTTGGAACGAGCCGCATACCGGCTGCGGCTTGAACCAGCGGCTCGACGATCACCGCGGCAACGTCCATCCCAAGCGGAGCGGTGGCGTCATAGCTTTGCGTTTCGAACGTGATGCTGCCGAAGCGCGACTTGAAGAGCGCGATGTCCGAAAGGCTCATCGCGCCGATCGTGTCGCCGTGGTACGCGTCCCTCAACCGGACGAAGCGGGTGCGATGCGGCTGACCGGCGTTCTGCCAATACTGCAACGCCATCTTGATTGCGGCCTCAACCGCGCTCGCGCCGTCGCTTGCAAAGAATGCCCGATCCATGCCCGCCAGGGCGCAAAGCCGCTCGGCGAGCTCTTCGGCGACGGGGTTCGTCGCGCCGAGCAGCGTCGCGTGATCGAGCGTCGCCGCCTGACGCGCAATGGCTTCGACGATGCGCGGATGGCAATGGCCGTGGATCGTCGTCCAGATCGAGCTGACGGCATCGTACACGCACCGGCCGCGCGCATCTTCCAGCATCGTTCCGCGGCCTCGCACGAACGTTCGGGCGCCCCCGTCGAAGTGCCACATCTGCGTGAACGGCAACCAGAGATGCGACATTTTGGCCGCTTTTCGCGCTGAGCGGCCGGTCCCTACGCCGCCGTCGCTCTAAGCCTCCAGGCCATCATCGACCACGTGAATCCGGCAAAAACAAAGTTCAAACCGACGACGAACCCGATGAACCACAACGCGGAGACCGGCCACTGCGTCCAAAGCAGAATGCCCAAAACCGTGCTGACGACTCCGCCGAGAGCGACCCAACCATAGTGCGGGAACTGCAGCCAGAGCGCGGAGACGAACCGGAATATCCCGCCGAAAACGAAGAGCGCAGCCAGCAAGAGGGTAATCGTCAGCGCTCCCGCGAGCGGGTATTCTATAAGCATCAGCCCGACGATAACGTCCAGCGCACCAATCATGAGAAGCAAAATCACGTGCCCTGCGCCGCGTGACAGGAAGGCCCCCACGATCTGCGCGACTCCGGCAATCAGCACGACCACTCCAAGCAGAAAGACGGATGCCATCGTCGCGGCTCCCTCGGCCCATATACAGTAAAGGCCGACTAGAACGAGCGCGATCCCGAGGGCGAGATACCAAACCCAAAGTTTGTGGGCCGTCTCGGCGGAATCGTCGAACTCGCCTACGATATTTTTCACGGTCTACTCCTTCCGGGAAAGCGGAAGCCTAGCACTTCGGCCTCAGCCCTAGCAGCCCCTTACTTAAGCACCTCTGGGTCGGCGACGCCGTTCGCTCGGCGGACGGCCGGCGCGACGATCTGGACGACGATCACTTGCAAAACGGCGGCGGCCGGTACCGCCAAAAACGCTCCGGGGATCCCCAAGAGCATGCCGCCGAGAACCGTCGAGAAGATAATCAGCAGAAAGCTCAACTGCACGCGCTGCCCGAAGATGATCGGGGAGAGCACGTTCTGATCGACGATCTGCACGACGGCGAAGATCGCCAGGACGATCAACATTTTTACCCACCCGCTCGTCGCCAGCACCACTAACAAAATGACCGGTCCCGAAATCACGGCGCCAACCATCGGAATCGCTTGAAAGACCGCGACCACGAAGCCGAGCAGCAGGGCATAGGGGACTCCCAGAATCGCAACCGCGGCGCCCATCGTCACGCCGACGATGGCTCCGTTGATGACGATTCCCTTTACGTACGCGCTGAGGCGCACGCCGATCGTGTCGAAGGCCTGCTTCCAATCCCGGAACGCCGCTTGCGGCAAGAGGCTGAGAGTAAAGCGCTCGAGGTCGTCCGACGACAGCATCCAGCCTACCGCAAGCAGTAAAATGATGATGGCGTTTCCGACAATGGCGGCAATCAGCGCCGGGCCGGCCAAGAGATGCGCTCCGACGGAGCTAAAG
Organism: Candidatus Cybelea tumulisoli; assembly: GCA_003167155.1. Lineage (GTDB taxonomy): Bacteria > Vulcanimicrobiota > Vulcanimicrobiia > Vulcanimicrobiales > Vulcanimicrobiaceae > Cybelea > Cybelea tumulisoli. The sequence goes on from PMTY01000125.1 coordinate 6,687, forward strand.
GCGCCGCCGGCGCCGTTGGCAATCGCGCCCGCGAACTGCTTGGATAGCTGATAATCCTTGAGGAAGCGTTCGGCGGCGACGAGTTGATCTTTCAGGGAGTTGACGTAGCCGGGAATCGCTTGTACCAGGCGCTGAATTTCGACCCCCAGCGGAGCGATCAAGACGTACGCGATCGCCCCTACGATCAAAAGGGTCGCGCCAAACGCGACGCCGACCGCGATTCCGAACGGCATTCTCGCGCTGAGACGATCGACGATCGGACGTAGTGCTGCCGCGATTAGAATCCCCGTAAAGAGCAAGACGAACGCCGAAAGCGTGCCGGCAAGGACGAGCCAAAGGAGGTACGCGCCCGCAAATACGGCGGCCGCCGTCAGCCAGGTGCGGACTCCAACTGCTACGACACGCGGTCCGGGATCAGTCATCCAGGGGCCGTAAAAGCGACGATCTCTCCCTCTTCGCGGTTGCTCGTCCACCACGAGGAGCCATCGAACGTTAGCGCACGTCCGTCGAACGGCACCGAAGCGATCGGTTCGACGGCGGCGACGCTCTGCTGCAAATCGACGCGCGCAAACTCGAGCTTCTCGAACTCTTCGTCGGCGGCAAGCATGAACGCTTTGCCGGAACCGTCGAACGCAAAGCCGGCACAGCGCACGGGCAACGCGATCTCGCGCTGGACGCCGCCGCGACCGTCGAGTGCCAAGATTCGCCGCTTTCCCTGCTGGCAGAGATACAGCGTCGATCCGTCGGCGGCAAGATGCGAGCCGGTAACGTCGGGGCAGGCGACCTTATTGTCAAAGCCCTGCCCAGGACGAAAACGGAAGAGATAGCGATCGTCATCGTCGAGCGCAACCACGACGGAGAGCGCGTCGCCGAACTTGGCGAGGCCGTACGGCTTGCCCGGCGGCGCAATCTCGTCGACGACGTCCCAATCTTTGGTGTCGAGCGCGTACAGCTTGTCGGTATCCCACGAGCCAACCCACAGCTGCCCGCCGTAGAAGGCAAGTGGCTGCGGCCGCCCTGCGGGCGACGGCTGGCGGTTTGCTTCTGTTACGTCTTGCATAACCGCCTATTCGTTGCGTGTGCCCACGCCGCATCCTGACCGCGGCAACCGAAGGGCATCTCATCGGCAAAATCTAACGACGGCAAATGCTGCCGGCAGACATAACCACTCCGTGCATCCACGAGGCGTCGGTCGTAAAAGCCGTCTCACCAAACTATCCGCGCTCGCTCCCGCCGGGCTTAGCCGCTTTCGCGGTAGTGGTCAACGTAACGATTGCGGAGGACGGGTCGGTTAAGGGGGCGACGATCTATGACTCCAGCGGCTATCCTGACGCGGATGCCGCGGCGATCGAGGCTGCCAAAGCCTCGACCTATAATCCGAAGGTCGTTGATTGTAAGCCGGCTGAGAGCGTCTATCAGCTGCGTGAAGTTTTCAGCAACTCGCCGATCAATCTCCCTCCCGTAGCGCCACGGAGTTTCTATACCCCACCGCCGGCGTCACTGCCGGGGCCACCGCCGGCGTTAGGTTTCGATGCGTTCGTCGATTGAGACGTTGTATAGGAAGAGGAACTTGCCCCATTCGTCGGGCAGCGTGTTGCGCTTGATTTGAATCCAGGGAATGTACTTCGGCTGGCGCGGCTTGCGCTGCAGCGACATGTTGGCCTCGTGCGGCGTCCGGTTGTTTTTGCGGTTGTTGCAGCGCATGCAGGCGCAGACTAGATTCTCCCAGGTCGAGTCGCCGCCGCGGCTCTTGGGGACGACGTGGTCGACGGTCATCAACCGTTCGCCGCGGGTGCCGCAGTATTGGCAGGCATGCTCGTCGCGGATCAGGACGTTCTTTTTGGTTAGCGCGACGCGCTGCATCGGGCGGCGGATGTAGTAGAGCATGCGGATAATCGAAGGCATGCGCATTTCGTAGGTCGGCGAAGCCAGAATTCGCTCGCGCCCGTGCAGCATCTCCGCTTTGCCGGAGAAAATCAGTTTCACCGCGCGCTGGAAGCTGGTGACGTTGAGCGCCTCGTAAGTAAAGTTCAGCACGAGCACTTCGCTCATGCGATCCTCGTTTTCACGCTATAAAAGCGAGGCATCTCAAGTGCCTCGCTTCCGAACGAACGTCATCCGGGTTTCGGTTAGCATCTGCGTTATTGCTAACCGCTCTTGCGGTCGCAACCTTTCTTTGACCCGTTCGAACGCCGTACTCGCCACGTCGATCGCGACTTCCGCCGATGCATGATCGGGCGCGCGTCCCTCCTCCGCGGTCAAATAGGCGTGCGCGGCGAGAGCGAGCGTCGCGATAATCTCGCTGAGCAGAGGCTCGACGGGCGGGATCTGCCCTTGAAATCCGGCGCTTTCCCGTTGCGGAGCGGCGGCATCACTAGACATCTCGCCTCGAAATTACGCCGCGGTGGAAGCCTTCCCTTGCTGGCTAACGATCTCGAGGAAGTATCGGTGGATGCGAGCGTCGGAGCCGAGCTCGGGATGGAACGAGGTCGCGAGGACGTTGCCCTCGCGCGCCATCACGCCGTGGCCCTCTCGCTCTGCTAGCAACTCGACCTTGCGCCCGTGCCGTTCGATCCAAGGCGCGCGGATGAAAATGGCTGGAAACGGCATGCTGCCCAGCGCGGGGATCGCAAGTTCGACCAGGGCCGAATCGTTCTGCCGTCCGAACGCGTTACGGCGCACCGTGATGTCGATCAGACCGAGCGTCGGTTGGTCGAGCCCGACGACGTCGTGCGCGGCGACGATCATTCCCATGCACGTCCCCCAGAGCGGCATTCCGGCGCGCGTGCGTTCGACGATCGGGCGCCCTAGACCGAAGCGCTCGAGCAGCTTCATGACCGTTGTGGACTCTCCGCCCGGGAGGATCAGCGCGTCCACGCGCGCGAGGTCCGCGGGCGTCTTTACCGGTATCGCCGTCGCGTCGCAGCGTTCGAGTGCGTTAAGATGCTCGACCACGTCACCCTGCAGCGCGAGTACACCGATTAGCACGACAAGGTTAGCTTCCGCGGGGGGCCATCAGCTGCGCTTCGGCGAGCTGGCGGATGTCGAGGCCGGGCATCGCTTCCGATGCGCCGAGCGACCGGCAAGCCTCTAACACGATCTCGGGCTCGTTGAAGTGCGTCGTCGCGTCAACGATGGCGCGCGCGAAGCGTTTGGGATCCTTCGATTTGAAGATCCCGCTTCCGACGAAGATGCCCTCCGCGCCGAGCTGCATCATCAATGCGGCATCGGCGGGCGTCGCGACGCCACCCGCGCAGAACAGCACGACCGGCAACTTACCTTCGCGCGCAATCTCCGTGACGAGTTCGACGGGAGCCCAAAGGTCGCGCGCTCGCGCGACGAGTTCTTCCTTGGGGGCGATGCGAAGCTCGCGGACCGCATCGCCGATCGCCCGCATATGGCGAACCGCCTCGACGATGTTCCCGCTTCCCGCTTCGCCCTTGCTGCGAATCATCGCCGCGCCTTCGGCGATTCGGCGGAGCGCTTCGCCGAGATCCCGCGCACCACAGACGAATGGCGTGGTAAACGCGTGTTTGTCGACGTGATAGTTGTCGTCGGCAGGCGTCAACACTTCCGATTCGTCGATGTAGTCCACGCCGAGCTGCTGCAGTACTTGCGCCTCGGCGAAGTGCCCGATGCGGCATTTGGCCATCACCGGAATCGTCACGGCGTCCATGATGCTGCGAATCAGCTCGATCCCGCTCATGCGAGCAACGCCACCGAACGCTCGGATGTCCGCCGGGATGCGTTCGAGCGCCATCACGGCGACGGCGCCGGCCTCTTGCGCGATCGCCGCGTGTTCGGGAGTCACGACGTCCATGATGACGCCGCCCTTGAGCATTTGCGCGAGTCCGCGCTTGACCGTTACCGTTCCAGTTTCCATNNGAGGCCGCGGCGCCGCTCGAAGGTTCCGGCGACGGCATGAAGGTCGGCAGCGGCTTCTGGCGCCAGATCGGGATATTGGGATTCGGCGTCGGGGTGGCCGGCAACGGCGGGGGCAGCGTAGCCTTCGGCGTGGGCGGCAGGGTGGGCAGCGGCTTCGGCGGCACGCGAGGATCGGGGAAGCGCGGGTCGGCGGCGGCCGAAAGCGACTGCGAGCGTTTCCAGTCCGGCCCGTATGGCTGCGGCGAAGCGTCGGCGCCGGACGGCAGCGGCGTGGGCAGAACCGACTGCAGTTGCTGCTGCTCGGTCGCCTGCTGCATAACCCGGTCGCCCATGCGTTGTCCGACGGCGACGGCAATCAGCAGAATGGCCGCGCCTGCGGCCAGGACGATCGTCGGAAATTTCATGCGCGCGCCAGCGGGCGAATGACGTCGAGCTTTGCGGCCCGCGCGCGCCGATCGCTCGGCTTGCCGATCAAGTGCACCTCGCGAAGTTCGCCGGCTGCCATGGTCACCCGAGCCGTATGTCCGCGAAACTCGAGCAACACGTCGCGCGCGCGGTCGAGCAAATTGCCGACGAAGATGCGCACCGCGCCCGCATCGTCTTCGAAGGCGATCGCGCCGACCTCGACCGGCGAGATCGTCACTTCGTCGCTCACGTCGCGTCCGGCATAGATGCACGTGAACGGCTCTTCGGCCGAAAGCTCTGGCATGTTGGCGTAAATCGTGTCGTTGGACAGATCGACGACGTAGGTGCAGCGCCGGCCGCCCCAATGCACCCGAGCCGCGGCGACCCATTTCCAACCCGCGGGACGCAGCGGCGCCAAATGCGGGCGCCCGCTGGTACGATAGCCGTTCAATCCGCCGACGGTCTCGGCAACCGCCCAGAGAAACTTCGCTCCGGTCCAAGGAGAGAGATACATGCCCCGATTGCTCAACGAGCCGCCATCGAACCACTCGGCAAACTCGCCGGGGACCGTATTGCGCGGGCTTCCGGCCTCCATCGTGGCATAGGTCTGGGTAAGGAAATGCACGGCGTCGTCGGTCATGCCGTTGCGCGCCAGCGCGACGGCAAACCAGAGCGTCAGATCGGGCCAAATGCCTCCGAGCAACCCGAAACCGTACGATGGAAAATACCACGCGTCGGCGGTCGAAATTGTGCGAAGCCCAACCGGCGTCACGAAATCCGCCTCCTTGAGGCGCGAGAGAATCGCCTGGCGCTGAGTCTGGTCGGCAACGCCGAAGAGCACCGGGAAAATTTCGTCTGCCGTAAAGTTGTCTTGGTAGTTTCCATCCTGATCGTAGTTGAGGACGAAGGCGCCGGTATCGTCGTTGAAAAGATAATCCATCATCGCGGTGCGCATGATCTGCGCCTGCGCGCCGTACTTTTCCCAATGGTCGTTATCGCCGACGACCGCGCAGAGCATCGCCGCCGCTTCTAGCGCGTAGACGGCCTCGGCATTGATCTCCGTGACGGCGCCGTCGAGCGTGTAATACGGAATGATGTTGCGCCAGGACGAAATCCCGTGCAGGTCCACGCCTTTGGCCTGACAGGAGACCAGATTATGAGAATCGCGCTGCGAAAGCAGGTAATCCGTAAGGCGAATCACCAGCGCGATGTGTTCGCGAACCCATTCGTCGTCGAGCGTCGCGTTGTAGTGGTGAAGCATCGCAATAACGTGCAGCGGCGTATCGTCGTTGACGTTCAGGTCGTAATCGGTCTTATAACCGCTCACGCCGCGCACGTACTCGATCATCAGACCGCTCTCCTGAACGGCGCAGTTGAAGACTTCGAGCGCGTTGCGGCTGAACTCCGGCCAAAAGTAGTCGAAGCCGTGAACGAACCAGGAGGTATCGCGCGAGACGAGGATGTCGGAGGGCGGCGAGTTCGTCGCGCCCCAGCCGTGCGGATACTCCTTGACGATCCGCAACATGTTAGCCTTTGCCCAAACCACGCCGCGGCTGATCTCCGGAGAGGGCGTAAGGAATCTCGCGTCGGCGAGACGCTCGCTGAAATAGCCTTGCGTATCGTGCAGCGCTCGCCGGTCGGAGAGCAGCGCTTCAAGAACGGGGCGGCTGCGTTCGGTTCCCGCCTTATCGTAGACCACGGCCAGCCGCAGCGACTCGCGCGCGCCGGCAGCCACCGTGATCCGATATTCGAATGCGCCGAAGATTCGCCGGCTGACCAGCTCGGCTTCCTGCGGCGTGACGTCGCCCATCGTCGGCTTCGAACTACTCTGCGAAAACGTCGCGCGGCGCATGGCTTCGAGCAGAACCTGCTCGCGCAGCGAAAGCTGGACGGCAACCGGATGGCGCGAGCCGCCCCACCAGCGCTCGCCGCCGGTCTCGAGATTTCTCGAGCAGATGAAGCGCCCATCGTTCCAAGCGCGGACCTCGTGTTCCGGCTCGCCGTAGAACCGCTGGCCGACCAGCATCGCCCATGGGAAGAGCGAAACCTCGAGCGGATCGGCCCCCGGATTGAAGAGCGTCACGTCGACCACGAAAGCGACTGCGCGGTCGAACTCCGGCCCGTGCGGCACGTAGAAGGCCTCGGTTACGTGGATGCGGTGATCGAGGGTAAACTCCGATATCTGCGCGTAGGGAAGGAACGTAAGATCGTGCTCGATTTGATGCGGAAAGAACGTGCGCTCGAGGAGTCGATATGCAATGTGGTGCGTTCCGAAGATGATCTGGTCGGTGTCGGCATCCCAAAGCCCCCGTACGCCGCCCTTTGCGGTCGATTGCGCGAAGGCTTTGTAGTTCCCGAGCAAGAGCCCATAGGGGGTCTCGGATTCATTGAGGACGTAGGCGCAAAACTCGTTGCGCTGCGCGTCGTAACTCAAGCCCACACTCCGTACTGCGGCGCGGGGCGCGAAGGCGCCTTCTCTCGCGGCGGCTAACGGAAAAGGGTGCGAGCACCGGCAAAAATCAACCTGACGCTCGAAGTGCTCGGCCTGCGCAGCGACGGATATCACGGTATGCGCAGCGTGATGGTGCCGCTCGACCTGGCCGACGAACTAACGATCGAGCCGAGCAGTCGCTTCAGCTTTGAGTGCGATCGCGACGAACTCGCGGGGGAGCAGAATCTCGCCGTCGCGTCGCTGCGTGCGCTGGGCGACGAGCTGCCGGCGGTGCGAATGCGGCTGCTCAAGAAGATTCCGGTACAGGCCGGCTTGGGCGGCGGTTCGAGCGATGCCGCGGCGGTCTTACGCGCGGCGATGGCCGGCGCATTCGGACCGGTTCCGCGCCGCAAGTGGATGCAGATCGCGCGAAGCCTCGGATCGGACGTCCCCTTCTTCCTCGCAGGAACGGCCGCGCTAGTCGAAGGAACGGGCGAGCGCGTGACGCCCGCCGGAGCCATTCCGCCCTGGCACGTATTGATCGTGAAGCCTCCGGTCGAAGTCTCCACCGCGCGGGCGTACCGCGAGATCGATGCGTTGCCACGTTCGCAGCGTCCGCGCAACGGCTGCGTTTCGATTGCGATGCTCGAGGCTTTGCAACGCGCGGAGTTCCCACGCGTGCAAGCACTGCTGCAAAACGACTTTCACGAAATCACGGCCGCCCGCGCGCCCGAAGTTAAGGCCGCGCTGGAAGCGCTGCGCGCCGCCGGAGCCGGAAACGCGCTGCTCGCGGGGTCGGGTTCCTGCGTCTTTACGCTTTCACCGGAACGTTCGCCGATCGATGCGATTGCGCGGAGTTTGGAACTGCCGCCGGCGTACGAGCGTTTCGTGACGCGATTTGCAACGACGCCGGAGTGGCGATGAACGCGGTCGTGTTGGCGGGCGGCCCGCTGGACGACGTAGCGCGCTTACAGCGGGGAGCGCCGAATAAAGCCTTCGTCGAAATCGGCGGCAAGACGCTGGTGGGCCGCGTGCTGGACGCGCTGCACGCTTCGGCTTCAATCGAACGCATCGTCGTCGTAGCACCGCCGTCTGCGTGGGGAGACGACGACCTTCGAGGCGTCGACGATTTCCGGCCCGACGGGGTTCGGATCACCGAGAGCTTACGCAACGGCCTGGCGGGATTCCAAGCGGACGACGACGTTTTGGTAGCTGCGTCGGATCTGCCCGTGCTTACGGCGCAGGCCGTCGACGATTTCGTCGAGCGCGTTGGAATGCTCGGGGCCGACGTAGTCTACGGATGCGTCGAAAAGGGGGAGCATGTGCGAGCCTTTCCCGACGTGCCTCACACGTGGGCTCGCATGGCCGACGGCACGTTTTGCGGCGGCGGCATGGTGGCAATCAAACCGCGCTCGCTGCCGCGGTTAGAACGCTTCATCGAGCGCTTAGGGGCCGCGCGCAAGCATCCGCTCAAGCTGGCGTCGCTCTTTGGCTGGGATATGCTGGCGTTGTTCGCGCTGCGGCGGTTGTCGATCGCACAGGCCGAAGCCCGAGCGAGTAAACTTCTGGGCGCACCGGTACGCGCGCTGATTTCGGCCTATCCGGAAACGGCGGTCAACGTGGATCGCGTAAGCGACGTCGCCCTGGCCCGCAAGCTCATCAGCGCGGGGAACGCCAACGCTTGAAGAGTTCGTTGGCGATGCCGAATTGATCCAGCGCCTTCCCTACCGTATGGGCGATGATCTCGTCGACGCTCTGGGGATTCGCGTACATGGCCGGAATCGGCGGCAGAATCACGGCGCCGATCTCGGCGAGCTGCACGAGCGTCCGCAGATGGCCGAGATGCAGTGGCGTTTCGCGGATAACCAAGACGAGCCGGCGCTTCTCCTTCAAGCAAACGTCCGCAGCACGAACGAGCAGGTTCGAGTTGAACGAGTACGCGATCGCGCTCGCGCTCTTCATCGAACAAGGGATGACCAGCATGCCATCGGTTAGGAACGAGCCGCTGGAGATAGCGGCGGCGAGATCGTCGTCCCGGTGAGTGACGTCGGCCAAGCTTTCAAAATCCTCGCCCGTCATCTCGGTTTCAAGCTCGACCGTGCGGCGCGCCGCCGTCGTGAGCACGAGATGCGTTTCGACACCGCCGACGGCGCGCAACGCCTGCAACACCATGTGGCCGTAAAGACTGCCGCTTGCTCCGGTGATGCCGATGATGATGCGTCGCATCGGGGGGCCGTTACACGTTGGCTGCAGGGGCGCCTGGTAGAAACTGTAACTCCACACCGTCGTGCCGGATGCCGCGCAAGTCCGTTCCTTCATCGACGATGCCGTTCGCTGGCGTAAAACCGGAGACGAGGCGCTCCTCCTTCGGCTGATTCGTTCGAGTTGCTCCGGCGTTCCGCACGACGTCGGAGCGGCGTACGCCACCTTGGCCGGGCGGACGGGCGACCTTCTCGACGCGATCGACCGCGGTCGCCTCGCTCTGCCGCCGCCGGAGCGCGACCGCGTGCTGCTCTTTGCTAGGCGCGCGCGCCTCGTTCGCGCGCTGCCGGATGATTCGCCGGAGGAGGCGCTTCGGAGTGCGATCGCTACGACGTTTGAGGCGCAGGAACTTGTCACCCTTCGACAGGCTCAGGGTGACACGGTGGTCGAGTTGGCCGAGCCGGTCGAACGCGAGGAAGCCGGGGGCGTGGCGCGGTGGCAGAAACATTTTAGCGCGTCGGCGCTTAACGCGTACGGTGAATGCGCGCGCAAGTGGTTCTACCGGTACGCGTGCGCGGCGGTTGAAGACCCCGGGTCGTCGGCGTCGGCGTACGGCACGGCATTTCATCTCGCGCTCGAGGACTTTCATGGCGATTTTCCTCGCCCACGCGGCGCGGAGCGTTCGGCGATGCGCAGCCGCATGCGGGAGTGCGTCACTTGGGCCTTCGAACGCAATCGCGACGGCTTCGAAACGCGCGTGGAGTTCGAGCTGCAAGTCCGGCGCGCGCAGCGAACCGCGCAGCGGTACGTCGACTGGCTATTGGCCCAAGAGCTAGAGGCGCCGTTCGAAGTGCTCGGCCGGGAGGTTTCGGCGGAACTCGATCTGGACGGCAGAGCCTTCGTTGGCTTCATCGATCGCCTCGACCGCGACGAACGCACCGGCGATATCGGGGTCGTCGACTATAAGACCGGGAGCATCGCCACGAGTGCGGCGGAGTATGGCGAAAAGGTGCGCCGCTTTCGCGACTTCCAACTGCCGTTCTACTACTGGGCGCGCACCGCTGCCGGCGATCGCGTAACCAAACTCGTATTAATTCCACTCAAAGATGCGCTGCTCGACGTGCGCCCGGTCGTCTTGGAGGTGGGCAAAACGATCAAACTCGCCGATCTGGAACGGTCGCGCGAGAGAATGATCGAGTTGAGCACGCTTTTGGCGTCGGGCGAGATTCGCCGTTTCGAGCCGACGGAGAACGCTGCGGCTTGCACGTATTGCGCCTACCAAACGGCGTGTGCCGGTAAACCGCCGGCGGAAGCCCAGCGTTTCGGAAGTTGATCGCGCTCGAGCTGACGGACGACCAGCGCGCCGCGATTGAGGCGCCGTATGACGGCTGTCTCGCAATCCTCGGCGCTCCCGGCACCGGCAAGAGCACCGCGCTAGCGGAGCGAGCGAACCGCGCGCGCGTGCTCTATCCGGAGGCCGAGCCGTTGTACGTCCGCGCGCACCACGGCCTCGATGAGTTCGCCGTCGCGCTGCTGCGCGCAGAGGGAAGAGAGATCACCCTGGTTGACGACGTCGAGGCGGAGCTGCTCTTCGCTCGTGCTTGCACGCCACTCTTCGACCTGCAATGGGCGGAGTTCGCCGACGAGCGGCTCGATCCGGAAGTTCCCGGATTGCGCTCGCCGCAGCGATTTCTTGCGGCGGCGTTTCGCTTGATTCGGCGACTCGGCGATGCGAACGTGGATCCGGCGCTCTTTCTCTCGCTCGCGCTCACCGGCGCGACCGAGTTCTATGCCAATCCGCCAAACTTTGCCGATCCTTCGCTGCTGATCGCCACCAAGAACGCGTTTCACGACTCGCTCGACGTTAATCCGCAGGAGCTGGGCCGGCAGTATCGCCGAGAAGTCGACCTCGCCAAAATTATCGCAAAGCTGTACGAAGTCTACGTGCAACTGGTCACCGCGAGCGGCCGCATGACCGGACGCGATGCGGTCATTGCCGCGACGCGCGCGCTGAGTGAAGGCCGCGACCTTGCGGCGCAAATGCGCCAGCGGTACCAGCTCGCCTTCGTCGACGACGCCCAGGAGCTAACCGAGGCGCACGTCCAACTGCTGCGCGCAATCTTCGGGGAAGCCTTGGCCGGCGTAACGCTCTGCGGAGATCCGGCCTCGGCCGTTTCGATGGCGCGCCGAACCCAGCCCGAGCTGACCTTCGCGCAATCCAGCTTGCGAATCAAACTACGCGTGCAGCACCGGACGCCACGCGTTGAGGTGAACCGGGCAAACACTGCGCTGGAGGAAGCGGCGTTGGTCGCGGAACGCGTGCGCGAGTGGATCGCGCAGGGCGTGAGCGCGTCACGGATTGCGGTGATCTTTCGCTCAGTGCACGACGTCGAGATCTACGAAAGAGCGCTGCTCGACGCAAACATTCCCGTCGCGATCTCCGGCGACGTCAATCTCTTTGCGGACCGCCGGGTTTTAGACGCACTGGCCCTCTTATGGAACGTGTACGATCCGTTTCGTCACGAATGGCTCTTGCGAACGCTTTCCGGGCCGGCGGTCGGCCTGTCGGACGCATCGCTGGCAACGCTCTGCGGCGAACCGCTCGATCCTCAACGGCCGCTCTTTGCCTTCGACGACGAACCGGCGCCGACCACGCGCGCGAGCCGCTGGAATCCCAAGCGCGATCTGCGCCTCGGCTGGAATGTAATTCGCGGGGAGCAAGACGACGCGCTCGGCGCGGACGCGGCGGCGCGGGTCAAGCGATTTCGCCGGTTGCGCGAGCAGTGGATTGAGGTTATGCAGGCGCAACCGTTCGAACCTTTGGTGCGCAGAGTTTGGCGCGAGGGTTTGGCGCGCGACGGCGAACCCGATTCGGCGCGCGCCCGCGCGCAGCAGGCAGTTTTGCAGCGCCTGCTCGATCGGTTACGCGCATTTCTTCTCGAAAAGCCCGACGCGACGACGGGCGAGGTTCTCGAGTACGCCAAGCGGCGCATGGAGAGCGATTTGGAAACGTGTGAGCCGCCGGGGAATACGGCGGGGTTCGTCGGGATGATGAGCGTCGAGGCGGCCCAAGGATGCGAGTTCGACCACGCGATCGTCGCGAACGTTCGCCCCGGCGCCTTTCCGCTCTGGTACGCACCCGACGCGTTTCTCTTCAGCCCAAAACTCGGAATGATTCCGAAGGAGAATGCCGGGGACGCGCGGGCAGCCCGCACGGCGAAGTTCAGCTACTATATGTTTCGAACCAAAGCGGCGCAGCGATACAACGAGAGAGAGCGCCGCGCGCTGCACTACGCCTTGCGGCGAGCCTCGCGCAGCGTGCTGGTTACGGCGTGGGGCCCGCCGACGCGCGGCATCACCGCACCCGAACTGCTCGAAGAGCTGCGCTGACCGGCGTATGCGACTGCGGGAGATCGCACCGGAGGTTTATGCACGCGACGTTCTGCCGCTGACGGCTCCGCTTTGGGCCGGGCGGCGCACCTTCGACGTCTACGTCGAGCAGACGCTGGAGACCGCGCGCAGCGGCTACGGGCACCGCCACTATCGAACGATCGGACTCTTCGACGGCGCGGTGCTCGTGGCGTCGTTCAAACGTTACGAACGCTTGATTCGCGACGGAGAGCGGCAACTGCCCGCGATCGGCTTCGGCGCCGTCTATACCCCCACGGAGTTTCGCGGACGCGGCTATGCCAGCGTGATGCTCGGCGCGGAGCTCGACCGCGCGCGAAGCGCCGGCTACGAACTCGCCTACCTGTTCTCCGACATTCGACCGCAGTTTTACACGCCGTTTGGGTTTGTGGAGTTGTCCTCGAGAGAGCTGACGCTGCGCGCCGCTGCGTTGCCGGCGCAGCGGGTGCGGCCCGCTCAGCTTGCGCCCGCAGATTGGAACGGCGTCCGGCGCTGTTTTGCGTCGTCCGAACGAGAGCGTTGCGCCGGCTTCGCGCGAAGCCAATCAGTGTGGGGGTGGATTGCGATGCGAATCAAGCACGGATCGGAGCACTCCGCGGGTCACGCGTTCAACTTGGTCGTACGCCGGGGTCGCGGCGTCCGCGCCTACGTCCTGGGCGCGCGCGTTCCGGAGCGCGACGCATACGTCGTGGACGAATACGGGCACGCCGACGAGGACTCAGCCGCGCTGATCCCGGCGTTACTGCGCGCTGCAGCCGGTGATCTACGCCGCATCGTTGGGTGGCTGCCGCCCGCCGGCACGCGCGATCTGCTGCCCAAAGGCACGACGCGCAAACGAAAACGCTCTATCTTGATGATGGTGCCGCTGCGTCCCGACGGGCGCCGCGTGATCGGCCGCGCCTTGGCCGAACGGAGCGGTGATTTCTGCTGGGCGACCGAACACATATGACGATGAAAGGGCCCCCGTCGACGACGAAGGCCCTTGGAGTTCTACATCGACTTCGTACAGTTGATCGTCGTATTCGTCGTGTGACCCTGGGCGTCGGTGCCACTGGAAGCGTCGGTCGTTGAAGTGTCGCTGTTCTTCGTGGTTACGTCGGTTGCGGAGCTGCCGTCGAGGCCCTTGGTGGTCCACGTCATCGTGCTGCCCTGCCAACCCGGTGAAGTGCTCGTAAAATAGGCGCCCGAGCTATCGACGCCGGTCTGAATCCACATCTTGGTCGTCGGATCGTAACCCGTATAGGTCGTGGATGTGATCGTATAGTCACGGTATTTGTCGAATGGCGGGGCGGTGTCTTGCGTGACCATCCACATCCCGTCCATTCCCATGGTGGTGTTGCTGGTGTCGGGCCGCTTCGATCCACGCAGCATCTGCGTGCAGCTCCAGTTACCCATTAAGAAACTCATGGAGGAAAAATCGGGCTTTGCCGCCGGAACCGGCGTGTACGATGGCGCGGGTTGGGCCGACGAAACCGCCGGAACGACTGCGAATGCGACGATAAGAGCGATAGCGCTAAGCCCTATGGAGGCGATGTGCTTCATTAAATTAGTTACCTTTCGATTCAATGGAGTTTGCCCACGGAATGCGGGAACTGCCTCCGTTCAACGGTAGACCGAATGCTACCTCGAAGTGCTTACAGGCGTGCCTCGGTCCGCGGGCTGGCGAGAGAGTGCCGGCTTGCTTATCTCTCGGTGATGTTGAAGATCAGACCAAAACGATCGCGAAGATAGACTCGCGGTACCGACGGGTTCTCTTCGACGATTTCGCAGCCCGCCGCGATCAACCGGCTCTTGGCGCTGCGGACGTCATCGACAAAAAACTCGAAGACCGGCGGACCGGCTTCTCCCAGCTCGTAGTAGAGCGTTAGCTGGCCGGTATCGAAGCCGACCATTGAATCGGTGTCCAGCACGATAGGCATTCCAAGTACGGCGCCATAGTAAGATTTAACGGCGCCAAGATCGGGTGCGCGACAGATGACATCGCTCCCGCTTTTCATGCCGGGAGGGCCGGGTTGGAGCGCGCCAGAAGGCGCGACGACGGAGGCGGCAGCATGCAAAAGCATTCCTTGAACTTCACGGTTACGCTCCTTCTCTTCGGCGGATTGCCGGCAACAATCACCGGCTGTGCTTCTGCTCGAGACACAAACTCCATTGCTCCAGCTGTACCGCTTAGCGAAAAAGCCCCGACCGCTGGCGACCTTTTCGTTTCGAATTTCTACGATGCCGAGATCCTGATTTACCCCGCCAACCAGCAGAACCCCGAGCCGACGGGCACGATAACGGACGGCGTTTCCGATCCGTACAACCTTGCCGTCGACCAAGCCGGCACGCTCTACGTGCAGAATAACAACAACACGATTACCGAGTATCCGGAAGGCGCATCCGAGCCTAGCAAGACGCTCACCGAACCGAAGGTCGGCTACGGAACGGGCATCTGCGTCACCGTGGGAACCGACGGCACGGTCTACGCCGCCGATCACCTCGCGGGGCAAGTCTACGAGTTCAAAAACGGCAGCGGATCTCCCAGCACGACGCTGCGCGTCTCCGAGGCCTTCGGCCTCGCGCTGGACAGGCACAACAATTTATACGTCGGGTGGTCGAACAGTTCGTCCGGCGCCTCCGGCCACGTGATGAAGTTCAAGCCCGGCGCCACGAGTGGCAAAGATCTCGGGATTACCGTCAAATACAGCGGTGGGCTCGCGATCGACTCGCACAACGATCTGCTCGCCGGCGATCAGGGCAATCAAGTCATCGATATCTTCAAGAAGGGCGCGACGACGCCGTTTCGGACGATCAGCACGTCACCTTACTATCCATATCAATTCGCGTTGGGTCGCAAGGAGCGATACCTCTGCCTGGTGAGCGGCACGCCCGCGGCGGTCTACGTCTACGACTATAAGACCGGCAAGCTCTCGTGGACGGACTCACAAGGCCTCAAAGGTTCAGGCTACGCCGAGGGCGTTGCCCTTCGTCCGGCCGCAAAGCCGTAGCCTAAAGCAGTGCCTTAGCGGCAGAAAAACGCGACGACTCTACCCGCGGCGTTTTGGAAGTACCCGACCAAATGGTCGCGGTCGTCGATGCCCGCAAGAACGGTTTCGCCGCTCGCATTTGGTTCGTCAAACTGTTGCCAGCGCGGAGCTGTGAGCGGCTGGGTCAAGATGAAGCCGTGCGTATTTCCTGCGGCGTCTTTGTAGGAGCCGACGATTTCGCCGGATTCATTGATTCCCGACGGCCGCGTCGAGACGGCGCCGGGATATGCAACCTTCGTGAATCGCTTGCCGTCGAGCAGCCAGCCTTCGGTTGCCCCGCTTGCGACGGTCTCCCAGCCGACGATCTGTCCGCGGTCATTTACCGCGGTGGCGGCAGGACTCGAACCGTGCGGCAATATCGGGCGAAACTTGCCGGTCGCGAGAACGGCGAAGGCGTGGTCGATGCCCTGGCGATTCTCGTAGTATCCAACGATCTCGCCCGAATCATTGATGCCGAGAAATCGCGTCGCGTCGCCGGCGGTGTGCGGGTCTTGGTATTTCGTCCAGATGCCTTCCCACTCGCTAAAACCGAAGATATTGCCTTTCGTATCCTCGTACCATCCCGCGACTGCATGCCCGTTGTTCAACGACGTTAGTACGGTGTCGACGGAGCCTGGATAGCGCCCCACCTCATAACTCTTGCCCGCATGGAATTTGTAGGATCCCACCAGACCTGCGTAGCCGACAATTTCGTTCTGGTTGTTGATCCCGAGGAACTCGTTATACGTCGAGCCTCCCGGCCCGTTAAAGGTCGCGCAGGCAACCGCTCCCGTTTCTCGGACGGGCGGCGAGGGGGCGCCCAAGGACGCCACGCCGCCGCAGGCCGATAGTACCGGGAGCAAACCCAGCGCCGAGATGTGGAGCAATCGCCGGGATCCGCGGTACTGCATCACAGCATTATGCCATCGAAACCGGCGTTGAGGTGTCAACGCATGCCGTACGCTTGGTTAAATTTAGGATGGTAGCGCAGGCTTGCTACCGAAGCCTCGGCTCCGTAGGGTAACCGGCAAGCCGCAATCACGCGGCGGGCAAGAAAGGTAGGGAGCAATTTGAGGAAAGCATTCGGTCTTTTTGTCTTTGTTATCGCGCTTGGCGCGCCGGCCGGCGCGCAGATGATGAGCGGCCAGAGCATGATGGGGATGGGCCCCATGCAATATTACGTGGGCAGTTGGTCCTGCATGGCCGGCCCGGTCGGAAAACCGGCGGATAAAGCGACGGCTACGTACACGCTCGATTCGGGCGTCCTGCGCGGATGGATCTTGGTTCCGGCGCAGGGCAAAATGACGAGCGCGTATGCGCTCGAGATCGTCACGACGTACGATTCGAAGAACCACCGCTTCGTTCAGACCCAGTTGGGCAACGATTCCAACTGGTCGGTCGATTATGCCAAGCCGTGGACGGGAAATACCGAGCAGTGGGCGGATCACGCGAACTCCATGCCGCCGCTGGGTCACAGCCAAACGATTCGCACCAGTCAGAACCGTTTCGACTTTTCCGGCTATCCCTCGCTGACGAGCATGAAGCCCGTATTCAAGGGATACTGCACGCGCTCGACGTCGGCGATGTAACCCCTAGAACAGGCTGGTTTGGAGAGCGTCGCCTTCCGTAAGGGAGGCGACGCGCGTTCCAAGCAAACGCACCGGCGCGCCTTCGAGCGCGACGCGGCGCAAACAGTAGAGCGCGGCGCGAAAGATTCGGCGCGCGTCGCGCGTCGGCTCTGCAAGGTGAGTCTGGCGGCTCACGATCGTAAAGTCGGCGCGCTTTATTTTTACGGCGACGGTTTGGGCGCTGCTTCCTTCGAGCGTGAGATTTTCGGCGAGTTCTTTGGCTTGGATCCGCAAGAGATCGATCAGCCGGCTCTCGTCGCGCACGTCATACTCGAACGTCTCTTCCGTCGAGATCGATTTCGTCTCGCGTTCGGGCTCGACGCGGCGCGAGTCGACGCCGCGCGCGAGATCGCGCACCTCGTGAAACCACGAGCCGAAGAGTTCGCGCAACTGCGCGTCGTCGAGCGCCGCGAGCTGGCCGATCGTCGTGATCCCGAAGACGTTTAAACGCGCTTGAGTTTTAGGCCCGATACCCCACAAGCGCGAGACCGGCATCGGCGCCAGGAATGCCGCCTCTTCTCCCGGGGCAACGGCAAGCAGGCCGTCGGGCTTGCACGAGTCCGAAGCGATCTTGGCAACCATCTTCGCCGTGGCGACCCCTGCGCTAACCGTGAGCTGCGTCGACTCGAAGACCTGGCGGCGAATCGCCGCGGCAAACGCGCGTGCTTCGTCGAGCGTCGCCACGCCGACCGCAACGAAGGCTTCGTCCATCGAGAGGCCTTCGACCGCGCGACCCTCTCGGCGAAAGATGTCGAAGATTTCGCGCGAGATCCCACGGTACTTTTGCATATCGGGCGGCACCACGATCAGCTCGGGGCAGGCGATCCGCGCTTGGTAGAGTGGGATCGCGGAGCGCACGCCATAAGGGCGTGCTTCGTACGACGCGGTGAGCACGACCGCGCGCCGGCTCGAGCCGGCAACCGCTACCGGCTTGCCGCGCAGTTCCGGATTGTCGCGCACCGCGACGCTTGCGTAGAATGCGTCAACGTCGAAGTGCGCGATAAAGACCGACACGGCTATCCTTCGACAAGCTCAGGATGACAGGTTGCGTTCGCGGGCGCGACGGCGTTGCGCTTTGGCTTGATTGCCGCACGTCGCCATGCTGCACCAGGCGCGCGAGCCGTTCTTGGTTTGATCGTAATAGGCGAAGCGGCACGTCTGCCTGCGGCAGGCACGCAGACGCGACCACGTTCCTTTGAGCAACGATTCGTAGACGATGGCAAGCAGCGAGGCAATCGGCCCTTCGGCCTCATGGCTTACCGGCTGCAGTTCGAGGCCACGATCGGGATCGACGTTGAGGGCAAGGCGGGCGCGGGAGAGGAACGGGGCCAGGGCTTCCCAGGCAGCGTGCCGGTCGCCCTCGCCGTTGTTGGCAAAGAGCAGGTCGCGCAGCGTTTCGCGGAAGGCACGCAGGAGCTCGACGTGGCCTTCGTCCAGCGGCGGCGGTAAACCGTGGCCGGCGCACCAGGCCCGGGCGTACTCGAGCGAATCGAGCTCGTCGGGCCCGCTTGGAAGCTCGACGGTGTTTTCGAAAAGACGCACGAGCTCGAGGGAGCCGGGCGCCCGGTCGGGGGCTGGCTGCAGGGTCGTCACACCTTCTCCAGCACCGGCAAAAGATGTTGACAAGTTACCGTCACCACCATATAATGATTGAAGGTTACCATTTCGTCAAGAGGATTACAACAATGTTCCGCGACCCCATCCGCACTGCCCCGCTCGTCTCCGACCTGAGCGACATCGATCTCCGTCTGAAGGTCACCCGCGCCGACTCGGCGCTCTTCCTGGAGTCAAACCTCCGTTTGCCGCACCTTAGAGTCGCCTAAGGGCGTGACAGGACTGCGCTCTGGATGACATGGATGGTTTGCATGTTGCGGAGGTCGTCCTCGTCGGTCCCTGGAGTTTCGAGAATAGCCGTCTTGCCTCGTAACTCCGGATGAGCCAGGAGCGCGCGAAAACCCTCGAAGCCGATGCTGCCTTCGCCGATGTGCCAGTGACGGTCTCGGCTCGCGCCCAGCGGCACTTGCGTGTCGTTGAAGTGAAACATCAGTACACGATCGATCCCGATTTGCTTTGACGCTTCGTCGATGAAGCGGTCCACACCGGCCTTAGAGTTGATCTCGTAGCCCGTCGCCCACGCGTGTGCGGTGTCGAGGCAGATGCCGAGCTGGGGATGCGGCACCGCCCGTACGAAGGCGCCGAGTTCCTCCAGCGTGCCGCCCGCCAAGTTTCCCGCGCCCGCCGAGTTCTCGAGTACGAGAAAGACGTCCGGCTCGATATCGGCGAGTGCCGCTTCCAGAGCGCGGCAGATCGCCGCGAAGCCTTCCGCGCGGTCGCGCGTTCCGTACGAGCCGAGGTGCGTGTTGACAAAGCGCATGCCGCCGCGCGCGGCGACTGCCAGATCGTGCTTCAGCAGGCCCAGCGAACCTTGCGAGATCTTCGGATCGGCGCTTGCGAGGTTGACCAAATACGGCGTGTGAATCGCGCACGGATCGAGATCCGCCTCACGGCGAAGCTGCGCGAAGGCCTCGAGCGACGCAGCGTCGATCGCCGTTCGGCGATAGCTGCGCGGATTCGTAGAAAAGACTTGCATCGCGGCTGCGCCAACCGCTTTCGCGTGCTCGACCGCTTTCGCGTAACCGCCCGCGACGTGCACGTGCAAGCCGACGCGCATTATGACAACGGGGCGCGGTTGCCGAGGTCGAACTCGAGGGGCTGTCCTGGGTCCAGTTCCAGCTCCGGAAGATCGTCGAGCGAACGCAGCCCGAAGGACTCCAGAAAGAACGGCGTCGTCTTATACTGCATCGGGCGGCCGACGACGTCTTTGCGCCCCGCTTCGACGATGAGTCCGCGATCGAGCAGCGTACTCACGACGCTGTCGGAGTTGACCCCGCGGATCGATTCGATCTCGCCTCGGGTCACGGGCTGAACGTGCGCGACGATCGCAAGCGCTTCCATCGCCGGCGTGGAGAGCGTGGTCTTGGGTGGCAGCAGATAGGCTTCGACAACGTCGCGGGCGAGCGGTGACGTGGCAAAGCGATAGCCCCCAGCAACCTCACGCACGACGATCCCGCGGTCGCCGTACTCGGCCTCGATCTGCTGCAGCGCCGTGGCAATCTCCGATTCTTGCGCGTCGAGCAGCTTGGCGAGCTGCGGAATTGAGAGTGCCTCGCCGGCAACGAAGAGCAAGGCTTCGATGGGGCGTTGCAGCTCCGGTGCGCTCATGCCGGGGCCGTCGCGAAGAGGCGGATGTCGTCAAAAGCCTCGGTCTGCTCGAACGCGACACGGTGACGGCGAATCAACTCGAGGATCGCCAGAAAGGTGACGACGATGACGTCGCGCGTCATCCCCAGCTCCTCGCAAAGGTCGGAGAACTGGGCTTCGCCGCGCTCTTTGATTCGGCGCATGATGTAATCCATCGAAGCAATCAGCGAAACCCGCTCGCGAGCGATCGAACGTTTCTCCGGACGAGCCTGCGCCAACATCGCGATGAACGCGCGTTTGAGCTTCTCGGGATCGATATCGTAGCGCTGCACGATCTCGCCGGCCGGATCGCCCGACTCTCGAAAGTAAAACGAGCTCGCTTCGTTCTGATGCTCGCGCAGCTGTTCGCCGAACTCGCGATACTTCGAATAGGCGATAAGGCGGCGGCGCAGGTGCTCCTCGACCTCTTCGGGAGTTTCGGCGTCGTCGACGAACTCCGCGGGAATCGGCGGCAGCAGCGCCTTCGACTTCAAAAAAATTAGCGTTGCGGCGATGACGAGATACTCCGCCGCGATCTCGACGTCGCACGCTTCCATCGTCCGAACGTATTGCAGGTACTGCTCGGCCATGCTCGCCAGCGGCACCGTCGCAACGTCGAGCTGTTGTTCTTTGATGAGTGTCAGCAACAGGTCGAGCGGCCCGTCGAAGGCCTCGATGCGGACGGTGAAGGTGCTATGCGCGGTCATGCTTCGACAGGCTCAGCATGACAACTAAAATGAGACGCGTTCGCCTTGGGCTTCGATCGGCTGCGGGCGGGCGGGCTCGCCGAATGCCGTCGGATTGGCAGCGAGGAAGTCGAGCGCCAGATCGATCAGGCGCCTTTCGTTGACATACTTGAGCGTTTTGCGAGCCTGCGCGATGTCGAACCAGCGCGCGTCGTCAACTTCGTGGTCGTGATTGGCGGGGTCGCCCGAGAGATATCGCATCAGGTAAAAGGTCACCGCTTTGCGGTGCTTGGCTTTGCCGACGTAAAACCAATACGCGATCTCACTGAGCTTCGTGATGATCTCGCCCCAGCAACCGGTCTCTTCCCGAACTTCGCGCAGTCCGGCTTGCTCGGTCGATTCCCGAGCTTCGACGTGGCCTTTGGGAAGCGTCCAAACGCGCGGCGGCTCACCGCGGCCAATCAGCAGTGCATCGTAGGTCGAATCACGACGACGGAGCAAGAGTCCGCCTGCCGACACCTCGTACTTGATCCGCATGACGCTCCACGATTTAAGATAGGGAAGGGGGCCACTTCGAGCCCCCTCTGGTTACCTTCATTATAAGCTCCCGGCCCAAGAAGCGCCTGCGAGAAGGGGTATCCTTTTTTAGGTCATGGATAGGCACCGAAGAGC
>PMTY01000187.1:0-36970 GCA_003167155.1 Candidatus Cybelea tumulisoli
GTCGTGCCGTAGAGCGTGCCTTTGATACTGAGAAGGCCTCCATACGGGTTGGCGCCGTCTCCCGAGCCGCCGAACTTGTGGAACACGGTTTCCTTGCCGGCCTTGGTAATCGTGAACACGGTGCCGGTTCCGTTGGTGCCCCCGTCAGCGGTCGTGCCGTAAAGCGTACCCATGACATTGGTGAGGCCCGCGTACGGATTTTCGCCGTCCCTCGCGCCGCCTTTAAAACTGTAGATTACGCTGTACCCGGGACTCGCGTGCATTCGCTGCGCCGTTGTAGAAGGGCCCACCAGCGGTGGAGTCGGCGACATGCTACTTCCCCCGCCGCATCCAGCGAGCACTGCCGCGGCAGTGCAGATGCATAACGCACGGCGGCCAAGACTGCAAGTCTTCATGAGCCCTCCTTGTCGCTGACCGTCGCGGAGTTGGGAAAGGTAACGCCTTTCGCGATTACTCTCCTGGGCGAACCTCCCGCGGGGTACCTATAATATTCCACCGCACCGTAGAAGTACGAAGCGTCGATCAGTCTGCGCCCTCGGATCAAGAACGCGTTGGCTCCCCCGTCCGTTAGCTGGACCGTCTGCTTCACCGTACCCGAAGAGCCGATAACGTCTACGCGGTAGACCAGACGTTGTTCCGCGTCGCCGACGGCAATGTACTTGCCATCCCACTGTACTTGGCCCGGACTTTCGACCGTCTCGTTAATCGTAATCACCTCAAACGTCGTCTTTCTTCGCGGAAGCTCTGCAAATTGAAAGCCTTCGTTGAGGTAGTGATAGCTGAGACCATCGACAAAAAGATTGCCCGAATCGTCATACCCGCAGAAATAGGCGTCACCTTCGTGCGTAAAATAGTAGAACGTAGGATTGCCGCGCGCTTTTCGGTAAACGCCAACGCTTCCATCGACGTTCGCTACCGCGAGGTTTCCTGTAACCGAGTCGATCGCACAGCCAACCGGACCCCTGGAGCTGCCATCGCTTAGGGTCTTGATCGGTGTGGTTCCTCCATGCGTATACTCCACGATGTCGCCGGCGTTCACGTCGGTGATGAAAACGTCGCCAAGGCGGTCAACGCAGGAGCCGTCGGGGTTGTCTAAGCCCGTGAGCGTACCGACCAAATGGCCATGCGGGTAGGAGTACACCGAAACGTAACCGCCGCCGCTGTTGCCCCCGTCGGTGATGTATAAGAGCTTCCCGCCCATCGCTTCCGGCGCCATCCACGACTTGCCACGATCGGCGCGCGTGGCGAGGGCCAGGGCTTGTGGCATAGTGCTCGGCGCGCACGCCGCGAGCATTCCCGCAGCAGCGCTGCTGATCAGCGCGTGGCGGCTAAAACGCGAGATCCTCATCGCTGCCTCCTGAAGCCTGAACGGATTGGCGGCTAGGGGTTCGGCGCCACGCGCTAGTTCCATTGCGCTTCGCTGACGATCTGGGTAAGGGTGCCAGGGTTGAAGGGCGAGCTAATCGCGACGTGATCAAGTAAAGCCTCAAACCCGAGCGTTCCGCCGAGCGAGCATAAGCGCAGCCACTTTTCGATCGCCGCATTCCGGTCGTTAAGGGACTGAAGCCAAAGCTGCAACGCGCAGCAGATCGCCAAGCCGTATTCAATGTAATAGAAGGGGAACGCGTATACGTGACGCTGTCGCTGCCAGCGCGCACCTTGTTCAAGTGCTTCGATGCCACCAGTGGCTCGCCGCGGTAAGTAGCGCCTTTCGATTTCGAGCCACATCTCGCAGCGCTCGAGAGGTGTCGCGGCAGGCGAAGTATATGCGAGTTCTTGGAAATGATCTATCGCCGCTATGTAGGGTAGCATCCCGATTAAGGATCGCAGTTGGTATGAACGATAACGAGCCGAGTCGGCTTTAAAGAGCTTGTCGTAGATAGGCCGCGCGAGCAACTCTAGCGCGATGGAATGAATCTCGCCGATCTCGCTGGTTGGGATGATTTGTTCGAGCGCCGGATAGTGCCGGGATTGGTAGTTCTGGAAAGCATGCCCGAGTTCGTGAACGATCGATCCCACGTTGCGCGAGGTTCCCGCGTAGTTGGCAAAGACAAATGGCATGGCTACGTCCGGAAGAAACGTGCAAAAGGCGCCCCCGGCTTTGCCCGGTCTATCCGATAAATCCATGAAGCCGCCGTCTTTCATGCGCAGTAAGAAGTCCTCGAACGTGGGGTGAACCGCAGCAGCGACGGAACGGAGGCTCAGAATCAGCTCTTGTGCGGTCTCCGGCGGTCGGGGCGTCGGAAACCTGTCCGGCAGTGCCTCATCCCACGGCATGAGCGCATTGACGCCAAGAGCGCCGGCTTGATCTCTGGCGAACATTTCAGCCAGTGGTACGATTGACTCCGCGATTTCGTCACGAAACCGCGCAACCTGACCGGGTCCATAACCCGTTCGCCCTAATCGCTTGTATGCCAGAGGTATGTAGCTTTCATGGCCGAGTTTCTGCGCCATCGACGTTCGGCACCGCACAAGCTCGTCGAACAGCGTATCGAGCTTAGTCGACTGCCGACCAAAAGCGTTCCAGCCCGCGTAGCACGCCTCTCGCCTGAGCGAGTCATCTTCGTCCTCCGCATACGGAGCCAGACCCGCCAGCGAGTATTCCTGACCGCGGAGAGTGGCCCTCATCGTGCCTATTAACTGAAAGTATTCATTTGTTAGCCGCGCTTCCAATGTCAAATCATCTTGAGTGGCCGCAGCGATCGCAGTGGCCTCGGCCTCCCATCGGGCAAGGGTTGCGGCTCCGACGACGCCTTGGATCCACATCCGCCTTTCCGGAGCGAGCAGGTGGGCTTTTAGCTCAGCGTCGTGCGCCTCATAAATCGGCAGCGTCTCTGCAACAGATCGACCATTAGCTGCGGCGACTGCATTCGAGGCGTCCTGTCGCATTTCAAGCTGAGCTCGGGCCTTCCAGGCGGCAACCGAACGCCGAAGACTTTCCCATTTTCTAAACACTTCGACTGGGCGGTCACCTGCGTTCGCCATAATGAGATTCCGTAACTGCGCGTATTCCGCGGAAACGGACGTCGCATCAAAACCGGCCACTGCCCTGCCCCCTGAAGCATCAACGCTTCGGCAGCCAGATGTGTTCTACGGCAGGCCGCGGAATCCGGGCCGCCCAAGGTTCCCTAGTAGTGCAGCGGGACGGGAAATAGCGTGAGCGTACTCGATCGAACCGCGCTTCGCGCCGGAATAATTCTTGCCGTCGGATTTCTGTTCGCGCTTGCCGTAACGCGGCAGTGGAATCTCCTGGCCGGAAATTTTGAGCCGACTTCCTGGATCTGGACTTGGCGCGACCTCGGCATCCTCAAAACTGCGGCTTTATGTCTGCCGCCTTTCTTGCTTATCTGCTGGGTTCTATGGAGAGACGAACGCGCCGTACCGCTGAAGCTTTGGACGGCATTGGCGCTGCTCGTGCTCTCTAACTATCTCCTGCAATTGCTGAGCACGCTGGCCGACCCTCGCGGAATCGGACTGGTGCAGCAAATCGTGAACTCTCCGGTCGCCACCAGTTATTTCACCGATGCCGCCGCGATCCAACGGCCTCTCGAGTGGCTCTCGCATTTCCAGGATCAAAACCTGGGCCTCCACTCGGTCACTCATCCGCCCGGACCGATTCTTTTCTACTACGCGTTTTTCAAATTGTTCGGGGTGAAAAGTGGCGCGTTCATCGGAGGTTGCGTCGTCGGATTACTGGCGAGCCTCGGGGTCGCGATGATGTACGCCTTCACCGGGCTCTGGACCAACGATCGCCGCGCCCGGCTTACCTCGAGCGCATTTTACGCGATCTTGCCGGCCATAACGTTGTTCTTTCCTGAATTCGACCAAGTCTACCCGATCCTGTCGATGCTGCTGATCCTTTGCGGCGTGAACGCGCTGAACGCACGAGCGTTCGCAAAGTACGCCGCCTGCACCGGTGCGGCTTTTTTTGCAGCTACGTTTTTTGCTTATAATCTGCTTACTTGCGGGATATTCTTGCTCTATTTCGGCCTATATTATTTGCAGTCGGGGAAGTGGTCCCGATCGGCCTGGGAGAGACTTCTGCAGGTCTCGGCAACGGCTTGCGGCGTATGTGTGGGACTCTATCTGGCGTTGTGGCTCGCTACCGGCTACGATCCTCTGGCAACGTTCCAACACGCCCTGGTGAGCCAAGCGAAAATGCAAACACGGCCCTATCTTCCATTTCCGCTTTGGGATCCGTACGACTTTTTCGTGGGCACCGGCATCACGGCGCTGCCTCTCCTGGTGTTTTATCTGAAACGCCTATGGGATGAAAGCCGTTCGGGCCAAAGCGACTCGCAGCGGCAGGCGGCGCTGACAGTCGTTGCCCTGGCTACGATTCTCACGGTCGACCTGTCGGGGCTTCTCCGCGGGGAGTCTACTCGCGTCTGGCTCTTTCTCCAGCCGCTGGTCGTTGCGCCCGTGGCGATCGAGCTTAGCCGGTTTCCATTGAATTGGCGGCTGGCGATATTCAGCGTGCAGTGGTGGATTCTGGTCTGCCTTAGAGCAAGAATGAGCTTTATCAATCCCTGACCAAATTATTGAAAGCCCTCGCTGAAGGAACTGCCGGACAGATCCGCTGCTGCACCACCGGGCGCGTGTGATCGTTTCACTCGATAGTGAAGTTGCTCAACGGCAAAGCTAAGCTTATGGCTCCTTGAACAGCCAAACGTAGGCGAACCCGAGCTCGCCGGCGCGCGCGCGAACCCGGCGATCACCTGCGAGCCGGATCGTATCCGGAAATGTTCGGAAAAGCTCAGCGTAGTAACAGAGACTTTAACCTGACCGCGCGCGGTAAACGTGCCGGGAAGGGGGCCGCGCGCTTTGCCGGATGCGTGGAACGTCCCCGATATCGAATACCTGCTGCCGGTAGAGCACGCAGAGGTAGCGTGAGCGGACGAGAACGTCTCGCCGCTTAGCTCGGAGTTCGGGCGCGCCAACGCGTTGGGTAGGGTCGGCGGCGCTCCGGTCGTCGCGCCGCTGCAACCAGCTAGCATGGCAACGGCGGCGCACGTGATTAGCCAGTAACGCATCAGCATAACAACGTTTTACACGCCGGCGCCGGTGAAGTCAAACACATCACCGATGCTGTGAGAGTGTTTGTCGGTCGAACCCAAGCTTCCGAGGTTCCAGTTCTCCTCGATGAACTTCAGAATGCTTCCGAACTGATAGGTCGTGTGCGAGACGTAGCCACGTTTCGCGTACGGCGAAACGACGATCATCGGCACTCGAATGCCAAGCCCGACCTCGCTAATTTGCGGCGGAGCCGCATCATCGTAAAACCGGCCTTCGCCCGAGTCGTCCCAAACGGCGACGATGGCTGCGTGAGCCCAATAGCGGCTCTTTTGCGTCGCGAGGACGATCGAGTTCACCCACTTCGGGCCGCCGCCATGGCCTGGAAAATCGGAATCGCCCGGGGGCGAGATCACCCACGAAACCGCTGCGAGATGGCCGCGTGCGAGATCGGTCAAGACGTTCGTTGCCGGCCGGCTCAAATTGTGCGTCCGGTCGGGTCCGGAGACGACATATTTGATCTCCTGGAACGGATCCAGAGCCGTGCCGCCCCCGGTACCGCCGTAGTAGCACCTCCATGACACGTTCGCGTTGTCGAGGAGGTTGGCGATCGTCGGAAACTGCGTGAAGCACGGGAACGGGCCCTGAAGGAACCGCAGGTGGCCACCCCTCAGTTCCGTCGTCTTTGTCCCCGGCGGGGCATCGCAGCCCCATGGCAGCCCCCTCGGGGGACCGACGACGAAAGTGTGCGTGGCGGTCTTTGTCGTGCCGGCGATGAGGTAGAGTTGCTCGGCGAAGTCCGCGTAGATCGTCGATCCGAACATCCGATCGGCGAGCGCAAAGCGTCCTGCCAGGTTCCAGTACGGCTGCGTCTCACTTCGTTCGACCCGCGTATAGGGACAGAGCGGGTCTTTGGCATCGAGCAGATTCCAACCGTCCATCTTCCCGCCGTCATACACGACATCGAAGCGCCCCATGAGATACGTGGCGTTGCACGAATCGTTTTCAAACGAAATCGGCTTTAGCGGTAGGTATTTGCCGGTGCTCGTTAAGCCCTTGGTGGGCGCGTCGGCGTTCGGATAGCCGGCAAAGAGATTGTCGAAGCTACGACTCTGCTGCACGATTACGATGACGTGTTGAATCGCGCGTTGTGCGTCGTGTCTTGCGGCCTGTGACGACGCTACGGGTGGCCCTAGCGGCGGCTGCATGGCATTCTCGGCGCCGCAGCCTGGGAATGCCGCGGCCACGCTGAGGCTTAACGCGTAGCGGGTGAAATCGAGAGCTCTCATATGCAGTGCCTCCCTGAAGCCTGAACCGATTTGGCGACTAGTGAAGTTCGGCGCCGAGCCCCAGGACCATCGCGGCGGCGCCGCTGTATTGACAAACTTCGATACAATGGCTAGCATCGAAACATGGCGATGCAGCGCTGTTGCCCTCCGCCGAAGCTTGTGAGACGGGACTTTGAACCCGCAGCGGCGCTGCTCAAGGCAGTTGCCGATCCGTACCGCCTCACCATCCTGGCGACCCTGGCCGCGAACGATCATGAAGTCTGCGTCTGCGATTTTACCGACGCGCTTCCACTGAACCAGCCGGCGGTCTCGCATCATCTGCGCGTTTTGCGCGACGCGGAGTTAGTAACGTGCGATCGTCGGGGGACCTGGGTCTACTACCAGTTGGCCGGCGACGCGCTCGAACGTTTGAACGCTGCGTTGGCTACCATCTTCCGAAAGAAGGTCCACGCGTGAAAACTCACCTCAATCTTGCGACGAGCGACCTTGCGAAAAGCATCGAATTCTACTCGGTTCTGCTGGATGCGGAACCCAAAACGGTCCGGCCGGATTACGCGCTCTTCGTTACCGAGGAGCCTGCGCTTGAACTTGCGCTCGATCTCGCAGAGTCGGTGTCAGCCGCAACCGACGCACATTACGGCATCTGCATGGAGACTCTAGCGGATCTTGATCGCGCGATAAGCCGCCTGCAAAGCGCCGGCTTGGCCAGGTCGGTCGAGCGCGAGCAGACCTGTTGCTACGCTAATCAAAGCAAGGTGTGGGCCGCCGACCCTATGGGCAGGAGATGGGAGGTTTATACCGTCCACGCAGAAAGCCAGGAACGCGATGGTGTTGATGCCACTTGCTGCAAGGATGCGGATGCGTGACCTTGCTGAAGCGAAGCCTCGCCGAGGCGCTTGGTACGGCCTTTCTGCTCGCAGCGATCGTCGGTTCGGGGATCATGGCGGAGCGTTTGAGCGGGGGAAATCATGCCATCGCCCTGCTTGCAAATACGCTGGCGACGGGTGCGGCGCTCATGTGCCTGATCGCGGCGCTCGGGCCGATCTCGGGCGCGCACTTCAATCCAGCCGTCTCGTTTGCCGATGCGATG
Organism: Candidatus Cybelea tumulisoli; assembly: GCA_003167155.1. Taxonomy (GTDB): domain Bacteria; phylum Vulcanimicrobiota; class Vulcanimicrobiia; order Vulcanimicrobiales; family Vulcanimicrobiaceae; genus Cybelea; species Cybelea tumulisoli. The sequence continues at coordinate 7,393 of PMTY01000187.1, forward strand.
CGGGGCGGACTACCTTGGCGCGAGGTTCCGGCGTATTGGCTCGCGCAGCTTTCCGGCGCGGCCGCCGGCGTCGCTGTGGCTAACACGATGTTCGGCCTTCCGCTATTCTTCATTTCCCACCATGCGCGTACCGGACCGGCAGAGTGGTTGGCCGAATTCATCGCAACTTTTGGCCTGTTAACGATCATCTGGGGTAGCGTGCGATCGCGTTCGCCCTTCACCGCCTTTTCTGTTGCGGCCTACATCGTTGCCGCGTACTGGTTCACCTCGTCGACGTCGTTTGCGAATCCGGCCGTCACCTTTGCGCGATCGCTCTCCGATACGTTCGCGGGCATTCGCCCACAGGACGCGCCACCGTTCATCGTCGCCCAGTTCCTGGGCGCCGTGTGTGCGACGTTAGCCTTCGTGTGGCTTGCTCCGATTCCAAGAGATGGCCTCGACCCCGTGCTCCTGCCTCATAAATGACGCGCGAAGTGTTATTCGTTTGCGTGCACAATTCGGCACGCAGTCAAATGGCCGCAGCTTTCCTCAATGCCATATGTCCTGACGATTTCGTAGCCGAAAGCGCCGGCCTGGAACCAGGGACCTTAAACCCGCTTGCGGTCGCGGCTATGCGCGAGATCGGGATCGACATCTCGTCTAACGAAACGAAGAGCGCTCTCGACCTTTTTGAAGCGGGACGACATTTTTCGTTCGTCGTTACGGTTTGCGATGAGGCAAGCGCCGAGCGCTGCCCGGTGTTCCCCGGCGATGCGCAGCGTCTGCACTGGAGCTTCCCCGATCCAGCGAGCTTGCAAGGAAGCTGGGAGGAGCGACTCGTCAAGACCCGCGAGATTCGCGACGAAATTCAAACGCGGATACTAGGCTGGTGCGGGGAAGAGTGCATCAGCGCTCCTCAGTAGGATGGCGGCGCTGTCTACGGCTACATCGCCATGCCGCAGTGGTTCATCGTCTGGCTGGAAGAGTGGTCTTGCTGCTGTGCCGCCAGCCACTGATGAATCGCCGAGACGATTTCCCGATCGGCACTTGCAAGCGTGATCGCCGCCCCCGCGGGAGTCTCGAAATAGCGTACCGTTACGCGAGAAGCGGCAGAAGCCAATCGAGCTAAACCCGGCATCGTCTTCCCATGGATGTACGCCGGGTCCGAGTAGTCGCCGCGTGTGAACATTGCGGCCTCTTGGAGCAAGTGCGACCGAACGAGAGCGATCTGGGTTGGATTCATGTCGTGAACGACGATTTCGACGATGCCCCCGGTCGCGCTTGGCAAGAACATGTGCATGGCTTGCTTTTGGTCGAACGGCATAACCTGCGCGCCGTGCTCCATGACCATACGTTGATGCGAAATGTCCGCCCGAACTGCGAAGGGCGTGGCTGCGAGCGCCAAAGTCATGATGATCGTGTACGTATTACGCTTCACTGAGTACCTCGGATAAGAGAGCGAGTGAATCCAGAAGGGCATTGCGCCTATGCGCGGGGATTGCATCAAAGACCTTAGCGAAACGCGCCCGCCGCGACGCAGATAGGCGTTGCACCGCCTTTGATCCAGCCGCCGTCAGCCGTAGTCTCATCAGCCGAGAATCGCCCTTGTCCCTCAAACGATCGAGCCAGCCGCGCTGTTCGAGCATCCTAGCGAGCCGGCTGACCGTGCTCTTTTCTAGGTGCAGTCGTGCTGCGAGTTCATTTTGAGAGATGCCGGGATGGCGCGCGAGCTCGAAAAGTGCCTGAGCCTCCCCCACCGAAATCGGCGCACCGCAAGGCGTCTGGTCCGGCCGGTGCAGGCCAAGCGCGCGGATCAGTCCTACGATCTGCTGCTCGAAGGCGATGGGCGATGTCCCGATAGTTCGATCCTTCAACCGTTGTATAATACAACTATATTAGCGCCCCGTCAATCAAGAGTCTGCAGGGGCGATCGCGAACTAGCCGAGTCGGATGCAAGCCGGTATGGCGCTCGATCTATTGCTGGGCCTTGGGCTCGGCTATGTCTCCGGCACCTTCGGGATTACCGGCGGGGTAATCGCCCTGCCCATACTTGGGCTTCTCGGCTTCGGGCAACAACTGGCGCAAGGGACGAGCCTCGTGATGCAGCTTCCGATCGGAGTTGTCGCGCTGTGGCAGTACGCTCGTCGAAGTAGCTTAAATAAAGCGCTCATTGCGGCGACCGCGAGCGGCTCGGCGGTCGCTACGTTCATCGGCGCGCGCCTCGCCGTTCACCTGCCCGAAGAATCCATGCGAAAGGGTTTCGCAGTTTTCCTCGCGGCGTTGGCAACGTTTACGATCTGCAGCGCATTCTGGCGGCAAGCTGCGAGCGGCAAGCTTCGATGGGCTTCGGCATCAGCGATCGGTGCCGGCGGGGGATTCTGCTCGGGCCTGTTGGAGTCGGGGGCGCCACCTTTACGATCCCGCTGTTCGCGTTCCTCTCCGGGCTGTCGCAAACGGAGGCGCAAGGTACGGGACTCGCCGTCTGGCAGGCTTTGCAGATTGGCGCAGCGGTGTAGTATTGGGTATCGGAGCCGTGTGCAGTGTGGGATTCGGAGTTGCTCTCGCGCACAAGCTGCCGCAGCGAGCGTTGCGTGTCGCGCTTTGCGTTATCCTCTATGCAGGCGCGCTGGGACTATGGTTTCGAGCGTAGCCCGGCGATTAAGGAAACGTTCGCGCCCAAACCTGAGTACGAATTTTCCAGTTGCCGTCCGTTTTTCGCACCGTGAGCGTTAGGGTGCCGTGCCGCTGCCATGGCTTCTTCCGGTCCGCGCTCGAGCACGTTACCGCCGCTACAACGTAAGCGGTACCGCTGCCGTCGTCAACTTGGACGTTCGCCAATGTTGCTCTGCAGTGCGCGATCCTGGGGCTCCATTTGCTCCAGTCGCGCGAGGCCGCGAACCACTGGGCACCCGCACCGGATCCGGTCCACTCGAACGGCGCTTGCTCGTCGACGACTATCGCGTCGTCGGCGTATAAGGCAGAGAGGGCCGTTGCGTTATCGTGCTTGATGGCTGCAATAACCGCTGTGACCGGAGCGACTGCATCCAATGCATCGCGCGGAAGCTGCGCGGGCGCGATACCGGTACATGCGATCGCCAACGTGGCAGCAACGAGAAGGATGAAGCGTTTCATCTCGGCTCCTTTACGGTCCGGTCTCGACGCGGAAGAGGTACGTCCCCGTCTTGGGTTTGCAATTGCTCATCTCGGGCGAGTACGTCGATTTCATCGCCGCGACGACCGTTGCGTTATCGATGGCTTTGCTTCCGCTGGAAAGGACGATCTTCGCGCTGACCGGGCGGCCGTCGGTGCCAACGGTAACCAGGGCGTTGGCGGAGGCTTTAATGCCGGACGCGCTGTTTGGAATAGCGGGCATTGCAGGGTCGATGACGGTGACGTCGTGATAACACTTCACCGGTAGGTTCGGCTGTGCCGCAAGCATTGTTTGTGCCGAGGCGATCCCTTTGCTCTGAAGCGCGAGCGTAAGGATTGCAAGTGCTGCAACGCTGACCGCAGCGGCGACGTAGTTGGCTTTCACGACGATTACCTTTCCGGTAAGAAGGCGCGCGATGCGGCCAAGCAAGAGTCGCTTCGAGCCGAGCGCGCTGGGTGTAAGCAAGGGAGTGCGAGTGCCCTGAGCGGCAAGTGCCAGCTCCGCGAGATACGTGGCGTAGCGGTCCGCGGCGCCCGTTGCTACGACGGCCCAATCGTCACATGCCGCCTCTCGCTCCTTGACCAGTTGGCGCCCGATGACGAAGGTCCAGGGATTGAAAAACAAGACCGCTTCGACGAGCCGCTGAACCAGATTCGTGACGAGGTCGCCGCGCCGAATATGCGCGCGTTCGTGTTCCATGACGGCCAGAAGATCGGCGGCTGGGAGATCGCGCACTGCGGCCGCCGGTAGAATCACGACGGGGTTGATGAATCCCGCCGCGATCGGCACCGCGAGGGAGTCGGAAACCCGAACGTCTTGCCCCAAGTCGAGCGCGGGGCGTGAATCTCGGACGATCGCCGCGATGCGAGTGTAGCTGAGCAGGAGGCGTCCGCTACAGAACAGCACGCCGAGAGCCCATAGCGCTATCAGCCACGGACCGCCTGTATCGGCGGCTCGCTGCGTTACGACGGAGGTTGCGACCGTCGTTTGCGTCACCACCGCCGGCAAGAGCGGAGCCGCGTATTGCGGATGAAAGGCGGTTATCAGTGGAACCGCGACGAGGCCGGCCAGCGCGGTAAGCCAAACGGCGTAGCGTGAGGCGGCATGATGCTTCGGAAGAAGCGCCGCGGTGATGGCGGCAATCGCCGTTACCAGGCCTCCTTGCCAGAGCGAGTTCAGGAGCGCAGTATCGATCATCGCGCATTTCCTTTCCGATGCTTTGCCAGTAGCCGCTTGATTTTGGCAACCTCGTCGTCGCTCAATCGCGTATCGTCGAGAAGCGAGACCGCGAGAGCCCCGGGCGAGCTGCCGAAGAATCGGTCGAGCACGTGGCTTACCGCCGATTGCGCCGCTTGATCGCGCGCTACGAGCGGGCGATAGACGAAGGCGCGGCCGTCCTCTTCATGCGCAATATAGCCTTTTTGCTCGAGCGTGCGCAGCGTCGTGAGCACGGTGCTGTAAGCCAGGGGCGGCGGCAACAGTGCATCGACGACGTCGCCGACAGTCGCGCGGCCGCGCTCCCACAACACCTTCATCAGGCGCAGTTCGTGATCGGTAAGCACGACGGATCTCTTGCGCGGCATGCACCCTCCGGCTAGCTATTAGTAAAGTAATAGTGAGTCTAGCCGAACCCAATCCGTTTGTCAACTAGGATACTAATACTTAGGTGGCGCAAGTACAAGAAATACCACGCGCGAGCTGCCTGCTGAAACAGAATCGAAGAGTGCTGTTACTTTGGTGGCGTTGCGTTTTCCGGCGGCAGGTTCGTGTTGTGCATGACCTCAATGAGCCAGCTGCCGTCAACTTGGCGCTGCATGACCCAATCAGTCAAACCCCTCCGCAACGGGGTCGGGCTACCGCCTGGGCTCTCCGCTCCGGTCATCTGCCAATCAATATCTACCGCTGCCAACTGCGCTGTGAGGAACCGAATGCTACGGATAGCGCCGGTCAGATGCGATTCCTTGAAGATGGTCGCGAATACCGGGGCATGGAAGGATTCGACGCCCGCACGACCGTGTGCGTGGGCGCCAAGGACATTTGTAAAGTCGGCATCAGCCGTGAAAGTCAGCGCGAAAGCGCGAGCGTCATGCTCGTTCCAGGCATTCAAAAACGCGGCCAGGGTCTGCCCGATCGCGACCCGATCCGCCATCGTTGCATCGGTCTTGTCCGTCTGAGCCTCCGATTCTACGCTAAGGGAGAAAAGCGCTACCAGGACCGCAACCGCGATCGTAACCGGCTTCAAGCGTGCATCGGCATAACGGCTCACTTGGCGTCCTTGAGGTCGGCATCCCTTTGTCATTCGGCGTTATGCTCGACCATGAGGGCGAAGACCTGTTCAGGCATGTCGCCTCAACTTTGGCGCGTCAGCAATTGAGCGACGCGCCACGCCTTGCAGGCTTGCATCTTATCGTTCACTAAGCCACCTGTGCCGATGGGTCGGATTCGCACGCGTTTCTGGGCCCGCGCACCTTCGCAACCCGACTGGTCGGCACTCCACGATGATCGAGGCGCTTCGATTGATTTCTTTTCGCGGGCTCAAAATGTGAACAGGTTCTCGTGCATCAGAATCATCTCGCCGCTCGGACGCTGTGGGCGCTGGGAATCGCGGCACTCCTTGTCGCCTGTGCGAACTCCGGATACTCGGGAACGGTAACGCCGTCCGGCGTAGATCCCGATTCGCAAACGCGCCTGGCGCAAATCGGCCCCGACGTTGTCGTTCAGTTCGTCTATGCCGCCAACTATGACTCCGCGAATGTTTCCGCCTATACCATCAACGCGACCAGCGGTAAGCTGACGCCGGTGGCAGGGTCGCCGTTTGGAGCGGGCACCGAACCCGAAGGCGTGGCAGTCGATCCTACGGGCAAGTTCGCCTATGTGGCCAACTACGGCTCCGACAACGTTTCCGCGTATACCATCAACGCGACCAGCGGTAAGCTGAAGTCAGTGGCGGGGTCGCCGTTTGGGGCGGGAACGAATCCCACTGGCGTAGCGGTTAATCCTAAGGGTACGTTCGCCTATGTGACCAACTCCGGCTCTGACAACGTTTCCGCCTATTCCATCAACGCGACCAGCGGTAAGCTGACGCCGGTGTCTGGATCGCCGTTTTCGGCGGGCAGCGTTCCCCAATGGGTGGTAGTCGTTCCTAGTGGCAAGTTCGCCTATGTGGCCAACTATGGCTCCGCCAATGTTTCGGCCTATTCGATCAACGCGACCAGCGGTGTTCTGGCACAGGTGGCGGGATCGCCGTTTGGAGCGGACAACGGTCCCAATGGCGTGGCAGTCGATCCTAAGGGCAAGTTCGCCTATGTGCCCAACGAAGTCTCCGACAATGTTTCCGCCTATGCCGTCAACGCGACCAGTGGTGCGCTGACGCCGGTTGCTGGATCGCCGTTTGGGGCGGGTTCGTTACCCATTGGCGTCGCAGTCGATCCTGTGGGCAAGTTCGCCTACGTGGCCGACTATGGCGCTGACAACGTTTCCGGCTATACCATCAACGCGACCAGCGGTGCGCTGACGCCGGTTGCCGGATCGCCGTTTGGGGCGGGCACGTTACCCCTTGGCACGGCGGTCGATCCTACGGGCAGATTCGCCTACGTGCCCAACTTTGGCTCCGGCAATGTTTGGGGCTATGCTATCAACCCGAAAACCGGCGAGCTAACGCCGGTGGCGGGGTCGCCGTTTGGAGCGGGCAGCGGTACCTGGGGCATAGCTACGTGCCGAGTGGTTCAACGTACATGTAAGCCGCCGCCACTGTAATTTGAAAAGCGCCGGCGAGGCTTCGAAGGACGCGGCGCGAAACCAGCCTTCTCACTTTTCTCCGTGCCGTTGGAGGCGATCTCTATGCATACGATACCCACACACCGCGCGCTCTCGATAGCGGCGCTTCTTGCAATCGCCGGCTGCGCGGCTGGTTCTTCCGGGGCGCCTTTGAGTGGAAGTTCGGGCATGGCGTTGGCAAGGTTCGTCCACGCGGGCACTCCGTTCGCTTCGTTCTCCGGTAGTCGCACTCGCATGCCCCTTCGTTCGGTTCACCCGAACTATGCGGCGAAAGGATCGCTAGTTTTCGAAGGCGACCAGCAGGAAGCCGCCGTCAACATCTATCAGACCGCCGATCTGTCGAAGAACCCCAGCCCGATCGCGACGATCCACGTTGAAACGGGATGCCCGTATGGCTTGGCGATGGATAAGAAAGGCACGCTCTACGTTGCGGATAACTGCGCAGTAGGCGACGTCGAGGAGTATCCGAAAGGTTCGACCACCGAAAAGGTAGCCATCACGGATGGAATAAGCTACCCGCTCGGACTCGCGATGGATAAGAAGGGCACGCTCTACGTTAGCAACTATCCGGCGGCGATCACCGAGTACGCGTTCGGCACGACCACCCCGTCGCAGACCATCACCGGCCAGGGGTTGAAAGATCCGTTCGGCCTCGCGCTCGATAAGAGCGGAAACCTCTACGTCGCCGACTTCGGTGCCTCGGCGGTCTTCGAGGTCAAGTACGGAACAACCACCGTGACCAATCTGGGCCTCGAAGACTGCAATTCGCCGACGGGCATCGCCGTCGATCAAAAGAACGGCTACCTGTGGGTCACCTGCGAATCGGGCAACACGATCAACGTTTACGAGCCCGGCCAGACTACGCCAACCGAGCAAATCACCGGCCAAGGCAGTCCGTACGCCATAAGCATCCAAAACAAAGGCAAACCGCGCGGTACCGTCGTTGAATCAGACCTCAAAACGGACTCAGTCTACGCCTATGAGAAAGGTCAGTATACGTCGTACGCCACGTTGACCAACGGAATTGAGTTGCCGACGGGGCTCTTGATAGCGAAGCCTTAATGGGTTTGCTTTTAGGTATGTAGTAGCGGCGGCGCGCGTCGATATTATATCGAGCGCGCGCCCCCACAACTTTTGCACCAGAAGGCTCTAGACGTTAACGTTCAAGTACCTGGAGATTGTTGTCGTTATCTNNATCGTTATCGTCGTTGAAGAAGAGCCTGGTATCCGCGGCGTTGTCTCCGGTGGCGACCATACCGAAGAGCGAACCCGCGGCGCCGGTATCGACGTCGATCACGTCGAGCACGTGACCGCCCGGATTAATCTCGATCATGAGGTTCTGGCCGTTTGGATCGAGCGTGTTGCCGACGACGATGCCGCCGTTGAAGAGCAGCGCCGAGCTAATCGGACCGTTGAGCGGAGCACCGGAGTAGAGAACTCGCGCGTGCGAGCGGCAACGGCCGCCGAACTGCCTTCCGTTGGACTCGACGGTCAGGCAGCCGGCGTGAAGGCCGGAGACGCCCGAGATCTTGGTGACCGAGTTATTCTGACCGTCAACCACGAACAGTGCATCGCCGTTGCGATCGTACTGCAAGCCCGCGGGCCCGAGAATGCTGCCGGGCTGCCCTCCGTTGACTGGGAAACCCGTGGCTATTACCTCGCTGCTGTAGGAACCACCGATATTGATGCGCACGATCGATCCGTCACCGGCATTGCTTTCATAGACGACCGGACTGCCGTGCATCGGCTGTGCGTAGATCTGGCCAAACGGGTAGTTGAACGGAGTGCCGGAGAGGTTCGTAATGAGAGTTCCACTCGAGGAGAAGACCGGATTGTCGTTGGCGGCAAATGCCGCGGCAAAGATCGTGTCGTTGGACGTCAACGTCAAAGCATCGCAGCCGAGGAGCCTCGTGGCGTCGGCCGCAACCAGCGCCGGTGAGGAACCGGGTTTGGGATGCAACGCGACGATCGTGTAGCCGGTGCCCTGCACGTTGTAGCTATCGTTGAAATTGCAAACCGCCAAATCACCCTTCGTAAAGGCCCCCGACGTCGACTTGGCAACGTCGAGACCGTAGGGGTTCAGCTGCCCGTACACGGGATCGATCGTAGATCCGATCACGACTTGGTTCTTCAGTTGGTGCAGGATCCCGTCGCCTTTCGCTTTCCAAGCGGGGCGAATACTCTGGAGACGGCTCTGCATCTGCATCGTTGCAGCCGGTACGGTTGAGGTCGAGCCCTGGCTGCCGCTGCAACCACTCGCGAGCAACCCGGCGATGGCAGCAGCGGTCGAAAGTTTCTTCTGTACCTGTAAGCTCATCAAACACCTCGTGCAGGTCGGGAGAAGGGGGTCAATCCGGGTATCGTCCCCGCAAGTAAGAGGAAAGTATGAAGAAGCGACCAGACCCACGCCTCCAGCCCTACGCGTCGCGTTCCGCGCGGTTGCAGTTTTCGTCACGCGTTTGGTACGGCGAATGGGACCTACATGGGACGTAACCCGCGGGGTTTCGTAGCCGGCGCCTCGTAGCGTGCAGTAGATGATTCAATCGTTTCGGTTCGCCGACTACGGTGCCGGCGCCATACTCGATGGTCGCCGCGCTCGCGGAGTGCGGCGGGTCTTCGCCGCCATTGGCGCGCCGTGGGGCCGCAGCGGCCCTCTCGGCCCGGCGCGAAACGGCAGCCCTGACCATGCCGCACTTCGTGTCTTGGCGCTTAGATAGATTCTGCGCGGCGCCACTGGTCAAGCGTTAGGCGAAGTTGGGGGACGGAGCCACAGCGCTTCTCGCTGTTGCTCGCGTCAGCATCGCGTATCGCCAGCGTTGCTCTGGCCTGCCGCGCGAGTCGATTAAATCGACGGTCCTTCAATAGGCGCGCTGCCGTCTCATAGATGGCGCACAAAGACGAAGCGTTGGAATGTCCCTCGGCAAGCTGGACGGCTCGTCGTATCGAGTCGACGCTATCCGCGACCTCGCCGGATTGATTTTGCGAGAGCGCAAGCTGGTGAAGAATAAGGGCCATAAGCCCCTTGTTATCGGCGATCTGCAGAAAGGAGAGAGCATCTTCGAGGGCGACGATTGCTGCCTCGGGTTGACCGGCACGCCGAAAAAATATTCCCTGCAAACGCCGAAGCATGGCCCATTGAAAGGTGGCAGGCTCGACAAACCTTTCAATCTCAAATATTAGCGGGTCGACAGCACGCCAGCGCGGCGTCTGAAGCATCCCCTGTATGATCTGATTTGATATTATCTGGAGCAGCAGTACGCTTTCCGTTGCTTTGGCGATCCGTAAGCCTTCTTCCGATAGAGAGTGCACCGTATGCGGAAGTTTGCGGTTAAGTCGCCGCGCTCGATTGAGCATTACGCGAGCTTTATCGAAGGCTCCGTTAACGCCGTACCATACACCGCAGTCCGATACGGTCGCAACTGCTTCCTCATCGGCTCGTTGATCCGCGATGCGGCGTTTGGCAAGCTTTTCGAGATCCGAGGTCGCCGCACCATGATCGCCTTTCTCTCTTGCTATGAGCGCCTTTGTATAGGTTACGTGATCTCGTACCCAGTCGCTGAGCGCGTTTACGTCCTGGAGAGTAGCCGCCGTCGCGATACATTCGTTTAGTTGCTCGGAGGCACGATGAGGAAGGTCTGATGAAAGAAGGGCGCGAGCGAGAGCGGAATGGACTGCACATTTGGCGCTTCCTTCGGGCAGAGTCGCAGACGCGTCTTCGAGCACGCATGCTGCCTTCAAAGGAAATCCTTGATCGATCAGCGCGTCGGATCGCGCGAGCAGGAATCGAAGCGCGCCATTCAGCTCGAGGCTGTCGGAGACCGCGCTCGGCTCCTTCATGAGTCGACGTGACACCTTCTCGCATATCGCATGACGTTCTCGATAGTACTGGCGTTCAGAAAGCCCCAGCCGATTAGCCGTGCGCTGCCAGGGCCCACCACCGCAGAGGGCGGCAACGATCTGCTCCTCACGGCGGGCGCGCGCCTTCGTCCCCTTAAACGGTTCCTCTCGGACGGCGTTTCGGGCGATCGTCAAGATCTTTGAATGCAGCTCAAGCAAAGATCGCGTTGTCGTCCCGTTTGCCCTTGAACCTAAGAGAAAAGGTGTTAACGAGCGGGTTCGAACGAAGCGCGTCGACGTCATTGATATGGCGAAAGAGATGTCGCGAGGCGGCTTCGAACGATCGATTCGGGTTGGCCTGTGGCATCGGTCCTCCTTGCAGTCTTGAATTTGTTAGGATCATTTCTGCCAAAGCTCGTTGACTTTCGGCCTACCCAAGGCCTAGGATGCGGCCTCGGGAGCCCCAAACTTAACCCTTAACCGCAGCCCCATCATTGCACTCGATTCGGGCTACACAACGGAGGCAGCAAGGATGAAACGCTTCGATTTTGCTCGCTGTGCACTTAGCATCGGCGTCGCTGCGGCATTTCTTGCCGCCTGTGGCGGCGGTAGCTCCGGCTTCCCGGCAGGCTCGGCGGACGCCCATGCGTACGCGCAGCAGAAGACGTTCAAGTTTACCGGCGACGCGCAGATATTCAACGTGCCGAACGGCGTATATCAAGTCCAGATCGACGCAACCGGAGGAAACGGTGAAAGTACCTTTTACAACAAAACGATACCGGGTGGCTATGGGGGCCGCGTCGTTGCCACGCTGAGCGTTAAGCCAAACCAGCAGTTAATCGTTTACGTCGGCGGCAATGGGTCGGGACCGACCGGCGGGTTCAACGGTGGCGCCGAAGCAGGCATCGGCGAGATTTCCAGTTCGGACCTGGCCGGCGCCGGCGGTGGCGGTGCGTCCGATGTGCGTACCGGTACCGCGCTCGACGACCGCATTGTGGTTGCGGGCGGCGGCGGCGGTGCGGGAACCAATAGCGAAGGGCGTGACTCGACACCGTTTGGCGGCAAGGGTGGTGCGCTGACCGGCGGCAAGGGCGGAGGCGGTTCCAAGTGCCGTGAGCGGGGCCACGGTGGCTACCGCCTTGATAACTGCGGTTACGGAGGTGCCGGCGGAACGCAAAGCGCCGGTGGAGCAGGCGGCATGTCGGGCACTCATAGCTGCTACTATGGCCATCAAACTCACATTTGCGGCGCGGACGGCATGCAAGGCGCCGGCGGATCCGGCGGAAACAGCGGAGGCTATTCGTCTTATTCCGCTGGTGGCGGCGGCGGTGGAGGCGGCGGCTACTATGGCGGCGGGGGCGGTGGCGGCGGTGCCTATTTGCCAGGGTCCCCTGGTCCTGGCGGCGGCGGCGCCGGCGGATCGTCGTACGTCGAGCCTGGCGCAAGCGGCGTAAAAATGTGGAAGGGATCGAAGGTCGCTCAAGGCGTGGTTGTTATCTATTGGTAGCACAGAACGCGAGGAGTGACGATCTCGTCCTCAAATCGACAACGATACTCAATACCTCGTGCGTGGGCGAGCAGCGAGAGTTTATAACATCACCAGCCGATAAGTCTAACACGCTGCATATAGCGATAATAAAATAAGACGAATAGCGCGGCCGACACTTCAACCGGAACTGCCGCGGCCCTTATCCCTTAGCAAAATCTATAGAGTTCATCAAGCGCTGAATCGCGCGGCGGAAGAGATCGTTGGATCGCCAACTAAGGGAGACGACTCGTGAGTTGGAGCGCTCGCGAAGGAGCTCCAGGAGGGCACGTGGTGCGCGCGGCGTAGTGCTCTTTCATGGGTTCCCGCGGGTTGGTGCTTGCTTGCGCTCTTTTTGCCGCAGCTGCGACGATTGCGGCGACGCCGGCTCCTAGCCCAACACCGCCGCCGCAGATTTATCGCGTCGTGAGCCGGCCGTTGTGCAGCGAGCTTCGCCAGCGGATCAAGCCGGCGATCGGCATGATGCTGGAAAACGATCAGACGATAAGAAAGAGTCCGAGCCTTTTCAAGCAGTACAACTCCGCGTCGCTCTACGGAAACGATCCGGGGTCGGCGCAGAGCGGTCCGGGCGCGATGGATCCCGGCGGAACGTCAAACGGGTCGCAGGAGATCGCCTTGCTCGGACTGGAGAATTTGATCCGTCCGATCGCCAACAACATCATCGCGATTCAAACGGTGCTCGATAGCCCCGAGTTGCGCACGACCACCGGACTTCCAGACGACGACAAGCGTCTGCAAGATCTTCGGCAAAAGCTGCTCAAGGCGCTAGCGGCGCAGAACGCGTCGCTCGATATCATCAGCGGCTTTGTCGATACGCAACAGATGGCGAATCTTCAGCACGCCGGCGAAGCGTACATCGCCGAGGCGAGTCAGCCGGATAATCAACGGGCGACCTCCTCAACACCCGGGCCCGCTCCACTCTCATACGATCCGAACTACGCCGGTCTTCCGCCCAATCCGTACTCGATCGACCTCGCAACGGTTCCGGGACTTACGCTCGGCTATAATCCCGTGACGCGTCTGATCGAAGCGCTTGGCTGGACGATCGATCAGACTGCTGCGCGCGAAAACGAAGCCGCGACGGCCGTGATGACGAGCGCCGGGCTCTGCGCCGCGGTTCCTCTCGTCTCCCCGTCGCCCTAAGAGGCGGCCAACTCTATCGTCACGACCGCACCGCCGATTGCCGAGTTGCCAATTCGCAGCCGGCCGCGGTTGGCTTCGACGAACGCGCGTGCGATCGCCAGCCCAAGGCCGGTGCCTCCCCGCTGACGCGCCGCGTCTCCGCGCCAAAACCGTTCGGTTGCGTGCACCAGCGCATCTGAGGTAAAGCCCGGTCCGTCATCGGCGATCTCGATTCGCACGAGACCGTCGTCGCGCAGCGTGCGCATGCAGACCGTGCCGTCGTCGCGCCCGTGCCTGATGGCGTTGTGCGCCACGGCCAGCAGCGCGCGCTCGAGCGTGGCCCGATTGGCCTGCGCGAGCATCACCCCATTACTTTCAACGCGAATCTCGATGCCGCGCGTCGCGGCGGTGGCGCGGACGCGGTCGCCGAGTCTGTTCAATATCTCGTTGGCATCGAGCGTCTGCTGTTCCCGCGCATCCACTTCCGCGCGCGCCGTTGCCAGCAGCTCGTTCACCAGTTCTTCCAGTCGCGCCCCCTCGCGCGCGATCGAAGTCAAGGCGGCTCGGTACTCGTCGCCGGTGCGCTCTCGGCGTAAGGCAAGCTCCGTCTCTGCGCGCAATACGGCCAGCGGCGCGCGCAGCTCGTGCGATGCGTCGGCAACGAAGCGGCGCTCGCGCGAGAACGCGGCTTCCAATCGCTCCAACATGCGGTCGAAGGAAGCGCAGAGGCGTCCAAGCTCGTCGTTGCCGTCGGCGTGCAGGCGACCCGAAAGGTCGTCGCCTTCGATGCGTTCGGCGAGCGAGGCAATGTGCTCCACCGGCGCGAGCACGCGCCGTGCGACGCGTCGCGACGCGATCGCTCCGAGGGCGACCAAGAAGAGACCGATACCGATCGAGAGCATCGCCGCGGAGCGGTCGAAGTCGCCGATCCAACGGTTCGATTGCCAGACGTCCACGCTTCCAAAGGCGCGATTGTCGCGCATTACCGGGACTGTAACGCGTTGCGTGAGGTCGGACTGCGCCGCCGTCGGCGGCGGATCGCCGGCGATTTGCCGTCCGCCGGCATCGTACACTGCAAACGGCGTGTCGGCTTGGAGCGAGTTGAGGGTTCGTAAATCGCTGGGATCGAGCGAGATGCGGCCGTGATGCACGTCGACCGTCGTCGCGATGGCTTGCGCGCCGGAGTGCAAGCGGGCGATGAAGTTCGAACGCAGCGTACGATCGAGCACGACGATCGAAAGGCTCGCGAAGAGCGCGGCGGTTACGGCGACGATCGCCACGACGATCACGGTGAACCGGGTGCGGATGCTCACGGCATCTCCAGCCGATAGCCAAGGCCTCGCAGGGTATACAACAACTGCGGCTCGCCTCGTTCAGTGAGCTTCTTGCGTAAGCGGCGGGCATAGACGTCAAGGACGTTGGAACCGCGTTCGCTCAAACGATCCCAGAGGCGCTCCTCGAGCATCCGGCGCGTGACGGTTCGTCCGGGGTTACGCATCAGAACTTCTAAGAAGATCCCTTCCTTGGCCGTGAGCAGCAGGTCGCGACTGCCGCGGTGCGCCTGACGAGTCTGCGCGTCGAAAATCAGGTCGCCCAGCTGCAGCACGCTCTCGATCCAGCCCGCGGGGCGGCGCGCGAGCGAGCGCAGGCGTGCTTCGAGTTCGTCGAACGCAAACGGCTTGCGCAAGTAATCATCGGCGCCTGCATCGAGGCCGGCGACGACGTCGCTCCCGGCATCCCGCGCCGTCAGAATCAAGACCGGAACGCGGTTACCCGACGCACGCAAGCGACGCAGGATCGAGAGGCCATCCTCGAGCGGGAGGTTGAGGTCGAGCACCATCGCGTCGTAGTGCGCCCCTTCCAGATACTCCCGGCACTCGCGGCCGTCGGCAAGCGCATCCACGACGTGACCATCCTCGCCCAGGCCTCGGCGCAGCAGCGCTCGCAATGGGGCGTCATCTTCGATCACGAGAATGCGCACCGTGCAAGCTTTACGACGCGGGCCGGTTCAGGCCCTTAAAGGCTCCAGCGGAGCCGCTGCACCCAGTCACCTTGCGGATCGGCGTAGACGATCCAGATATCGTTGGTCGTTTCGTCGATCCCGACCGTGTGAACCCCGCTGTGATTGGTATCGAGCCGGCCCACGACGCGTGGCGCAGCTCCTTTGCTGACGGCGACGACGGTAACGATTCCGCGTCCGGCGCAGACGACGAGATTGCCGCGCGAGCCGGTATTGCATTGATCGATGTGGACCTGAACTTGCGCATCGCCGACGTGCGTGCCGTCCGGCGTATACGCGGAGAGGACGCCGTTTTCGCCGCCGACGATCACCTGATCGGCGGCTGGCGAGAAGACCAGGGGATGATTGTCGGTAAGCTGCGGCGTCTTGACGACTTTGACGACGCGCATCGCGACCGGATCGACGATGGCAAAGCCGCCGCCGTTGGCAAGATTCTGGTAGAGCGTGCCGGTTGCCGGATCGACCGCCGGTGATTCGAGATCGTCGGCGGGCATCGCGATCGTGCCAACGAGCTTCATCGTCTGAGAATCGATCACGTAGACGGAGCTGCCGCCGTCTTGGTCGGCGTAGATGCGCCCGCGAGCCGGATCGTAGACGATGTCGTCGATGTTTCCAGGGACGGCGACGCTCGTGACGACTTTCATTCTTGACGGATCGACTTTTGAGAGCGTCTGATCCGTTCCGTTTCCGGTGAAGACGATGCCGGAGTTGGGATCCACGGCGACGCCGTGCATCGGCCCGACGTCAACCTGCGCGAGTACCTTGCCGCTCGAAGTCTCGACGACGAGCAATCGTTTGCTGGCGGGATGCGCGGCGTATGCACGGTGGTGCAGCTCATCGATTGCGACGTAATCGAATCCGCTGAAGATCGCGACGGGCTGCGGCGGAGCGGCTATTAGAATCGGCATGCGGGCCTCCTAATCTGCGCCGTTGGAACGGTGTGGGCGCGGCGTAAAGTTCGGTGGCGGCGTGGACGGCGCGTTCGGTAGAGCGACGGGCTTCATCCCGAGCGCAAGGCAGTTATACGACGTGGGCATCGCATTGACCACCGAATCGGGAATCTCGGCCTCGGCCGCCTGGATCGGCGGCATCTCGCCCGAGAGCCGCGCGGGATCGAAGCCGGCGAGCAGATCGGTAACGGCGGGATTGCTATCGCGAGGACCCACCGGCATATAAGGCTGCTCGTCAGGGAGCGAGCCCAGCGCCGGCAGACCAAAGAGCGCTTCGGCAAACTTCAGGACCGAGGTCTGATCGCCGGAGTCGTGAACGATTGCGCCGCCGCGTGCGTAGGGCGAGATGACGATAAAAGGCAGGCGCGGGCCGTCGCCGCACGGGCGTTGGTCGGGGCACGTTTCGAAGTGCGGCGGCGGGACGTGATCGTAATAACCGCCCGGATCGTCCCAGGTGACGATGATTGCGGAGTCGTTCCAGTATTTGCTTCGCGCGATCGCATTGACGAACGTGGCGACGAAGGCTTCTCCGATTTGAGCGTCGGTGTCGCCGGGACCCGGATGATCGTCGTCGCCTTTATAGTTCGCTTGGACATACGGATCGGGATTGGCCGGCTTCCAGCCGAAGTTGTTCTGCGATCCGCCTTTGATATAGAAGATCCCCGAACTGGGCAGCGTGCCGTTCTGCAACCGATCCAACATCGCATGCACGTCGTGCACGTTCTTCCAAAAAACGTCGTTCTGGCGCAGATAACCGAAGTATTGGGGCGCGTTGTGATGCGTTTCGTACCCCGGCAACGCGACCGTGGGCGAGACGTACCCCTCCTGATACCAGCCCCACGGAATCGGGGCGCGGCCGCTCGCCGAGACGGCGCCGAGATCGCGAGCCACGTTCGAGGTTTCGTTGGTCGCTTGCGCGGCGTCGCTGCCCGCGAGGGCAAGCATCAAGGTCGCGTAGCGTTGCGGAATCTGGTGCCCCTTATCGGCTTCGGAGTACGGACCGTAGGCCGGGTCGAGGTCGTTCATGATCGGAACGCCCGGCCCGCTCTCGTTGCCTTTTGCATCGGTTGCTTCGCTGGGATCGCGCGCCCACTGCGTCTGCCCCGCCTGTCCGGCGATCAGCGAGATCGCGCTGGGCGTTGAGGGGCCGGCGAAGGCGCTGAAGATGTGGTCGTACAGCGCAAATGTACGGGCGTACTTCCACAGAAACGGAATCGTGTCGCAATCGTAGTGCGCCATCGTCGTCAGACCGACGTCGCGCGCGCCGGCCCTACCGAATTTCTTCTCCGATAACAGCTCCTGCGTCGCGACGAAACGATCCATCGCACCGCCGTTCATCTTGGCATAGATGACGCCGCGCCCTTGCGCGGGTGACTCGGTGTCGGGATCGGCAATGCGAAACGGGGTGACCCAGGTTTGACCGATGGGATCGTACTGGCGGAAGCCGTGGGCTTGCGCTTCGGCCGTCGCCAGATTGTCGGCACGCGGAAAGGTCCCGAAGTAGTTATCGAACGAGTGGTTCTCCTGATAGATGATAAAGACGTGCTTGATCCGGGAACGAAGCGCGGCGGGATCGGGGCCGCTCGCGGGGGCGGAAGGCGCCACTAGGCCTAGCGCTGCGACGGCTGCTAGAGTGCGAAAAAGCATCCGTTCGATTTTACGCCCCGCAAATGAACTCTACATGAAGCGACTCTTATGTCCGGGCTTAACGCCCGCATAAGTTATCCATAAGATTCGTGCGGCATTGTCGGAGGATGCGAGTGCTCCTCATTGCCCTCTTGGCACTTCTGGTGGCAGTGGTTCCCGCCGCGGCCGCCGGCGGGACGACGATTTCCGGGCGAATTCTCGATACCCAAGGCGGTTTGCCGGTGGCTAACGCCACGATCGAGCTCGACCGCAACGGAGCCCAGGTCGCGACGGGGCGCACCGACGCCGGCGGCAACTTTCGGATTCTCGACCAGCCCCCGGGAACGTATGCCGTTTTCATTCGGGCCGCGGGTTATCAGTCGACGCGCATCGCCCCCGACCTTCTGGTGACCGCGGAGATTCCGGAGGTTGCGTTCCAGACCGCCATCGCGCGCCAGCCGCAAGGGCTCAAGCAGATCGGCTACGTGACCACCGGGCGAACGGCACTTCAAACCACAACCACGATCAACACGCACATCGACACCGCCGTGATTCAGAGCGAGAACTATCAGCGGCTGGCCGACGTGCTGACGACGGTGCCCGGGGTTATCACCTCGACCAGCTCGTCGGTCGGCGACGATATGACGCTCTCGATCCGCGGGTACGATTCCACCGAGACGGCGACGCTGCTCGACGGGCATCCCATCGGGCCGATCGGTGCGTTCGGCAACGGTTACAACTATAACGTCTCGCCGTTTTGGGGACTCAGCGGCGCCGACGTGATCTTCGGCTCGGGCGCTACGGGCCTCTTTGGCGCGACGACGATCGCGGGCGCGGTGAACTTTCAAAGCATTAATCCCACGCAGCAGAACCACATCTCGGTTACGCAAGGCGCCGGCAGCAACAACAAGTACATGACCGGCTTGCTGGGAACGGGGACGCTCGGCAAACTCGGCTATGCAATCGCTTGGGGCAGCCAAGGAACGACGGGAAACTTCCCCGGCGGCTTCATTCAACAGACCGCGCTGCTGCAAACCAGCGTTGTGAACCCCGGCATCGGGCCGCCGTTCCGGCCGGCGCCGAAGGCCAGTCCGCCGCCGCCCGACTTGACCAATGCCAACGCGTATAACGAAGTGAACTACTATCCGGTCAGCGGCGGGTACGTCCAGCGCAACTTCGTCGGCAAGCTGGTCTACGATTTCTCGCCGAAGACCACGCTGCAGTTCACGACCTATTCGGCTCAGGACTGGTCCAACTCCACCGGCGAAGGCGACAACGACTACGAAACCTTTCCCTACGTGCTCTATGGAGCGCAGCAGACGTTGGCGTCGATCGAGGCGACCAAGAAAGGTCTCAACACGATCCTAGTCAACGGCAAGCCGGAGTCGTGTCACGACAGCATCGCGGTTCTGATCGATAACCCGCAGGGCTACACGTGTATGACGCCGGCGCAGTATGCGGTCAACTTTTACGGTCCGTTCGGCGGCAGCATCGATCGCTGGCGCACGCTGGGCGACGTCGACTACGACGCCCGCGCGACGCAGCAGCTCGGCAGCGGGGTGATCACGCTCGAGGGCTTCGACGACAACTACAACTACAACGAGCAGAAAGGCCCCGGGGTGGCGATCGGGCCGTACGGCCCGGGCCCGAACTATCTCGACCTTTACGGCAATCGCGGCTTTCTGCTCAGCGACGACTTTGCGATGTCGAAGAACGATTTCGGCTTCGGCTATAGCTGGCTGCACCAGGCCAATACCAACGGATCGTTCCCGTACACGCTGGCGAACGGAACGACTTACAATGCCTTCGGAAACAACCCGCCGCTCTACCTCGCGACGGCGAGTTACTTCGTCCGCGATACGTGGACGCCCAACGATAAGTTTTCAGCCGTCGGCAGCTTCTGGCTGCAGCGGTCCCTGGATACGTCGTCGACGCACTTCGATCCGCGCGTCTCGCTGATCTACCGGCCCTCTAGCTCGGACGTGATTCGCCTGACGGGCGGGCGTTCGTACAGCGAGCCGGACCCGTCGCTGCTCGCATTTGCGCCACCGGTCTACGGCGCGCCGTCGAGCATCAACTGCCCTGCGGCCACGAGCGGATCGGGAGCACTCGTCTCGATCGCCTCGGTGGCGAATCCGACGCTGCAGCCGGAGACCGCCGGCGACCTGGAGCTAGCCTACGGGCATCGCTTCACCCCGACGACGAGCGTTCAAGCCGACGTCTATCAATCGCTCGAGAGCCAAGCACTGCTCAACGGCAACGTGTCGATCATCGGCTTCCCCGGGATCACCGTTCCAGAGAAATATATCGAGAAGGCGCTCGCGCGACTGAACTCGTGTCCCGGCCTTCATCCGACGATCCATAACCTCGCGTTTACGACGACGTACAACGCCGCCTCGGCGCGGTATCGCGGCATCGTGCTTTCGGCAAATACCGGCATCACGCGCAACGTTTCGTTCAACGCCTCGTTCGACGTTCAATCGGCGGCCTATCTCGGCGTGCCGCAAGACATCCTCATCGCAAACACCGGACTGATCGACGGCGGCCAGATCTACGGCGTTCCGTTGCGACAGGGGACCGCGGGCCTGGCCTACCAGGACAACGCGGGCTACGGGGCGCGTATCGATGCGACGTACATCGGGGGCGATAATTCGTGGAACCGCAATCCGTTCTGGTTTGCCAACGCCAGCCTTTCCAAGACCAGCGGCCAAATGAGCGTGAACCTTGGTGTGTACAACCTCTTCAACAGCGTTGCGCAACAGTATGGATATATCGGCTACGGCGTCTATCAACCGCAAAACTATTACGGGCTGGCGGCGCAGGGCGGCGCGACGAGCGGGATCGAGCAGAGCAGCGAGCAGTACGGACTTCCGTTCCGCTCCTACTACCTCACGGTCAAGATCGGAATCTAGGAGCCTGTAGGGCTGAGAGGAAGGAGGTGACCCATGCAATTCAGTGCTTCCGTCGACGAATTTGATGACGATGACGATGATGACGACGATGACGACGACGACGCGGGCGACGGCGACGAGCTGATCATCGGGTAATGGTCGTCGCGTCGCCGGCGCGGGCGCGGGCGATCGCGTTGGTTCCGGCCGCGCAGATATAGGCCGCGGCGGCGCCGTCGCGCACGGCGAGCGCCGCGGCCGCAAGTTTCGGCTTCATGCTGGAACGGCACGCTTCCGTCTTGCTAAAGTTCAGCGCTTCTTCCGGAGTGAAGCGGGCGATGCCGGAGTTGGGGTCGTCGACGTCACGCAGCACGCGCGCTATGTTGGTCACCAGCACGAAGGCATCGGCGCGCAATGCCGAGGCGATGGCGCCGGCGGCGAGATCGGCGTTGACGTTGTACGCGTGCTCGGCATTTTCGGCAATCGCCACGGGCGCAACGACCGGTAGAAATCCGGCGCGCAGAAGGGCCTCGATGAGTTGCGGCTCGACGGCGGTGATTTCACCGACGAAGCCGAGGGTGACGCCGCTCGCCGCGCTCGCGCGCCGCGCAATAAGCGTTCGGCCGTCGGCGCCGCTAATGCCGGCGGCCGGAATCCCCAGCGCCAGCAGCGCGCGGACGATCCGCTTGTTGATCGTGCCGCAGAGCACGGCCTCGGTGATTTCGAGCGTGACGGCGTCGGTGACGCGCAAGCCGTCGACGCGCGTCGTGGTCACGGCGCGCGCCGCGAGCGCCGCGTCGATCTCCGGGCCGCCGCCGTGCACGAGAACGACCGGCTCTCCCGCCTGCCACAGCGCCGAAACCTCGGCCAGGAGGGGGTCGCCCGCACCGCCGCTCGGGCCGGCCATAGCGTTGCCGCCGTATTTCACCACTGTCACCCTAAGGCGGGTTGGAGGGCTTGCATATTCATGCGTCATGTGTATAAATATACAGAACGTGTATGCGGTAGCGCCAGCCCCCTCGCCCCTCGGATCGCTTAACGGCCGTCATCTGCTCCAAGTCTCCGATCTCTCGCCGCTCGAGCTTGATGCCCTGCTCCGCCTCACGCGCTTCCTTAAAGAGCGGGCCGGGCACGAACAGAGCGGGTTGCTGAGGGGCCGCACCGTCGCACTGCTTTTTGAAAAGCCCAGCCTGCGGACGCGCGTTTCATTCGAAGTGGCGCTGACGCAGCTCGGGGCCAAGGCGCTCTTCGCGCAGGGCGCCGAGTTTGCGATCGGGTCGCGAGAGACGCCCGAAGACGCGGCGCGCGTGCTCTCGCGCTACGTTGACGCGGTCGTCATCCGCACGCACGATCATTCGGGGCTCGAGCGTTTTGCGGGCGCCGCCGGCGTGCCGGTCATCAATGCGCTCTCCGCCGAGTCGCATCCATGCCAAGCGCTGGCCGACGTGTTCACCCTGCGCGAACGCTTCGGGGAGGTCGCTGGTTTGCACATCGCCTACCTCGGCGACGGCCGCAACAACGTCGCCGCGTCGCTCGCGCAAGCGGCGGTGATGCTGGGCGCAACGATTCACTTTGGTTCGCCGCCGACGCATCGCCCTTCAGAGGGCTTTCTCGCGCAACTTGGCCGGCTCGGGAAATCGGCCGGCGGCCGCGCGCGCGCCTTTTCCAACCCCGTGCGCGCGGTGCGCGGCGCCGATGCCGTCTATACCGACGTCTGGACCTCGATGGGTGAAGAACGTTATCGCGAGCGCAACGACGCGATGCTGCGGCCGTACGGCGTTACCGAAGAGCTGATGTCGTATGCCGCGCCGCACGCAGCCTTCATGCACTGCCTGCCCGCGCATCGGGGTGAGGAAGTCAGCGCGGCGGTGATCGACGGCCCAAACAGTGTCGTCTTCGATCAAGCCGAGAACCGGATGCACTCGCAAAAAGCGTTGCTCGTCGCACTGCTCACCGAGAGCAAAGGATTTCCGATATGAAGGATCGCCGTCAGCGCGCCATCTTGACCCTAGTGGCAACGCGCCCAATCCATTCGCAGGAAGAGCTGGTGAGTCTGCTCCAGCGCCAGGGCTTCGAAGTAACACAAGCGACGGTCTCGCGTGACGTCAAGGAGCTTCGGCTGACCAAGGTGCCGATCAAAGCCGAGAACGGCGACGTCTTCAAATACGTCGTTCCGAGCGAGGCTACCAACTACGTAAGCCGGCTGCACCGCGCGATGGCCGAACTTTCGACGACGGTCGCTGCGAGCGCAAACTTGATCGTGATTCACTCCTCGCCGGGAAGCGCGATGATGCTCGCCTCGGCGGTCGACGAGGCCGCGTGGCCCGAAGTGCTCGGCACCATCGGCGGCGACGACACGATCTTGATCGTCGTGCGCTCCGCCGAAGAGACCCCATACGTGAAGCAGCGCTTTTTGGACTTGAAGGGCCTGGCAGCTGCATGAGCCGGATGGTGTTGGCGTACTCTGGGGGGCTCGACACTTCGGTTTTGCTCAAGAAGTTGATTCTGGAAGGCAACGAGGTTGTTGCGATGACGGTCGATCTCGGCGAAAGCGACGCGATCGCCGGAACGGGCGCTCGCGCCGCATTGGAGGCCGTGCGCGCCAAGGCGTTGGCTCTTGGCGCGTACGATGCGGTGCTGATCGACGCGCGCGAACGCTTCATCGCCGAGTACGCGTTTGCGGCGCTGCGCGCCAACGCGCTCTATCAAGACGTCTATCCGCTTTCAGCGGCGCTCTCGCGTCCGCTGATCGCCGATCTGCTCGTGAAAACTGCCCACGAGTTCGGCGCAACGGTAGTGGCGCACGGCTGCACCGGCAAGGGAAACGATCAAGTGCGCATCGAGCTCGGCGTTCGCGCTCTCGATCCCTCGCTGGTCTGCCGTGCTCCGCTGCGAGAGTCGCCGCTCTCGCGCCCCGAGGCGATTGCCTTTGCGCGCGAGCGCGCGGTTCCAATCTCGCACACGGCGGAGAAACCGTACTCGATCGATGCCAACCTGTGGGGCCGCTCGATCGAAGCGGGCGTACTGGAGGATCCCTGGAACGCGCCGCCTGAGGACGTGTATGCATGGACGGCATCGCCGGCGGCGGCTGCGCCGGTGGCCGAAGAGATCGTCATTAGCTTTGCGGACGGCGAGCCCAGCGTGAACGGAGGCACGGGTGCCGCGATGGTCGCGCAGCTTAACATTCTGGCCGGCACGCACGCCATCGGGCGCATCGACTTGATCGAAGACCGCGTCGTAGGCTTGAAATCGCGCGAAGTCTACGAATGTCCGGCGGCGACGGTCTTGATCGGCGCGCATCGCGCGCTCGAACGCCTGGTGCTGACGCGTGACGAGTTACGCTTTAAGGCGCTCGCCGATCGCCGCTATGCTGAGCTGATCTACGACGGCTTGTGGATGCAGCCGCTGCGCGCGGCGCTCGACGCCTTCAACGCGTCGTTTGCGCCACGTTTGAGCGGCGAGGTGCGGCTGCGGCTCTTTTGCGGCAACGCAACCGTCACCGGATTGCGCTCGCCGAGCGGACTCTATCGCGAACAGCTCGCGACCTACGGCATGCACGACACCTTCGATCACCAGGCGGCCGACGGATTCATCGCGCTGCAAGCGTTGCCGCTCGAAGCGTACGCTGCGTCGCAACGCGCACCCGTTGGCGTCTGAGTGAGCGCGCTGCAGTGGGGCGGACGCTTCGGCGCTGCGCCCGACGCGCAACTGCTCGCCTTCGGCTCGTCGATCGAAGAGGATCTCGTCTTGGCGCCCTTCGACGTCGCGTGTTCGCTGGGGCACCTCGAGGCGCTGCGCGGCGGAAAGATCGTTAGCGAGGCGGAGGCGACGGAGCTGACGAGCGCGCTGGCCGCGGTTGGCGTGGAGATCCGCGACGGCATTTTCGCTGATTACGCGCGGGCGCAACCCTTCGAGGACGTGCACGGCGCGATCGACGCACGCGTTCGCGAGATCGCCGGCCCTGCGGGCGAATCGCTGCACGCGGGACGCAGCCGCAACGATCAAGTCGCGACGACGCTCTTGCTCTATGCGATCGACCGCGCGCACGCCGGAGCCCGGCGCGCGCACGCCATCGCTGCGTCGTTGATCGCGCGAGCGCAGGAGGAGTTGGAGCAGGAGAGCGTCGTCGCGGGGTGCACGCATCGTCAGCCCGCGCAACCGGTGCTGCTGGCATTCTTGCTGGTTGCGTGGAGCGAGCCGTTTGTGCGCGCCGTCAGCCGGTTTGCGGCCGTGGCGCGCGCCGCGCGCGCCTCGTGTCCGCTCGGAAGTGCCGCGTTGGCTGGTTCGAGCTTAGCGCTGGATCGCAAAGCGGCAGCACGCGCGCTGGGCTTTAGCAGGCCGTCGCGCAATGCGCTCGATGCCGTCGGCAGTCGCGACGTCGCGCTGGATCTGGCGCACGCCTTCGTCCGGGTGCTGATCGATGCGTCGCGCATCTCAGAGGAACTGATCGCGTGGTCGGCGCCGGCGTACGGATACGTTGGGCTGGGCGATGCCGCGTCGACCGGCTCCAGCTTGATGCCGCAGAAACGCAATCCCGATCCCTTAGAGTTGGTGCGCGCGCACGCGGCGAGGTCGGTCGGTGCCTACGCCGGCGCGCTGGGAACGCTCTGCGGCCTCGCGCCGTCGTATCAACGGGATTTGCAAGAGACCAAGGGCGCCACGATCGCGATTGCGGAAGACGGGCTCGCTACGCTGGACGCATTTGAACGAGCCTGGGCGGCCGTCTCCTTTCATCGCGAGCGCATGGCGCGGGCCGCCGTTGCCGGATATACGGTCGCGACGGATGTTGCCGACGCCTTGATTGCCAAGGGCGTCACGGCGCGCGCGGCGCACGCGCTCGTCGGCGCGGCCGTGGCGCAAGCGGAGTCGGAGGGCCGCGCGATCGATGCGCGCGATCTGGCCGCGCTCGCCGCAAAAGCGGGGATCGAGACGTTGCAGGCGCCGCTCGATGCGCGTACTTCGATTGGAGCCAAGCAGACCGATGGCTCGACGTCGCCGGACGACGTGCGGTCGCAGATTGACGCCGTCACCGCCGAGCTGGCGAGCCTCGCGCGGCAGCTCGAATGACGCGCGTTCACGTCACCGGCGCGGCCGGCTATGCCGCGGCCGAAGCAATCCGTCTGCTCCACGCGCATCCGTTCGTAGAAGTCGGCGTGCTGGAGAGCCGCAGCCACGCCGGGGAAGAGGTGGCCAACCATTTTCCGCTCTTGCGAAAGACGCCGTACCGGTTTGCGCCGCCGGGCAGCGTCGCCGCGGCCGTGCGTTCGGACGACGTGGTGATTGCCGCGGGGGGCGCGGAGGAATCGCGAGCGAGCCTTCCCGCGCTGCTAGCGCGCGGCGCGCGCGCGATCGATCTTTCGGCCGCGTTCCGTGCGGACGAGAGTGTGGCGTATGGATTGTCCGAGTGGCAGCGCGACGCGATCGCGCGCGCGCAGCTCGTCGCCAATCCCGGCTGCTATCCGACGGCCGCGCTGCTCGCGCTCTTGCCGCTGGCCTCCATCGGCGCGCCGCGCCAGATCGTCGTCGACGCCAAGAGCGGCATCACCGGCGCCGGACGGACGCCGCAGGCCGGCTCGCTCTTCGCCGAAGTGAGCGGCGAGATCCGACCATATGGTTTGACCGGGCATCGCCATCAACCCGAGATGGAGCGCTATCTGCGCGCCGGCGGCATCGGGGCAGCCGTAACGTTTACGCCGCACGTCGTGCCGATTTCGCGCGGCATGCTGGCCGACGCCTACGCGATCTTTGAGGAGCCGGTTGACGGCGACGCCGTTGCCGTGGCCTTCCGGCACGCCTATGCGAACAGCCCCTTCGTTCGCGTGCTTGCCGGGGCGAGCGCCCCCAGCGTCGCAGCAGTTGCGGGAACCAACGACGCGGAGATTCGCGTCGACGTCGCGGGAGCGGTCGTGCGGGTGATTTGCGCGATCGACAATCTCGGCAAGGGCGCCGCCGGACAAGCCGTGCAGAATCTCAACCTCATGCTCGGATTTCCCGAAGAGAGTGGACTGAGTGATCGCGCCGTCGTCGTCGTTTGAGTTAATCGCGCTGCGCGGCGGCTTGGGAGCCGTTCCGGGCGTGCGCTTAGCGGGAGTCCACGCGGGAATCAAACCGCGCAAACGCGATCTGGCGCTGGTCGTGTTCGACGCGCCGCAGAGCTGCGCGTCGGTCGTAACGACCAACGAGATCAAGGCCGCGCCCTTGCTGGTTAGCGCGGCGCACTTACGCGAGTCGCGGACGATGCGCGCGCTGGTCTGCAACTCGGGCTGCGCCAACGCCTGCACCGGCGAGCGAGGGGAGCGCGACGCGCGCGCCACCGCCCGGCAAGCGGCGACGCTGCTCGACCTTTTGCCCTCGCAAGTTATCGTTGCGTCGACGGGCGTGATCGGGGTAGCGCTGCCCGTCGACCGCGTGCAGCGGGGTTTGGAGCGTGCGGTCGCGCAGCTCGATTCGGGAGCAAAGGCTGCCTTCGACGCGGCCGAAGCGATCATGACGACCGATCGCGTGCCGAAACTCTGTGCCTACGCCTTCTACCATCAGGATCGCAAGTACGTCGTCGGCGGAATCGCCAAAGGCTCGGGCATGATCGCTCCCAACATGGCGACGATGCTCGCCTTCATCGCGACGGATTTTCCCGTCTCGTCCGACGCGCTGGCCCACGCGCTGCGCGGCGCCAACGAAGAGAGCTTCAACATGATCTCGGTCGACGGCGACATGTCGACCAACGATGCGGTCTATGCGTTTGCCCCTGTCATCCTGAGCCTGTCGAAGGACGACGGTGCCGAATTACCCGCGGCGTTCGTGGGGGCGCTTAATGCGGTCTGCCTCGATTTGGCCAAGGCGATGGTTAGCGACGGCGAAGGCGCGACCAAGAGGCTTGAAGTGCGCGTGACGCAAGCGCGCGACGTTGCGCAGGCGCGGGCGATTGCGCGCGCGATCATCAACAGCAACCTCGTGAAGACCGCGCTCTACGGTGAGGACCCGAACTGGGGGCGCATCATCGCGGCGGCGGGCGCGGCGCGCGCGAAACTCGACCCGGATCGCTGGTCGCTCTTCGCAAACGGAAAACCGTGGGTTGGCGTGGGTGGAATCGAGCTGCTCTCGGAGGCCGAGGCGCATCGCGAGCTCGAGCCGGAAACGATTTCAGTCGAGCTGCGCTTGGGCGTGGGAGAGGCCGAAGCGACGGGTTGGGGCTGCGACCTGTCGCGCGATTACGTGCGCATCAACGCGAACTATCGCACGTGATGCTGCTCGACACGTACAAACGCGCCCCGATAACGATCGTCGCGGGCGAAGGCTGTGAGCTGATCGATGACCGCGGACGCCGCTACCTCGATTGCATCGGCGGCATCGCCGTCTGCGCGCTGGGCCATGCGCACCCGGCGATCGCGCAAGCGGTTGCAACGCAGGCGCAACGGCTGGTGCACGCTAGCAACCTCTATCAGCATCAGCCTTCGGAGCAACTCGCGCGCGAGCTGGTGAGGCGCTCGGCGATGAGCGCGGTCTTTTTCTGTAACTCCGGCACCGAGGCCAACGAAGCGGCGATCAAACTCGCGCGCAAATGGGCCTACCGGCGTGGCGAAGAGAACCGCCGGACGATTCTAGCCTGCACCGGCTCGTTTCACGGGCGTACCTTTGGTGCGCTCGCCGCGACGGATAACCCGGCGTACCGCGAAGGCTTCGAGCCGCTTCCCGCCGGCTTTGCGTTTACGCTCTTCAACGACGCCGCCGCTTTGGAGGAAGCGATCACCCCGCAGGTCGCCGCCTTCATCGTCGAGCCGGTGCAGGGCGAGAGCGGCGTACACGTCGCCACCGCCGAGTTCTTGCAGACCGCGCGCCGGCTCTGCGACGAACGCGGTGCCCTCCTGATCTTTGACGAGGTGCAGTGTGGGATGGGGCGGACGGGAAGCCTGTTCGCCTTCGAGCAGGCCGGTTCGCGGCCGGACATCGTGACGCTGGCCAAGGCGCTGGCCAATGGTCTGCCGATCGGGGCGATGCTTGCAAACGAACGGGCCGCCGGCGGCTTTGCGCCGGGGGACCACGGCTCGACTTTTGGAGGATCGCCGGTTCCGTGCGCTGCGGCGCTGGCGCACTTACGCGTTCGCGACGAGCTCGATTTGGACGCCAGGGTGCGCGAGCGCTCGGCCCAGCTCTTCGCAGCTCTTTCCGAGTTGGCGCACTCTCGCCCGGAGCTTCTGGGAGAGCCGCGCGGAAGGGGACTCCTTATTGGGCTTACCTTGCAGGCACCCCATGAAGCCGGGGCCGCCGTCGCCTCGGCGCGAGAGTGCGGTCTCTTGATCGGAAGCGCCGGCGGCAACACCCTGCGGCTGGCGCCGCCGCTGATCCTCTCGGAAGTTGAGGCGTCGCGTGCGGTTTCGTTGCTCGGCCGGTCGCTAGAGCAATTTAACTGAGCCTGGCTCAGGATAAACTCAGGGCCGTCGGCGAAACTGGTTTCAGTTAAATCGATACGTGGTAACCACTAGGCGTAAGTGAAAGGCATAGTCCATTGCACTAGCTTACGGAAACGCAAGAACAATCGAGGCCCGCTGCTGCGGGTCTCGATTGCTTTTATCGTCGTAGAGGTCGCGGGGGTTCAAAAGGACAAGCTTCGCGCGTGCACGATGTAACCGAAGCGCTACGACTACCGTCGCCGGCGCCGCGCCCGCAGTCGCTTGCGTTCGACGG
>PMTY01000187.1:37030-40717 GCA_003167155.1 Candidatus Cybelea tumulisoli
TACGTCAGTCAGTGGTACAATCGCCGGATTCTCGGCCTTGACGAGCTGGGCAACGTCGTGCGCCGGATCGATCTGCCGCGCGGGGTCTGCGGCCAATGTTACGTCGACGGCAACTTCTTTGTCGTCACGACCGACGACGAAGAGAGCGATAACTATTTTCTAAGCAAGATTAGCGGCGACGGTACCGGCGCCTTTACGGACCTCGCTCGGGTTCCATTCGCGGCTCGCGCGCTTGCCTACGACGGCTCACGCTTCTGGACCAACCATCGAGAAGCCAACCAAATCGTCGCTTTCGAGGCCTAGAAGGACTAACAATCATGCGTTTGTTCGTCGCGATCGTCTGCGGTGCGCTGCTCGCAAGTTGTGCGCGCGGTACGAACTCTTCGCTGCTCCCGCCGGCGGCGTTGCCCGATGCCGGCGCCAACCCCGATGCCTACTCGCTGATCTACAGCTTTAAGTCGGGTGAGGACGGCGGCTTTCCCTACGCCGCCCTGACGCCTTTGAACGGCACGCTGTACGGCACGACCTACGGCGGCGGCGGCGGCTACGAGTGGGGAACGGTCTTCAAAGTAAGCACAACCGGCGAGGAGCACGTGCTCTACCGGTTCAAAGCCGGCAAGGACGGCGCGCATCCATTTGCGGGCCTGCTCGCGGTCGGCAACACGCTCTACGGAACGACCGAACAGGGCGGTGCGCCCGGCGCCGGGACCATCTTTTCGGTGAGCACCACCGGCGTCGAGCACGTGTTGTACAGTTTCAAGGGCGGTAAGGACGGTCAATATCCGTATGGCAAGCTGCTTGACGTGAACGGCACGCTCTACGGCACGACATTTCAAGGCGGAGTCAGTCCGGGCTGGGGAGTCGTCTTTAAAGTCACCACGACCGGCGAGGAGCACGTGGTCTATAGTTTCAAAGCCGGCAAGGATGGCGCGCATCCGTACGCCGGTTTGATCGCTGTGAAAGGCCTGCTCTATGGAACCACCTATCAAGGCGGCACGAGCGGAGCGGGAACCGTCTTTTCGGTGAGCCCGACGGGCGACGAGAAGGTCATCTACAGTTTCAAAGGCGGCTCGGACGGTGAGTATCCCTACGCGCGGTTGCTCTACCTCAAGGGCGCGCTCTATGGAACGACATATTCAGGCGGAGTTTCAGACGGTTGGGGAGTTATCTTTAGAGTGAGGACGGCGTCGCGCAAAGAGGACGTGCTTTACAAGTTCAAAGCCAACACCGACGGCGCGCATCCCTACTTTGCGGGGCTTATCAATCAAAACGGTAAGCTTTACGGCACGACGTTTCAAGGCGGGGCGAAAGGCGCGGGAACGGTCTTCTGGGAGGGCCCGTCCGGTGGCGACGACCACGTGGTTTATAGTTTCAAAGCCTACACTGACGGTGAGTACCCGTACGCCGGTTTGACGGCGCTCAACGGTTCGGTGTACGGTACGACCTACCAGGGCGGCGGCGCGAGCAACGCGGGGACCGTATATAAGCTCTCGCTCTAATCGTTCTTAGATAATGCGGTTCTTTTCTCGCACCGGTCATCGCGTGTGCGATCGTTTTTGGCGCGATGCGCCCGGCCTGGGCGGGACCGCCCTATCTGACGGACGACCCGGTGCCGGTCGCGTATCGCAACTACGAAGTCTACATCGGTTACGAGGGCGAGTATGGCAACGGAGAGAGCGAAACGTCTTTGCCTTTTGCCGAAATCAATTATGGCCCGCTTCCCAACGTGCAGATTGCGGGTTCATTTTCTCTCACCAAGTCAGGCAACGACGACTTCGGCATCAAGTATCGCTTCATTCCGGAAGGCGCGTCGCGACCGCAGGTCGCGTTCTATCCGTCGGTTGGCAACACCCAGTCCGTCTTCTTACCGCTTTGGGCTCAGAAGAACATCGGCCGGGTAACGTTGTTCGGCGGAGGCGGCTGGAGCCGCAGCAATGTTACCGGCGGCCAGAACTACTGGTCCGGCGGCCTCGCGGGCACCTACGACTTCTCCAATCAGGTTAATGCAGGCTTGGAAATCTACTCCACCGGTTCGGATCGAATTGGCGAACGCGGCTCGACCAGCATCGGCATCGGCATGAACGACGACTACTCCCCGATCCACTCCGTGCTGTTCTCGTTCGGCACGTCGATTGCAGGCGCGCGAACCGTCCATGGATACCTCTCTTACGAGCTGCGGCTCGGACCCAAGGCGGTCACATCCGGGCCTTAAGTTAGTAACGCACTAAACGTTGGAGTCAACATCCGCGATCCTGACGGTTACATTTATAGAAGTCGGGCAAAGCAAACCGGGAGTTTTTTAGAAGAGGCTGGGCGTTTCCGCAGAAACGGTTGACCACGTCTTACATGGAGGATCGTAGATGAGAACCTCAGTTATCGGTCTTGTGCTTGGGATTTGCGCGAGTGCGGCCATGCTCGAGGGGTGCTCGCTTGGCTCGCCCGGCTCCCCAAGTTCGTTGCCCTACATGCAAAGCGCCAACGCAATGCGAGTGCTCAACGCAACGGGCGCGGGCAAGATCACCCACATCGTCTACATCGTTCAAGAGAACCGCAGCTTCAACAACCTGTTCTACGGCTACCCGGGCGCGTATACCGTCACGGAAGGCCAAGACTCGGCGGGCCACACGATCAAACTGAAGCCGTCGAAGCTCGGTGCGTACTACGAGATCGACCACTCCGTGGCAGCGATGTTCGAGGCCTGCAACGGTACAGGCACACTGCCCGGTACCGATTGCCGGATGAACGGATTCGATAAAGAATTATCCGATGCGAATTTCAAGAACTCGCAGTACGTGTACGTGCCGTCCGACCAGTCGAAGCCATACTTCGACATGGCGCACGAAGGCGCGCTTGCCGACCGCATGTTCCAGTCGCAGCTCGACGAGAGCTTCGTAGCGCATCAATACGTTATCGCCGCGCAGGCAGCCTGGAGCGCCAACTTGCCCTACGGCGACTGGGGTTGCGAGGATCACGAGGCAGCCACAGTCCACACGATCACGATAGAGCGCGTAGTCAGCGGCTATCAGAAGGCGTGCTTCGACTATCAAACCCTTGGCGACGAGCTCGACAAGGCGAAGCTCTCGTGGCGCTTCTACGCAAGCCAGTACGGTAGCAACTCGAGCGGCAACGGTGGAACGTGGTCCAGTTATCAAGCCATCAAACACATCTACGATGGACCCGATTGGAAGAAAGACGTCATTTCGCCCAACTGGAAGTTCATCACCGACGTGCGGGCCGGGAAACTCGCCAACTTTACGTGGATCACGCCCGTCTGCGACGACTCGGACCACACCAACTGCCCCGATGACTATGGCCCGTCGTGGGTCTCTGCGCTGGTAAACACTGTGGGCAAGAGCAAGTTCTGGAACTCGACGGCGATCTTCATCCAGTGGGACGATTGGGGCGGCCTCTACGACCCGGTAGCCCCTGAGTACAAGGATCGCGACAGCTTAGGCTTCCGCGTACCGCTGATCATGCTCTCCCCGTACGTCAAACACGACCACGTGTCGCACGTCCACTACGAAACGGCCAGCGTGCTGCGCTTCGCCGAGGACCTCTTCGGTCTGGGTCACCTCGCCAAAGCCGACAAGCGCGCGAACTCGCCCGCAGCCGACTGTTTCGATTTCTCGCAACAACCGGCCAAGTGGGTTAAGATCCAGGCGCCCTATCCGCCGAAGTTCTTCATGC
>PMTY01000098.1 GCA_003167155.1 Candidatus Cybelea tumulisoli
GCTGAGGCGCTCCTTGACGAAGCGTTCCGCTTCCGAGAAGGGCAGACGCTTGCCGCGAAGGCCAATGGCGATCTCACGTATCTCGCCGCGACCTACAAGGTCTTTGTAGTGGCTAAGCTTGACGCCAAGGACGCGGCACGCTTCGTCGCGGGTTAGAAGCAGTGGTTTGGTAAATCGGTCAACGTCGGTTCTCATAGGTTTCGGAATACCTCCTCACCCTTGCATACCACACCTGGTTACGGTAACATAAGTACATGGGAGTTACCGGGTGGAGCAAAGCCCTTTCGGACCTGCTCGATGCGTCTGGCGAGACCGGCGCGGAGGTCGCCCGCGTGGCATTTGGTCGGCCCAGAAGCAAAGCCGAAAGCCTGAGGCAGCGAGTCGCTATGAGTCGCTATCTCGCCGGCGAGCGCACTCCTGAAGCGGCGAAAGTTGCTGCGATTAACCGGAGCGCTCAGAGAGTAGTTGGGCTTCCTGGCATCGAGGCGGTCTTGGATGCTCTTGCACTCCTGAGCGATTTGATGCCGCTCGATGACGCCAAGCTAATCGCCGCGGCGCTTCAAGTCTTAGAGAGCGATGAAGCGTCAAGCGCGCTCGTTAATGATTGGCCATCGCGATTCGTGCGGAAAGTCGAGGGCAAGAGTAACCGCGACTTGCGGCGCCTGTCGGCAGCCTTGGTAGTCGCGCGCTGGGGCGTTCTGCTCGATGAGCTTGTTGGCAAGACGCCGGTGCGGAGTAGCTCTTGGCGAATCTCGAGAGCGCTGCGACAGCACGGCTTCGGCGATATAGTTGCAAAGTCAATGCCCTTCGACGACGCGATCGCTGCGTTCTTAACCGCCGCGCGAACCGAGCTTAAAAATCCACCGACGACGAGTGCGAAGCGCCTTGCGGCAGAACAACGGCTTCTTCGGGCCGCTCACGTGTTTTCCGTGAGATTGGCTGGACCTACCAAAAGCACCTTAGCAGCCGCACTCGGCGGCTTTACGCCAACCACGAAAGGACCTAAAGCATGAGCATCTACAGACGCAAGAGCGGCCGTTACGCGGTCCTCATCGACCTCGAATCAAGCGCGACCGGATTGCGCCGTCGCAAGAGCGTCGGTACGTTCCGCATGCGCAAAGAGGCGGAGGCGGCCGAACGCAAAGCGCTCGACGCCCGCGATCGCGGTTGCGATTTGAGCCCGCAAACCGTCACCGTGCGCGAACTCCTGGAGAAGTACGCGGAGCGGTGCCGCACCAAAGCGCTCGCAACCAAGACGCTGGAACGCTACGAGGAGCTTGCGGAGTGTCACCTCCTGCCGGTTATTGGTGGCCTCACGCTCGCGCGGCTCAAGCCGACGCACGTCGCAAGCGTTTACGCCAAGGCTGCGGGAAAAGGGCTTAGCCCGAAGAGCGTTCGGCACGTTCACGGCCTCTTGCACGCCGCGCTCGATTGGGCGATCGAGCAGAATCTTTGCTTCCGTAACGTCGCGGACGTTGCTAAGCGCGATCTTCCGAAGGCGCAGCGCTCGCCTGCAAAGGCACTCACCGAAGAGGAGGCGCGACGTTTGCTCGATGCGGCGGTCGGCACGCCCTGGCATGCCCTCTTTACGCTCGCGTTCTGCACCGGCGCGCGGCGCGCCGAACTCGCGGCGCTTCGCTGGTCGAACGTTGACTTAGAACGCGCCACGGTGACGATCAGCGAGAGCGTCGTGCGAACAAGGACCGGCCTCGAATTCAAGGGCACCAAGACCGGCTGCACGCGGGTCGTGCCGCTCAATGGGCTTGCGATCGCGGCGCTTCGCTCGCACCGAGTCGGACAGAACGCAAAGCGATTGCGCAAAGGCGACAAGTACCAAGTCCGCGATCTCGTCTTTGCTGACCCGCTAGGCCGCCCGTGGAATCCTAGTTCAATCAGCAACGCCTTCGATCGCATGGCACGCGAAGCAAAGCTCTCTACGACGCGGCTCCACGACGTGCGTCACAGCGCGGCGACCTGGCTTCTTCAGGGCGGCATCGACGTTCGAACGGTGGCCGCGGTCCTCGGCCATAGCACGCCCGTGACGACGTTGAACACCTATGCCCATGTCATGCCGGGTGCCGAAGCGAAGGCCGTGGAGGCGATTGCCGAGCGTCTGAGCCGGGTCGAATCGGAGGCCTCCTGACGCGGCGCGGCAACCGAATGGCAACCGTGGTCGATTTACCCCCGAAAAAAGCCCAAAAAACTTATGGGATGGCCGGGAGTCGAACCCGGACGCCCTTTCGGGCTGCAGATTTTCGCACCACCATGGCTTTCGCCACCGCATTTCGCGTTTGTGGTCCGGACTGTGCCTTGACCCTATGAGGTCGATCTCACGTAGGTCGCGCCCGTCCAGTCTCTACACCTTCTCCTGCGGCCATCACCCTTCGACAAGCTCAGGGTGACAGATACTTGCAGGAGCTTGGCTCGGCGTCGTCACGTCACTGATAACAGAGAGTTCGCCGACTTTGAGCGCATCCCGTAGCGGGTTTCCCGCGACTACGGCTCAACGGACCCTGTCAAGTCTGCTGTGTCTGCCTGTTCCACCACCATCCCAAACCAGGTAAGCTACGTTCTTCGCTCGACAAGCGCCAGTCGCTCCTCCAGTCCGTCGAACC
This sequence comes from Candidatus Cybelea tumulisoli, assembly GCA_003167155.1. GTDB lineage: Bacteria > Vulcanimicrobiota > Vulcanimicrobiia > Vulcanimicrobiales > Vulcanimicrobiaceae > Cybelea > Cybelea tumulisoli. The sequence continues at coordinate 2,616 of PMTY01000098.1, forward strand.
GAGCATCTACCGCATCGAATCGCAAGTATACCTTCGTTTCGAAAGTGGTTAGGCGCGTCTCGAGTGCCCCAAAGCGCGATTCCAAACCGTCGAAGCGCGATTCCAAACCATAAAAGCGCGATGACAAGCCGTCGTAGTTCGATTCCGCGGCCGACCGGAACTCGGTTAGTTCCTCGTGTAAAGCGTCAAAGCGCAAGTCAAATCGAGACTCCAAGCGCGCGGTCGAAGCCGCAATCAGCTCTTCGACGCGGCTCAGGAGTTCTCGGGCGATGCGATCTTTCATGGCGGGTATCGTACGCTACGCTTGTTACCGGAGCGTTTCCTGGGAATGCGTGCCGGCGGCCACCCTACTGCTCGTAATGCTCTACGACTTCTTCGCTGCGCACGTCGGCGACGTCCGGATCTTGTCCCGCGTCGCGTCGCGCGCGCCGTTGGCGGAGGAGATCCCAGTACTGGTCGAGGCGTACGGAGATTTCATCGAGGCGCTTGCGGTCGTCTTTGGTCAATCTAGAGAGATCGCCGTGCTCGAGTAGCCGATGCTCTTCGGCAACGAGGCCCTCAATATGCTCGTGTATCTGCGCATCGTTCATGGACGAAATCTCCCACGCGTCTCCGAAGCCTTGGTGTAGACGACCTGAGCTTGCCCTGCCGATGCGTCGCGCTCCTGCAGCAAGATTCCGAGCAGCAAATCCGAGGTTGTCGCGACGGCTTTGTCGGAGCCGATGATCTCCATCGCGGTCTCGATCGCGATGATTCCTCCCGGAAGGATGTCGGCGCGTTGCGGCTTCATGCCCGCGACCTTCTTGCGTTCCTCGAGCGGCATCGCCAACAGGCGCTCCAGCGCGCGTTGCAAATCCGCGCGGGTCAAATCGTAGGAATCGATAGAGGTTCGCCGGCCTCGCAACATCCCGGCGATCGTCGTTGCGCTTCCGCCGACCAATGCGAGCCGTTCGACGGCCGCACACTCGGCTAAAGGTTCGAGCGCTTTGCGGGCAATCGCGCGAGCGCGCTCGACGCTCTCCTCTTTGACGGCTCCATCGCGACCGGCCAACTCCGGCACGGCTTCGGTGAGGCGCACGGCGCCGGTCTCGCATGAGATCACTTTTTCGGGTTCCGTCGAGGTGCCGACGGCATACTCCGTGCTGCCGCCGCCGACGTCCAGCACGCCCACTCGTTCGCCGCGCAACTCGCCAAATGCCGTCAGCGCGCCCCGATAGGATGCTGCCGCTTCTTCTTCTCCGGAAAGGGTGCGCAGCGGCGTGCCCAGCAGGGCCTCGATTCGCTGCGAAAAGTCTTCGGCGTTCTCCGCTCGTCGCAGGGCGCTGGTCGCCACCGCGAAGAGCCGGATATAGTGCCCTTTCACCGCCCGTTGAAACTGTCCGATCGCTTCGAGCGTTCGCTGCATCGGCTCGTCCCCGAGCCGTCCCTGCTCGCCCAAACCCTCGCCGATCCGGGTGCCGACGGAGCGAGCGGTTTCGACGCGCGCCATCGCCGGCGCGACGTCGGCCAGCAGCAGCCGAGTCGAGTTCGTGCCGATCGAAATGATGGCGAATCGCTTACTCATGGATGCTGCTTACCTGCAAAGTACGCGGCCCGCCGTTTCTTTTGTAGGAAATGGCGCTCGGCCGCCGGCATCGCCTCGGCCGGCTCCCATCCCTGCGTGCTCTTGAGATACGAAGCGATCTGCTCTTCGAGATCGTCGTCGCGGATTTGCGGGGCGAGCGAAACCGAGCAGCGCCGGCCGTCTCGCCGAACTTCGAATGCTACGTGCTTGCGCCGCAAGAGCGAGCGCTGATACTGATCGCGATGCTGCGCGACGTCGGACGCGCTCGCGGTTGCAAGATCGCCCCCGTCGAGGCGAACCGTCGCTCCGTAGGCGTTGAGGTTAATGACGACTCCTTTGAGCGTGTCGCTCACGGCGACGCGGCGGGTTGGGGAGATACGAAGATTATGGCCTCGTTTGACCGCACGAGACGCAAGCGGTCGTGGATCTCGGGAATCGCGCCTTCCGGATCGCGCAGGCGGCGCAGCTCTCGCTGTTGTTCGGCGCGCTCCCGTTGCAACGCGGCGATGTCGGCGCGAATCGCCGAAAGCTGACGTTCGGCGGCGACGTCGTCTCCGATTGCGCGCGCAAACTGGACGACGACGAGCACGACGAGGAGTAGGACGACTGCCGCTGCCAGCAGACGGCCGGCGGCGCGGAGGACGGGGCGCGCGCGTTTCAACGCGCCGTTCGAACGGGTTCTAAGCCTTCTGCTTGCCATTCTCCCAATCGACGGTACTTTCGATACCGCTGGTCCAAGAGCATTTCCGGCGTCAGCGACGCCAAGCGCGAGAGCGCCGCGTCGACGGCCCCCAGCGTCTGCGTCACGACGTCGCGCGCATTGCGGTGGGCACCGCCCAACGGCTCGGCGAGTATCTGGTCCGCGATACCGAACCGGTGCAAATCATCAGCGGTTAACTTCAAGTGGGCTGCCGCTTCTTCCGCTTTGCTCGCATCCGACCACAAGATCGCTGCGCAGCCTTCGGGAGAGGCAACCGAATAAGTGCTGTGTTCCAGCATGATGACGAAATCGGCAATCGCAAGCGCGAGCGCGCCGCCCGAGCCGCCCTCGCCGACGACCGTCGCCACGATCGGAACCGCCGCCGTCGTAAAGGTCTGCAGGCAAATGGCAATCGCTTCTGACTGCGCGTGCTCCTCCGAACTGATGCCGGGATCGGCGCCTTTGGTATCGACGAAGGTTACGATCGGCAGACGTAAGCGCGATGCGAGCCGGGCCAGACGGGTCGCCTTGCGGTAACCTTCCGGTGCGGGCATCCCAAAGTTGCGGCGCAAATTCTCCTTCGTATCGCGCCCGCGCTGCTGGCCCAGCACCATGACGTTGCGCGATCGCAGGGTCCCGAAACCGCCGACGATGGACGGGTCGTCGCGGAAATGACGATCGCCGTGGAGCTCGTCGAACCGATCGAAGCGCGAGATATAATCCAGCGAGGTCGGCCGATCGGGATGGCGCGCCATATGCACCTTCTCCCAGGGTGAGAGCGTCCCGAACAGCTCCAATAAGATCTGCTGATACTTCCGCTCCAGTGCGGCAATCTCGCTCGACATGTCGAGCGGCTGCGCGGCCGAGGCCTCGCGCAGTTCGGCGATGCGCCGTTCCAACTCGACCAAGCTTCTCTCGCGCTCGACGATAAGATTGTTACTCATGAGCCGCATACTCCAGCAGGCGCACCAGCGTATCTTTGAGATCCGAGCGCTCGACGACCATATCGATCGCGCCCTTCTCCAACAAAAACTCGGCGGTTTGAAACTGATCGGGCAGGCGCTGGCGGATCGTCTGCTCGATTACCCGCCGTCCCGCGAAACCGATCATTGCTTTGGATTCGGCAACGATCACGTCGGCTTGAAAGGCAAAGGAGGCGGAGACGCCGCCGCTGGTCGGATCGGTCAGCAC
>PMTY01000123.1 GCA_003167155.1 Candidatus Cybelea tumulisoli
TCGGATGGTTGGCTCTGCGACCGTGGCCGGTATAACATCGGCTTCTACGACTCGCCCGACCGTCTGACGCAGCCGCTCTACCGCAAGCACGGAAGTTGGATGCAGATTGGCTGGGACGATGCGCTGCTTCTGTGGTCCAAGGCGATTACGGACGCGATCGCGCAAGGCGGCCCCGAAAGCCTCGGCGCGATCGGCGGCGGCCGGCTAACCAATGAAGAAGCCTTTGCGCTCGGCCGGGTTTTTCGCAGCCTAGGCGTGCGGAATCTCGATTGGCGCGCGGGACGCCAGCGGCAGGCAACGCCCGGCGCCCGCGGCGGCTCGCTCGAAGCGCTCGATCGCGCGCAAGCGATCGTGATTGCGGGGGAGTCGCCGGAGCAACGCGCTCCCGTGCTATGGCTGCGAATCCAGAAGGCCGTGCGCCACGGCGCGACGCTTTTGTCGGAAGAATCCGCGGCGAAGGCTCGTGCGGCCGTTGCGGACGGGACGCGAGTCGCGCTGATTTGGGACGGCGTCGACCCGCAGGTGGGAAGCAGTTACGTGCAGGCCTTCGGCGATCTCTCCGAGCTGGCAACGTACATCACCAGCGAGCAGGCCAACGCGCGCGGCGCGGAAGCGATGGGCATGCTGCCGGGCGGCGGTGCCGGGTATTCGCAGGTCGAGCGGGGATACGACACCTCGGAGATGCTCGACGCGGCACGCAGCAGCCGGCTTGCCGTACTCTCGATCTTCGGGGCGAACCCCGCGCGTAACGCAGCGGATCCGGCAGCCGTTATCCAAGCGCTCGATGCGATACCGTTCCTGGTTGTGAGCGAGCTGTTTATGACGGAGACGGCGCAGCGTGCCACGCTCGTTCTGCCCGCCGCCGGCGCCTTTGAGAAGAGCGGCACGATCGTCAATCTCACCGGCGACCTGTTGCCGGTTAGCGCCTCACTGAAGGCGCCCGAGTTCGTACGCTCCGATTTCGAAATCCTTGCCGACCTCGCCGCGCAGCTCGGCGTTGCGCTCGCACCGACGCCGGAGCTCGAGCGCGCGGTAATTCTCGCGGCCACAAGCGAGCCCCGCGATTTCACGCTCGGCGACGAACGGTTCTCCCCCCGCGTCACCCTGAGCCCCTCGACTCCGCTCGGGACAAGCTCCGTCGAAGGGCGAGGTGCGGAGACCTCCATCCTCTCGGGCGGCGGGACGTGGCTGCACGATCCGACGCTGGCGGGGATGAGGGCCTTATAGATGCCGTTGTGGCTTGAGGTCCTCATTAAATCGGTGATTCTGCTCTTCGTGGTCGTGACGTCGTTTGCGTATGCGATGCTGGTCGAACGCAAGGTGCTGGGATGGATGCAGCTGCGCCCGGGGCCGAATCGCGTCGGTCCTTGGGGCCTCTTGCAGCCTGCCGCCGATGCCGCCAAGCTGATACTCAAGGAAGATCTCACGCCGGAGACCGCCGATCCGTTGCTGTATAAGCTGGCGCCCTTCATTTCACTGCTGACGGCATTTGCAGTCTACGCGATCATTCCATTCGGCGCGTCGGCGTCGGGGCAAACCTGGGCGATCGGCAACGTCAATGCCGGAATTCTCCTGATTCTCGCAATCGGTTCGCTGGGCGTCTACGGAATTTGCTTGGGCGGCTGGGCATCGGGCTCGAAGTATCCGCTCTTGGGCAGCGTACGCTCGACCGCGCAGATGATCAGCTACGAGCTGGCGATGTCGCTGTCGCTGGTGGGCGTTCTCGTTCTCGCGGGTACGACGTCGCTCGACGGCATCGTCAACGCTCAAGCGCGTTGGTGGTTCGTGCTCCCGCAGTTCGTCGGTTGCGTGATCTACGTAATCACCGCCGTCGCGGAGACGAATCGGGCGCCGTTCGATCTGGTCGAGGCGGAGACGGAGCTGGTCGCAGGCTTCCACACCGAGTACTCGGGGTTGCGCTTCGGTCTCTTCTTTATCGCCGAGTACGTCAATATGCTGACGGTCTCGTGCATCGCGACGCTGCTCTTCTTCGGTGGATGGAACGCGCCGTTGCACCTGACGTTCGTTCCCGGCGTCGCCTGGTTCCTCATCAAGGTTGCGTGCTTCATGTTCTTTTATATGTGGCTGCGGGCGACGCTGCCGCGGCTTCGCTACGATCGCTTGATGGCCTTCGGCTGGAAGGTTCTCTTACCGGTGGCAACGCTCAATCTCGTCGTCACGGCAGTCGTCGTGGCGTACACGGGTTAGGCAATCCATGGCCTCGCGAAAACGGCTCTACAACGCCGGCGCAATCCTGAAGGGATTATCGATCACGTTTGGCTTCATGTTTCGCAAGCGGCCGACGATTGAGTATCCTTCAAAGAAGAAGCAGCACTCGCCGCGGTTTCACGGTCTGCACGAGCTGCGCCGGTACGCCGACGGCAAAGAGCGGTGCATCGGGTGCGAGCTTTGCTCGAGCGTTTGCCCTGCCAATGCGATCACCGTGATCGGTGCAGAAAACTCGCCGGATGAACGCCGCTCGCCGGGCGAGCGGTATGCGGCGCGGTATGAGATCGACGAGCTTCGTTGCATCTTTTGCGGAATGTGTGAAGAGGCGTGTCCGACCGATGCGATCGTGCTCACGCCGCGCTTTGAAATGGCCGATTATCGCCGCGGCTCATTTATCTACGATAAGGACCGGCTGCTCGTGCCGCCCGATGCCGGCGTCGGCATGCCTCCCGACGACCGTCCCGGCGGAATCCCGGGCGATCTCGGGCGCGTTGCCGAGATCAAATCCACCACCGACGTCGAGACCGGTTTCAACGCGACCTGGCGGGGAGAGATTCTAAAGACGCAGCACCAGGGGTTGGCCATCCTCAAGGAACCCAAGGCGGAGAAATGATCGCATTTTGGCTGCTGGCGGTGATTCTCATCGCCAGCGCAGTCTGGACGATCTCGGCGAATAAGCCGGTCTATAGCGTCGTCGCGCTGCTGCTCAACTTTGCGACGCTGGCGGTACTCTACGTCACGCTTTCGGCCGAGTTCTTGGCGGTCATCCAAATCATCGTCTACTCGGGCGCGATTCTGGTGCTCTTCGTCTTCGTGATCGCGCTCTTGGGGAGCGGCGTTGCTCCCTTTCCAACCGGCCCGAATCGCTTGCCGAAGATCTGGCTTCCCGCCGGAGTCTTCACGCTGGCGGCCTTTGGATTCCTGATCTACGCCGTTTCGAACGTCAAGATGGCCGCGGCGGCGGCGACCGGGGCAGTCGGATCCGCCGGTGTTTTCGGCAGCGTCGCCGATTTCGGCAAGGCGCTCTTCACGGTGGACCTCCTCCCGTTTGAGGTGACCGCGCTCGTGCTGATGGTCGCGGTGATCGGCGTCATCACGCTGGGCGGCGAGCAAATGAGCGATGCCGAAGCGCAGCAAAGCAAAGTGCGAGCCGATCGCGCTGTTCGCGAGGCGATCTTGCGCGAGGGTAAGGGCTGATGAGCGTTCCCATCGGCGACTACGTCACGCTGGCCTCCGTCATGTTCTTCATTGGGGTGATCGGCGTGATCGTCCGGCGCAACCCCCTGATCATGCTGATGAGCGTCGAGCTGATGTTCAACGCCGCGAACCTGCTCCTGATTGCCTATGCTCGGCTCTGGCTCCAAAACGTGGGCCACATTTTTGCCTTCATCGTAATCACGGTCGCCGCGGCAGAGGCAGCCATCGGCCTGGCAATCGTGGTAACGACGTTCCGTCCCGAAAAGTACGTCGACGTTGACGATATTGCGGCGTTACATGGTTAATCCGGCATGACGCATCAGGTCCTTGGCGTCGTGGGCTCGTATCCGCTGCTGGTCGCGTTATGGCTGTTGCCGCTGGCGGGGGCCGTGATCTGCTGGGCGTTGGGGCCGCAGCTGCGCACGCTGGCGGGTTGGCTGGCATCGGGCTTGGTTGGCGCTTCGTTTATCCTCGCCGTTCTTTGTTGGCACGACGGGACGCAGAGTGCCGCCGGTACGGTCGGAGCCAATCAGCCGCTCTTTTCGTGGATGACGGGATTCGATTTCGGGCTGTTGCTCGACCCGCTCTCGCTGTTGTGGACCTTCATCATCACCGGCGTCGGATTCTTGATCGTCTTCTACTCGATCGGTTACATGCGGGGCGATCCCGCGTTCGCGCGATTCTTCGCCTACATGAGTTTCTTCGTCTTTGCGATGCTGACGCTGGTGCTCTCCGACAACTTCGTTGGGCTGCTCGTCGGCTGGGGTCTGGTCGGCCTGGCCTCGTACTTTCTCATCGGATTCTGGTTCGATCGGCCCGCCGCCGTCGCCGCGGCGCGCAAGGCCTTCGTCATCAACGTCGTCGGCGACGTCGGCGTGATGTTTGCAATCTTCGTCATCATCGCCAACGTGCACTCGAGCGGGTTCGGCGACACGTTTGCCGCTGCCGGCACGTTGGGGCCGGGGGTCATTCTCACCATTTGCATTGCGCTCTTTATCGGCGCGGCTGCCAAGTCGGCACAGGTGCCGCTGCACACCTGGCTGCCCGATGCGATGGAGGGCCCGACACCCGTTTCGGCCCTGATTCACGCTGCCACGATGGTGACGGCGGGCGTCTATCTCATCGCTCGCTGCGCGCCGTTGTGGAATGCAAGTCACGAGGCGCAACTGGTCGTTGGAACAATTGGCGGGCTCACGGCGCTGCTCGGAGCGATTCTCGGAACCGCGCAGTGGGATATCAAACGGATCCTCGCCTATTCGACGATGTCGCAGATCGGCTACATGATCATGGGTGTCGGCACCGGTGCCTACGAGGCCGGCATCGCACAGTTCTTTACCCACGCGTTCTTTAAGGCCCAGCTCTTTTTGGGCGCCGGTTTGGTGATCCACGCGCTCTCCGACGAGCAAGATATTCGCCGCATGGGCGGGCTCTGGAAGAAGATGCCGTTTGCTTTTTGGGTGATGCTGACGGGCGTGCTCTCGATCAGCGGGGTTCCCGGTTTCTCCGGCTTTTTCTCGAAGGATGAGGTCATCTACGGGGCGTTGCAGCACGGGCATCCGTGGCTCGACGGAATCGGCATCGTAACGGCCGGCATCACCGCTTACTATATGTTCCGCCTGCTCTTCGTCACGTTTTTGGGTGAGTACCGCGGCGAGGCGCCCGTGCACGTCGGCGGGCCAGGAGCCTGGATCATGAACGTGCCGGTGGCGATCTTGGTCGTTCCGAGCGTCGCGATCGGCGGCGCACTGCTCTTTGGCGGCGATGCATCGCCCTGGGCGCACTTTTTTGCGCCGCTCTTCGCCGCGCAGGCGCATCTCGCAGCGGCCCAAACCCCGGCACCGGCGATCTCCGAGAACTTTACCTCGGTGATCGTCGTGATCGTCGTGGCGATCGGCTTTATCATCGCGTGGCAGCGCTATGCTACTGCGGCGGCGCGACGCGATGCGGTCCAGCGCTTGCGCCGCGAGGCGGAAACGATGCCGGCCGTGCTGACGAATCTCTTTTACTTCGACGCTGCGATCGATGCGATCTTCGTGCGTCCGGCGCAAGCCTGGGGGCTCTTTTTCGGTCGCGTCTTCGATCCTCGCGTGATCGACGGCGCCGTAGGGGAGATCGTTCTGATCGCCCGCGGGCTCGGAACGCTGGTGCGCTCGTTCCAGACGGGTCTGTTGCGAGCATATGCATTGATTCTCGTCTTCGGGGCAGCCTGTTTCATCGCGTACTACGCTGTAGCCGGGGCGGCGCACTGATGCCGCTCGTTCTCGTCAGCATTCTGCTTCCGTTGGTTGCCGCCGCCCTTCTGCTATTTTTGCCGCGCGGCGATCGCGCGCTCTCCCGGCTGCTTGGGACCGCGGTGGCGGCGATCACGTTTGCGACCGTTTTGGCGGGCGGCACTGCGGATTGGAGCTTGCACTGGCTTTCACGGCCATTCGTGTCGGCCTTCCACTTCGGTGCGACGCCGATTTCGTTCTGGATCGCCTTGCTGCTGACGCTGTGCACGGCGTGTGCGATTGCCGCCGCCCGCGTCGAGCGGTTGCGCGACTTCGTTGCGCTCTTGCTCGCGCTCGAAGGGACCATGCTCGGACTCTTCCTGTCGCGCGACCTGCTGGTCTTCGCGCTCTTTTGGGATCTGATGCTCGTACCCGTGTTCTTCGCCTTGGTCGGTTGGGGCGAACATCCGGCGACCGCGTGGCGTTATTTCATCTATAACTTTGCCGGCGGTCTGACGCTGCTGTTGGCGACTGCCGCATTTGGCGTCATCTACGGAACGACCGACGTGATCGGTCTTCCCGGCGTCGCGCTCGCAGGTGGCTGGGCGCCGTGGATTTTTGCCGGCTTCGCCTTCGCTTTTCTGGTGAAGACGCCGGTCTGGCCGCTCCATACGTGGATGCCGCCGACCTACGCCGACCTTCCCTCGCCGATGACGTCGGTGGTCGCGGGCGTGCAATCAAAGGCGGGCCTCTACGGGTTTCTTGCAATCGCCACGGCGATGATGCCGGGCGTCCTCTATCGGCATGCTGCGCCGTTGATTGTGCTGGCGCTCATATCGCTGGTCTACGGGGCGCTCGTTGCGCTGGTGCAGAACGACGTGAAGCGCATCGTCGCGTACTCGTCGCTCTCGCACCTCGGACTGATCGTCCTCGCGATTGCGATTGGGAATCGGCTGGCGCTGGAGGGCGCGCTCGTCTATATTATCGCTCACGGCCTCTTTTCGGCCGTGTTGTTTCTCGTGCTCGGTTACGTCGAGGAGCGCGAAGAGACGCGAGCGCTGCCGCGGCTCGGAGGTTTGGGGTGGAGAAATCCGCGTCTGAGTGGTGCGCTCTGCATCGCTGCGCTCGCCGCCTTGGGCCTGCCGGGGTTGGCCGGTTTTGCCGGCGAGCTGCTGATCTTGATCGGCGTCTATCAGAACGGCTACGTGTGGCCCGCGATCGTCGCGCTGGTTGCGATCGTGCTGGCGTCGGCGTACATGCTACGACTGTATCAGGGCATCATGAACGGTCCGCAACGGACCGACTTGCCCGTGCGTGCCGATCTGACGTGGATTGAGGGCCTCGCCGTCGCCCCGCTGCTCGCCGCATTGGTCTTGCTTGGGGTCTATCCCAAACCGCTCTTGGATAACGCCGCCATCACCACCGTGCAGAGCGGACCGCTCCCATGACGCTTTCGTTCACCAACGCCGATTGGAACGCGATTGCCCCCATCGACATCCTTGCTGCGGCCGGTCTTGCCGTGCTGCTCGCGGATCTCTTTGCCGGCCGCAAGCAGTGGCGCTATGCTTCAATCGTCATCGGGCTGCTCGGAGTCCTGGTCGCCGCCATCGTTGCGGGGAGGCAGTTCGGCCACCAGTACGACGCATTTTTCGGCGGTTTCATGACCGGCGGATTCGCTACCGTCTTCGAAGAGATCGTATTGATTGGAACGGCCGGATCGTTGCTGCTCTATAGCACGATCGGCCCGGGGCCGCGCGTGGCCGGCACGGTTGCAATCATGCTGTGGAGCGCGTGCGGCGCGATGCTGATGGCGGGCGCCGCGAACTTGATCGCGATCTTTCTCGGGCTCGAACTGCTCTCGCTTGGCTTGTATGCGCTCTGTGCTGCCGTCGATCGAAAGACGGCGCGAGAGTCGGCGCTGAAGTATTTGATCCTCAGCTCGACCGCCACGGCCTTCTTGCTTTTTGGCGCGGCGCTGCTCTTCGGCGCGACGGGAAGCGTCATGCTGGCCGATTTGCTCAACCCGTCGCTCGCCTCGAGCCCGCTCTTTTGGATGGGCGCCGGCATGTTTCTGATCGGCCTGGTCTTTAAACTGAGCCTCGTGCCGTTTCACACTTGGACGCCCGACGTCTTCGAGGGGGCGCCGTTGCCGGTCACCGCTTTCATGAGCGTGGTGACCAAGGCCGGAGCGCTCGCGGTCTTCGCGCGTTTCACGTATGCCGCGTTGCCAGCCGGAGTCGGCGCAAAACTTCTGTTGCCGGTATGGATCGTGGCGGCGATCTCGATGATCGTGGGCAACGTCGGGATGCTCGCGCAAACCGATCTCAAGCGACTGCTGGCCTATTCGGGCATCGCGCAAATCGGCTATATCGTCGTCGCGCTGGCGGGAGGAACGCCGCTCGGCCTGCGTTACGCGATCTATTACTTGACGGCGTATGCGTTCATGAACTTGGGTGCGTTTGCCGTCGCCGCAGCAATATCGGGCCCAGACGACGAGGAAGGCTCGCGGTTGAGTAGTTATCGCGGGCTGGCGCGCCGGCGGCCGTGGCTTGCGGCAGCGATGACGATCTTTCTGCTGGCGCTTTCCGGCTTGCCGCCAACCGCGGGCTTCCTAGGAAAAATCTTGATCCTGGCGGTGACGGTGGCAAACGGCTATATCTGGCTCGCCGCCGCGCTGATCGCCGGCACGGCGATCTCGCTCTACGCCTATGCCAAAGTGATCCGCGCGATGTATGCCCCGGAGGAGGGCCGGCAGGGGGGCGACCTGCGCCCCTTCGTTCCCCTGGCCTGGGCCAGCGCGGCGGTCTGCGCGGTCGCCGTCATCGCGATGACGTTCTATCCGCTGACCCCCAGCAACATACTGCCCCTCGTGCGATAGCGCCGCGTCACGCCGCCCGGCGGCCGTGCGCTATAGCCATCGAAGAGGTGCCTACAATGATTAAACGCGCATTCGCAGCCTTGGTTTTTGCGGTTCTGCCGTTGACCGCGACGTTCGCGGGGTCGCTGCGAGCACAAGACGCGGACATCATTCCGATTGAAGCCCACAACGCGGTGGACCAACAGGCAGCGATCCTNNTTTGTCGCGACTCATCCCAATGGCATCGAGGCGGCGCGTTTTCTCGGCGACCTTTACTATCGCCAGGGACGCTTCGATAAAGCCGAAGCGATCTACCAGCAGCTTCTCGCCCGTAATTCGCACGATAAAGAGACGCACAATCGCCTCGGTGTCGTCTATGCGACTGAGAATCGCGTCGACGACGCGATCTTCCAGTTCCAAAGCGCGCTGCCGGGTACCGATTCGATTCGAGATTTAGTTATGCTGCATCTGCGCAAGGGCGATCTGCCGCAATATCAGGAGGAGATGCAACGCGCGGCAAACGCCAATCCGACCGACTCGGATCTGCAGGAGGAGCTCGGCGAAGTCTTCGAAGCGATGCATCGCCCGGCTCAGGCGATCGTCTATTTCCGCAGAGCGCTCGATAGCGACTCGACGTCGATCGCCGCGCTCAATGGCGCCGGCATGGCGTACCTGGACATCCACGATCACACCACGGCACTTGGGTACCTGAATAACTGTCTCAACGCCGATCCCCTGAACTATGCCTGCCTCGACAATGTCGGAGTGGCAAAAATACAGGCCGGCCTCTACGGCGACGCAATCGGGGTCTTTACGCGCGCGCGCCGCCTAGAGCCCGAGCGCCCCGAAGCCCTCGTCAACTTTGGCTACCTCGCCGATCTTCGCGGCGACTGGAAGCGGGCGGTTACGTACTACGTGCAAGCGATTGCCGTCGATCCGTACGTTCCCGAATCGTACGTGAACTTGGGCATCGATTACGAAAAAAACGATCTCTATCCGCTGGCTCAAGCAGCGCTGCTCAAGGGCGTCGCCGCCGCACCTTACGACGGCCGCGTGCATTACCTGCTGGCGCGAGCCTATGCGGCGCAAGGAAAGAGAGAGCTCGCCTTAGAGCAGCTCAAAGCGGCAGCGAGTTCGCTGGATCCCGACGTCGCGCAGATCGCCAAAGAAGAGACGGCTCGCCTTACCGCCTCGGCCGACTCGACTCCACTATAGTTAGGAGCGGGCGAGCGATCCTTATTGCATTCAGGATCTATACTGCAGCGAAAACATCGCAAACCTCGAGCTGCTGAATTATGCAGGCATGCCACCGCGGGGCTCTCCGGATTCAAAATTCATAAAGATGCAACACGGTCCCGCGAAAAGAGTCCCACCGGCTCAGCACTAGACGATAGCTAGTCCACGATAAAGGCGACGAGCTCGCTGCGGCGGGCTCGTCGCCTTTTGTCAGTGCTTGCTCGACTGCACGACGATGCGTGGCCGTTGCAGTCACGATCCAGGCCGTCAGCTCCAACTTCCTCAGCTCGAGTCCCGGATAGTCCCGACGAATCTCGGCGAGTTTTGCGAAATCCGTTAGACCGGCGTTAGACGAGCAGCCGCCGTCTTACCAGCGCTGGAACCGGTACGACATCATTGAATCCAAGGTTTCACGCGAATCTTTAGCCGTTCGGTTTGAACAGTGCGTAGACCGTGCCGTCGCCTTTTTCCCCGCCTTGCCACGTAGTGCCGTAGATCGTCTTGTAATAGGGGACGACGCCTCCGAGTGGAGTCTCCCCATCAGCGCACTTCTTCAGCTTGCAGAAACTGTAGAGCGAGCGAAACTCGTACGACGAACGCGCGGGCTGCATCGCGAAGACCGTTCCCTTGCTGTAGAGGCCGCCGCTCGACGTCGTGCCGTAGAGCTCGCCGTGCTTTCCAAAGACAAGTGCAGCGTCGGGGGCCGAACCGTCGGTTCCCCCAAACGCGTGCAGCACCGACTCGCTATAGGCCGTACCGGCGTGCTTCATTTCGAACACGACGCCGCAGCCCTCGCCGTTGCAGCCGGTACCGCCGCCCTCGGCGGTAACGCCGAAGAGGTTCCCGTGCTTGTCTAATAGGAGTCCCGCATAGGGATCGGTGCCGTCGTCGCCGCCGGCGAACTCGTGCAGCACGGTCTCCGTGTATTGCGAACCGTTGGGCGTGAGCTTGAAGACGACGCCGCAGCCGGTATCGCAGCCGCTGCCCCCGCCGCTCGCGGTGGTCCCGTAAAGCGCGCCGCCGGCGTCGGCCACGACGCCGGCCTCCGGATAGAGCCCGTCGGCACCGGTGAACTCGTGCAGCACGCTCTCCGTATATCCAGACGACGATGGTGTCAGCTTGAAGACGACGCCGCCGTTTTTGCTGCCGCCGTAGAGCGTGGTGCCGTAGATCGCACCGCTCGCTTCGAGAGTCAGAGTGCTTCGCGGATTCGAACCGTCCGCGCAACCCACTTGCGGGCAGAAGCTGTAGAGCACGCTCTCTTTATACGAGCCATCTTTCCGAGGCGTCAGTTTGAACACGACGCCGCTGTTGTTTGCTCCGCCTTCGTAGGTCGTGCCGTATACCGCCCAGCGTTTGTCGAACGTGACGTCGGCGTAAGGCATCGCACCGTCGGCGCAGCCGGGCTCGGTGCAGAAGCGGTACAGCGGGAACTCGATATATCCCGAGTCGGTGTTTGACATGATATAAACCGTGCCGCAGCTGCCTCTTTCGGCCGGACAGCCGGGCCTGCCACCGCGGCTCGTGGTGCCGAAGAGCGAACCATAACGCCCGACGGCGAGCCCGCCTCGCGGGCGTCCCCCGTTATCGTGCTGATAGAAGTAATAGAGAACGAATTCGTGCCGTTGACGTCTACCGGCCGGTTGAGCCAACAACGATGCGCCGCGCCCGGCGGGCAGCGATGCGCCCGGTCCGCCCAGCAGTGGTGCGCCAGGGCCAGCCGGCGTCGTTTGGGCTTGCCCGCAGGCTGCGAGCAATAGGGCAACTGAGCAGGGGATCCAGCTCCGAATCCGCATGGCACACTCCTCTGCCCGGCGATCGCCGGCCATCGCCGGTGCGAAGGACCTCTTTGGAAAAGTTGACTACGGTTCCTTCTTAACGCCTGAGGTCACGGTGCTATGCCGCCTGCGAACGAGCCGCTTCTGCGGCCTTACGAATAACATCGACTACGATATCGGGATGGGAGAGCATTGGCACGTGACTCGAATCAATCTCAATTGTGCTGGCATTCATGCGTTTTGCCGCGGCGCGCTCGAGATCGGGGTGCACGGTGTGGTCTTGTTTGGCGACGATAAACCAGCTCGGTTTCGTTTTCCAGGCCGTGCCAGGTGCGTTGTGGTTGAAGAGGTCGGCATCGGGCGCATAGTGGGTCGCATACACAAGCTCTTGCTCTTGCTCCGAAAGACCTCCGCAGAAGTACTTGACGCCTTCGGGACGCATCCAGACGCGGCCGCCCGTGACTTCGATGTTCTTGAAGATTTCCGTTTGGGGGAACTTGTCTTGCTCGCTCTGCGACGTTTCGTCGGCGTCGGGTGCAATCGCGGCGATGTAGACGAGCCCGATGACGCGATCATCGATGCCCGCCGCCGTAATGACGGCGCCGCCGTACGAGTGCCCGACCAGGATTGCAGGGCTCTTGACGCGGTCCAGCGTGCGCTTTACCGCTGCGACGTCGCCTATGTTTGTATCTAGCCCGTATTGCGCTGACATTACCTCGTATCCGGCCGCTTGCAGTGGCGGAATTACCTTACTGAAGCACGAGCCGTCTGCCCAGATACCATGGCAGAACACGACGCTAGGTCTTGCTGAATTACTCACTTTCGAACCCTCCCCGGCCTTCGCAGCCGGAACGAAATCGCGCATAACTCCCGATCGGGTGACGCTGCGCGGTGTACTCATGGTGAGCCAAGTCTGCACGCCGGTCGACGCGCCTGGCCACCCACATCGCTATCTGTCGGAGGATCTGTAGGGGTTGTTAGTGTTACATCCGACCGTCGGCCAGTATCGTTTAATTGCATAGTCACCACCTATCCTGGAGGGTGCCCCCGTGTCACCGTCGATGTCACGAAGAGCAATAGAAGTGACGCACGTCGTCATAGAGTCCCCGAAGGCGGCCTCCGATATCCAGGCATCTCTGGAAAGCTTGATCCCGCCGATCGACGAGGAGACCGCATTACTCCTTAGCGATGGAATCACCGACAGGCTAAAGCAGCGCCTTGAGGCCGCGCCCGAACTCTCTATCTTTCTTAAGCGCGACCATGGTATGTTAATCGGCCTGTATGGCAACGTTCGGGACGCCGTGCAATACGAAATCGGGAATCCGCTCACCGCTTCGAGGATGACGCGTTACCAACTAGCTGCCGGATTGTACGCGCCCTTACGCGTGATTATTTATGAAAAAAGCGACGGCGGTTCGTGCATCGAGTACGATCTCCCGTCGTCGGTGTTTGGTCAGTTCGGTGACGACCGTGTCACGGAGGTCGCTCGCGGACTCGATGTCGCGCTTGCTCGCGCGTTGTCGGCCGCAGCCGGCTGAGTGAGAAACTCTTCGAGAAGCGCGTAGACGTCCTCGCCAGCACCTTGCACACGCAAGTGTTTGGGGGCTTATCGCGGTGCCGACGGGATTGGAACCCGTCACGTTCGAGCGATGCATTCAATTTCGACGCGAGCGCCGCGCGGCAGCGCCGCGACGGCGACCGTCGAGCGCGCGGGTTTGGTCGCGCCGAAGAACTTTTCGTAAACGGCATTGACGGCGGCGAAATCGTTCATGTCGATCAAGAAGATGGTCGTCTTGACGACGTCGGCATAGAGATAACCGGCGGCGCAAAGAACGGCGCCGAGATTCTCGATGACGCGCTCGGCTTGCGAGCCCGCATCGTCGCCAACCAGCTCGCCGGTCAGCGGATCCAGCGGGATCTGGCCGCTGCAGTAGAGCTCGTGCCCGGCTTGGATCGCTTGGCTATACGGTCCGATCGGCGCGGGCGCGTGTTGCGTAAAAATCTGCTCGGGTTTCATGACACGGGTGATAGCGAAGACTCAGGGAGGGTCATCGTGCCTTTGAAGTTCATGGGCGGTTCCTCGATGCCGAAGTTTTTCTTGTAGACCGCTTCGATTGCCTTGAGCTCCGCCGCCGTTAAGGCCGGCGTTTCCGGCGCGGCGGCAAACTCGCGCAGCTGTTGGGAGTCGTAGATGTTCGGCAGGACGGTCATGACGCGCGGCTCGGCCAGAAGCCATTGGATCGCCGCTTGACCGAGCGTGCGGTTCGGGAGCTCGAGGAAGCGAAGCTGCGCGACCTTTTCGACGCCGTTGAGCAGCCACTCGCGCGGGCGGTGACGGCGGTGATCCTTCTCCGGAAACGTCGTCTCGGCGGTGTAGTGCCCCTCGAGCATTCCGCTGGAGTGCGGGACGCGGATCATGTAGCCGGTTGGCGCGCCGGCATCGGCGGCCGCGAGGATTTGCTCGTCTCCCGGATACTGTTCGAGGATATTCCAGATGATCTGCATCGTCGCGACGTGGCGACGCCGGACCGCTTCGACACCCTCGCCAAGCCACCCGATCGCGGGCCCCAGCGCAACGCCGTACATGCGAATCTTGCCCTCTTGTTTGAACGATTCGAGCAGATCCCATAACGCGTCGTCGTCGATCTGGGCCATGCGCGCGTTGTGCATCTGATAGATGTCGATATAGTCGGTTTGCAAGCGGCGCAGCGATGCCTCGAGCGCCTGGCGCACGAAGGCCGGGGAAAAATCTTGCGGCAGCTCGGACTGTCCGCGCCGCGCCTGCCCGGCGTCGGAAAAATCGTAACCAAACTTGGTCGCATAAACGATGCGCTCGCGCCGGTCGCCAAAGGCCTTGGCGAGCTGCGCTTCGCTGCGGCCGTTGCCGTACGTGTCGGCGGCGTCGAAGAACGTCACGCCGAGATCGTAGGCTTCGCGCAGCATTGCAACGGCCTCGTCGTCGCTCTTCTCGCCCCACCATCCGGTCGAGGTCGTCCAGAGGCCGAAACCAACCTCGCTGACGGTCACGTCGCTCTCCGGATAGGTCCGATATTTCATTCCAGGGCCTTCTCCGTCTGATGCGCCAACACCCCATCGCATGGACGACGACGCTCTGCGGGAGGGACTCGATCGAGCTGCTGCCTGGATCCGGGAATACTTCGCGCATCCGGAGGCCTACCGCGTGATGCCGGCGGTCGCCCCGGGGCAGATCGCGGCTGCGCTGCCCGATTCAGCGCCCGAGGAGGGGGTATCCCTCGACGCGATCTTCGCCGATTTCGAGCGCATCGTGGTGCCCGGCACGACGCATTGGAACCATCCGCGTTTCTTCGCCTACTTCGCGACCAGTTCGGCGCCCGCCGCGATCGTCGCCGAGGCCCTGGCGGCGACGCTCGACGTGAAGGCGATGCTCTGGCGCACGTCGCCTGCGGCAACCGAGCTGGAAGAGGTCATGATGCGCTGGCTGGGGCGCTTGCTCGATCTTCAGCCGCACTGGACCGGCGTGATTTACGACACCGCATCGATCGCGGGCTTTACGGCGTTGGCAGCGGCTCGCGAAGCGCTGGGCCTGCAAATCCGCGAACGCGGCATGAGTGGTCGCGATCTGCCGGCTTTACGGATATACATTACCAGCGAAACGCATTCGCACGTGGAGAAGGCGGCGATCGCTCTAGGCGTTGGCCAAGAGAACGTCGTGCGAGTTCCGTGCGACGATGCGTACCGCATGCGTCCCGATTTGCTTCGCGCGGCCATCGAAGCCGATGAAGGCGCGGGAATGCGGCCGCTCGCCGTCGTCGCAACGGTGGGAACGACTTCCACGACGTCGGTCGACCCGGTCGCGGAGATTGCCGAAGTCACGCGAGAGAAGCGCGTGTGGTTGCACGTGGACGCCGCGTATGCCGGCTCGGCCGCACTGATTCCGGAGTTCCGCTGGATGCTCGACGGCACCGAACTCGCAGATTCGCTCGTGCTCAATCCTCACAAGTGGATGTTCGTCCCGATGGACCTCTCCGTGTTGTTTCTCAAGGACGAGTCGATCGTTCGCCGCGCGTTTAGCCTCGTGCCCGAGTATCTCACGACGCCCGAGTCCGGAGCGGTCAACTATATGGATTACGGGTTGCAGCTCGGGCGGCGTTTTAGGGCGCTCAAACTTTGGTTCGTCCTGCGGCACTTCGGCGCGGAGGGTATTCGCGAGCATTTGAGGCGGCACATCGCGCTTGCGCAAGAGTTTGCGTCGTGGGTCGAAGCCGAACTCGGCTGGGAAGTGCTCGCGCCCTATCCGCTCTCCGTCGTCTGCTTTCGCTACGGCCCGCCCGGCAGCAGCGAGGCACAGCGCGACGCGCTGAACGCGGAGATCCTGCGCGCCGTCAACGCGACCGGCGAAGTCTTTCTCTCGCACACGAAGATCGACGGACGCTACGCGATTCGCTTAGCGATCGGCAATCTGCGAACGCAGAAAAGCGACGTTCAACACGCCTGGCGGTTGCTGAGACAAGAAGCCCTCAGGGCTGGGAAGGTCCAGTAATTCTCGATTCTTGAATCGTCGGCACGGCGTCACCCTTCGACTGCGCTCAGNNCGGGTGCGCGTCCTTCGACTTCGCGCACAGGGGGGCTAGTACAACCGTAGGTACCGGTCGCGTTCCCAGGGGTGGACGGCGCGGCGATAGCGTTCGTACTCTTCTAGCTTCGCATCGCGGAAGGCGTGGTAGAGATGATCGCCGAGCGAACCTCGCACGACGGGATCGGCATCGAGCTCGGCGATAGCTTGGCGCAGCGATTTCGGCAGCGTGCCGATTCCGCGTTCGCGGCGTTCGCCTTCGGTTAAATCGTACGTAGAGCCGGCAAAGGCGGCGCCCGGCAACGTTCCCGAAGCGATTCCGTCCGCCGCCGCTCCGTTCAGTACCGCGAGTGCGAGATACGGGTTGCACGTCGGATCGGGGCTGCGCATCTCGATTCGCGCCGGTCGCTGTCCCGGTGGCACGCGCACGAGCGCATTTGCACTTCGCTCAGACCACACCGCATAGATCGGCGCGTCCCACGCCGCCACCAAACGTTTGTAGGAGTTGACCGTTGGATTGCAGATTGCGGTAAGGGCCGGGGCATGCCCGAGCAGCCCTCCGACGACATAGAGCGCGGTCTCGGCGTCGCTATCGTCGGCCAAGCGAAAATCCACATGAAGCCCGCTGCCGGCGCGCTCCTCGAGCGGCTTGGGCATGAAGGTTGCATCCAAATCGAAATCGGCAGCAATGTGCTTGACGATGGTGCGCAACGTCAGTGCATGATCGGCGGCCGCAAGCGGGTCGTCGTGCGCAACGTCGATCTCGTGCTGGCCGGCGCCATGCTCGTGATGCGCCGATGCAATTGGAACGCCCATCGAGCCCAGCGCAGCGACCATTGCGTTGCGGGCCTCCTCGCCGCGGTCGTTGGCGGAGAAATCGAAATAGGAGCCGACATCCGTCGTGGTGGTTGAGGGATCGCCGGTGGCGGCGCGTTCGAAGAGATAAAACTCGATTTCCAAACCAATTCGCGCGCCGTTCAGGGACGGAGCGCTTTCAATTGCACGGCGCAGCGTCGTTCGGGGACAGCCTTCGAACGGCGTACCGTCGGGCATCGCGATGTCGCAAATCAAGCGTCCCTCGCGGCCTTGCGGGGCGGCGCGCCACGGATAGATCGCAAAGGTCGAATGGTCGGGACGCAGCACCATGTCCAGCTCTTCGCCGCGAACGAAACCGTCGATCGAGCCGCCGTCGAACGTGATGCGGCCGTCGAGCGCGTCGTCGAGCTGCTCGACTGGGATCGAGACGTTCTTGCCGACGCCGAAAACGTCGGCGAAGACCAGGCGGACGAACCGCACGTCCTCTTCCCGCGCAAGCTTCACGACTTCGCGTTTGTTGGCGGGGCGGCGCCACTGCGGCTTAGGCGTGGAGTTCATCGATCGCAATAGCCATTCGTAAAGTCAACTGATCGTGCGGGCTTTCAAGCGTTCGCGACGTGATTTCGCCGATCTGCCGGAGGCGATAGAAGACGGTGTGCCGGTGAACGTTCAAGGATAGCGATGCCGTCTTGACGTTCTGTCCGGCGTTGAAGTACAGCTTGAGGGTTCGCTCCAGCTCCGTCTGATGCTTCTCGTCGTAGGAACGCAAGGGAGCGAGAACCTCCGATGCAAAGACGCGAAGGCGTTGCGGGTCGGCGCCTTCGTACAGCAGCGCATAGGCGCCGAGATCTTCGTACGCCGCGACGTGCGGCGATCCAAAGAGCCGCCGCCCGATCGTCAGCGCGGCCGCGGCTGTCGCCCCGCTGCGGGCGAGCGCCGCTGCCGGCTCGACGGTACCGACGCCGCCGGAAATTCGCAACTGCGACTTTCGCCGCGCGGCCGTGCGCGGCAAGAGTCCGGCGGCCGTTTTAGCGTTGGTCGCGTCGACGGCGCGAGCGGCCGGCACGAAGACGAAGAGCGACTGCTCCCGCTCCAAAAACCCAAGCTCCGCATCGACCGGGTGAAAAACGTCGGCTGCAAGCGCTCGCAGTTCCATCATGACTGCCGGTGCCGCGCCGGTCGCATCGCATTCGAGGACGACGATGCAGTACTGCTGGGCAAGGGCGACGCCGTGCGCGGCGGCCTCCTCGCGCGCCGCAGCGATGTCGGAAAAACTCTCCAAGAGCAGCGAACTCCAAAGCGTTCCCTTCTTGGCGCGTGGACCGAAGGCGTCGCGCGCGAGTTCGACGCCGATCGCCGCAGCGGTGAGCCGCAGCATCAGCTCGGCGTCGGGCTTTGAGTTGGTGCCGAAGAGCGAGAGCCAGCCAACGTGAAGCTCGCCCGAGTTAACGCGCTGCACTTTTCCCGGGGCGCCCGATTCGACGACGCCGCGCGCGCTCGGCGGAATGGGCTGCGACCCGGCTGCGGCGAGGTGGCGCCACTGCGCGTCTTCGAGCAGCACGCCGCCGCCCATGGCTAGGGCCAAATGCGCCGCCAGCGCCTTCGGACCGCCTCCCGACGCGGTGATGCGCGCGAGCGCCTCGGCGAAGTCAACGATATCCTCCGGCCTCACGGCGCGGCAGCGTGCGAACGATGGCGGCTCCGAAAGTGCGGCAGCTTCTTCGCAAGGTCGGCCGGCATGATTGCATCGATGGCGTCGTCAACCGTCACGATTCCAAGCATCTTGCCGGCGTCGTCGACCACGGGCACCGCCAAAAGATCGTACTTTGCGATCGTCGACGCGACGTCCACGGCCGGCGTGTCCGCAGCCACCGTGACGAGATCCGTGTCCATGATGCGCTCGATGAAGGCAGTCGGTAGGGCGAGCAGCAGCGTTCGCAACGAGAGCACGCCCAAGACGTTGTCGCTCTTGTCGAGCACGTAGAGATAGTAGATGAACTCCGAAACCGGCGCGATTTCGCGGATCTTGCGAATCGTGGCTTCGGTCGTGCGGTGCGGATAGATCCAAACGTAGTCGGTCGTCATCATGCCGCCGGCGGTGTCCTCGGGATACTTCACCAGCTCGCGCAGCTCGCCGGCCGTGTAGGCGTTCATCTCGGCGAGCAGTTCCGATTGCCGTTCTTCCGGAAGCTCGGCTAAGAGGTCGGCGGCATCGTCGGCGTCCATCTCTTCGATGATGTCGGCCGCGCGCTCCGTGCCGATATCGTCGATCAGGTTCTTGCGCGTATCCGCGTCGAGATGTTCGAACGCGTCGGCGGCGGTTTCATCGTCGAGCTGTCCGACGACGGCGGCGGCTTCGCGGGCGGAGAGCTCGCTGATAATCTCGGCGAGCTCGGAGGGATGCATTCGCGCGAGCCGGTTCTCTTTGACCGAGAGGCGCACTTGCGACGGATTGACTTCGCGGATCGGCGCGACCGAATCCCAGGCGATCATCGAGCGCGGAACGTTACCGATGCGCGAGAGCCACCGTTTGCCAAACGATCGCAAGCCTAGGCGGCGCAGAAGCCCGGCAAATCCCACGTCGGCGGCAACTACGCGAAGGCGTCCGTTCGCGTTGGCGACCTCGATATCGTTGATGCGCACGACCTTGCGGCCGTCAACGTCGACGATCTGCTTATCGAGCAAATCGGCGACGAGATAGAGCTCCTCTTGTTCGGGCGGCGCGGGCTCTTTCGGGGCCAACGTCAGTGCGACGGTTCCATTGCGGTCGACGTCGGCGACGGTCTCGATCGGGGCATAACGCAGGCCTTGCGCGGTTTTGATTACCAGGCCGTCGACTTGCGGAAAGACGGCGTCAGGCTTGCCGACGACAAAGTCGGTAACCTTTCCGATCGGAAGGTCGTTGATGGTCGCCCGGCGGCCGACCAGCTCCGAGATGAACCCCTCGGTGAACGCCATACTCGCGTTTTGGACCAACTCTTGCGGAAAACCCGCCGTTGGGAGCCTACGCTGCCAGCGGGGCTCGCCGCATCCAAGCGCCGTCACGCAGCTTCCACTGCGTAAGCAGCGCGCGTATCGCCCACGCCGCGATCCAGCCTATTGGAACGCTATAGAGGCCGAGGTGCAGCCGCTCGATGCCTATCCACGCCAGCGGAATGACGAGCGCGCTGCAGACCAGGCCGACCGTCATCGAGAAACGCGTGTCGCCCGACGCGCGGATCGGCGCCAGCGAGACCATCGCCCAGCCTTTGAGGGGCAACGTGATCATGTGCAGCGCCAGCGGCAGAGCCGCGATCGTTGCGACCGCGGCATTGAGCGTGAAGACAAAGGCCAACGGCCACGCCAGCGCCGCCATCACGACAGCGGTAAACGAAGTCACGAGAAGCGATACGCGCGTGGCCCGTTCGAGAAACCACCGAGCGCCTTGCGGATCTCCCGCCCCCAACCGCTGCCCGATCACGATCTGGGCCGCGCTCTGCAAAGGACTGGGCACGACGAAGGTTAGGTCGGAGACGACGTTGAGCGCTCGAAACGCCGCGACGAAGATGGCGCCGAGCGGCGCGAGCATGGCGACGATCACGACGTCGGGCGCCGTGACGCCCATCAAGAAGACCGTCTCGGGAAATCCAAGCCGCGCGCACCGGACCGCCAGCGGCCACGAGAACGAGCGCTCCCGCAAGACGTGGTACTGCGGCTGTCGCGCGACGTAGGCGATCGCGAAGAGCGCTGCGATGGTTTCCGAGAGTAAAGAGGAGACGCCGGCGCCGGCAATGCCGAAAGGATGGTGCGTGAACCAGCCCAATCCGAGGACGAGCAGGAGCGGAATGTGGATGAGGTTCACCACGATGAGCACCAGCACGCCGAGGCGCTGGTTTCCGGCCGCACCAATCCCGACGATCAGCGTGGCAGAGAGCGCCATCGGCATGATCGCGGCGCAACGCAGGATGAGGTAGATCGCGCTCGCGTGCGCGCTCGGCAAATCGCCGATCAGCCAGTGCATCGCCGCCGCGGCCCCGAATAGGCTGAGTAGAAGGCAGAGCACGCCCACGGCAAACGGCGCGGCGACGCCGGCTCGCAGCGTACGGCCAAAACCGTCGATGTCGTGTGCGCCGATGCGCTGTGCCGCGACGATCCCCGTACCGCTGACGAAGCCGAACGCGGCGAAGGTCACGACGAGCGAAATCGTGTTGGCCGCGGTCGCGCCCGCGAGTGCGACGGTACCAAGGCTGCCGATCGCGATGGTGTCGGCCGTTCCGAGCAGTTGATCGCCCAGCATCTGCACTGCAACGGGAAGCGAAAGGCGCCGGAACGCGGCGCCAATCTGGGTGTGGTCGACGACCATCGACCCGATCAAGTCAGTCCGTCTAAGACCTTGAAGAACGCCTCGATTTCGTCATCGCCGGTGTAAAAGTGCGGACCCAGGCGAATACCGCAGGTCGGGCGATAATCCACAAAGACGCGTTGCGCCACGAGCTGACGGCAGGCGGTCTCGGAGCCTTCGAAGTCGATGCCGATCCAGCCGGTGCGCCGCTCCGGCTCCAGCGGAGTCTTCACGACAAGTCCTCGTTCCAGCGACATCCCAACGATCTTCTCGGTTAGGCGCACGTTGTGCTCGCGAATCTGCGGCACGCCGATCGTGCGAATCATTTCGTGGCCCGGCGCCGCGGCCACATATCCTGGGATCGTGGGCGTTCCATGGCCGAAGCGGTACATCGATTCGGCGTAGACGATGGGCGAGGGTTCGAACGCGAACGGCCGCTCGTGCGCCATCCATCCGGTCAGGGCTGGACACAGCTCGCGCGTTAGCGAAGGTTTGACGTAAACCCATCCGCAGCCCGGCCCTCCGCAGAGCCACTTGTGCGATCCGCCGGTTACGATGTCTAAGTCCCATTGCGTCACGTCGTATGGATAGATTCCCGTCGTCTGGTAAGCGTCCACGCAAAGCAATGCGCCGACCTGCCGGCAGTGAGCTTGAATCGTGCGAACGTCGGCGAGTGCGCCGGAGACGTAGTAGGCATGGGAGAGCACGGCGAGCGCCGTCTTTTCCGTGATCGCTTCGACGATTCGCTCCGTTGGAATCGTGCGGCCATCGTCGGAGTCGACGATCCGATTGACGGCGCCATAACGCTCCCATTCGCGCCATACGTAGGTGAGCGAAGGGAACTGCAACGATTCATAGACGACTTCGTTGCGATCGCCGCTAAAGTCGATGCAGCTTCCGATTGCGGCCTGCAGAATCGAAACGTTCGGTCCGAGAAAGACCGAGCCGGGCGGAGCGCCGATAATCGCGCCGATGCCGTCGGCGATCTCACCGATCCTAGGCAGCCAACGCTCCCAAGCCTCCGGACCGTCGCTCCCCCACTCGTCCCAGTACGCGTTCAGCGACTCTCTGGCCCTAATCGGCGCCGCTCCCATCGAGTGACTGACAAGATAGGTGGAGTCTGCGAGAATCGGAAACTGCCCGCGCCACTGCTTCACCCGTAACTTCCCTCGCCGAGACAGGTGCGCACTTCCCAAAGTTCGGGGAAAAAGCGGTGCTGTAACGTGCTCTCGAGATACCGGGCGCCCAGCGAGCCGCCGGTTCCGGGCCGCTGGCCGATCATGCGCTCTACCATGAGCACGTGACGGCAGCGCCAGAGCAAGAACCGCTCGTCGAATTCGATCAGGTCCTCGAG
>PMTY01000178.1 GCA_003167155.1 Candidatus Cybelea tumulisoli
GAGTTTCGCCGCTTGATCGAAGAGGCCGGCTACGTCCCAGTCCGCCGAAACTCGACCTACAACGAGTTCCCCTGGGACTGGACCCCCAGTGTCACCCCAAGTGTCACCCTGAGCGCAGTCGAAGGGTGACCAAGCGATGACCCTTCGTTGCGGCCGGATCAAATACACCAACGACCTCCCGATCTACGCCGCGTTTGATGCGGGCGTGATCGAGTACCCTGGAACGCTGCACGCCGACGTTCCGGCGCGCTTGAACGCGATGCTGCTGAACGACGAGCTCGACTTGAGCCCGATCAGCGCCTTCACGTGGGCGCAGAACTGGGAGCGGCTCGTGCTCTTGCCCGACCTCTGCATCGGTGCGCGCGACGAGGTCGTCTCGGTCGTTCTCATCTCGGCCGTACCGCCGCAACAGCTCGGCGCCGTGCCGGTCTACTTTTCCGAAGAATCCGCGAGCGGCCGCTACCTGCTGCGCGTGATCCTGGAGCGCCGTTACGGCTTGCGGCCGCGCTACTTTCCCGAACCCGAACCGTTGCAGCGGGCGCGGTTCGGCGAGCCGACGCTACTCATCGGCGACTCGGCGATCGACGCGATCGAGCGCTTTCCCGCGGACCACGTCTACGATCTCGGAAAGCTTTGGCACGAATGGACGGGATTGCAGACGGTCTTCGCGGTCTGGGCGGCGCGCCGCGACGTCTACGAGCGCGATCCCGCCGCCGTCGCCGCCTGCATGCACGCGCTGACCGACGCGTACACCTGGTCGCGCGCCCACCAGGGCGACGTCGTCGCCCGCGCGCAAGCGATCATCGCGCGTCCGGCGGGCTTCTACGAAAACTACTACGGCAAACTGAACTTCGCGTTCCACGCCGCCGCGCAGAACGGCCTCGCTGCATTCTGTCGCGAGCTGGTCGAAATCGGCGCGATTCCGACGCTGCCCGAGACGTTCGCCGAGGCCGCCTATGTCTCTCGATAGTCTGCTGGAGCGAGCAGCGAACGGCGGCCGCCTCTCGTTCGACGAGGGCGTGCGTCTATATAATGAAGCCGATATTCATGCGCTCGGGGCCGCGGCGCACGCGCGCCGCATGGCGATGCACCCGCGCGACGTCGTGACCTATGTCGTCGACACGACGATCAACTACACCAACGTCTGCAACGTGCATTGCACGTTTTGCGCCTTCTTTCGGCCGGAGCACCACAAAGAAGGCTACACGATGTCGCACGACGTCGTGCTGGAGCGGGTGAAGTACGCAGCGGACCAAGGCGCGACGCAAATCATGATCCAGGGCGGCGTGAATCCGGAACTCGGCATGGAGTGGTTTGAAACGCTTTTCGACCGCGTGCGACGCGAATATCCGCACGTGGATATCCATTCGCTCTCGGTCTCCGAGATCGTCGGGCTTGCCCACGTCGAAGGCATCTCGACGCGCGACGTCCTCTCGCGTCTCAAAGAGGCCGGAATGAAGTCGCTTCCGGGGGCCGGCGCTGAGATTTTAGTGGAACGCGTTCGCAAGCGGATCTCCGCGCGCAAGGTGAAACCCCACGAATGGCTCGGCGTAATGCGCGAGGCGCAGCAGCTCGGCATGCCGACGACGGCGACGATGATGTTCGGCTCGATCGAAACGCGCGAGGAGCGCATCGAGCACCTTCACGTGCTGCGCGAGCTGCAAGACGAGACCGGCGGCTTCACGGCCTTCATCCCCTGGTATTACGTCCCGTTCAAGACGCCGCTGCGCGGAAAAGAGTCAACCGGCCTCGAGTATCTGCGCGTGCTTGCGATTTCGCGGCTCTATCTCGACAACTTTGCTCACCTGCAGGCTTCGTGGCTGACGCCGGGATTAAAGATGGGGCAGCTCGCGCTCTTCTACGGCTGCGACGACATGGGCGGAACGATCCTCGAAGAGCGCGTCGTCCACGATGCCGGCAGCACCAACGAAGCTACGCGCGACGAACTCGAAAAGCTGATCGTCTCCGCAGGCTTCAAACCCGTCGTGCGCGACACGTATTGGAACCCGTTGTCAGTGGGAAGCGCCTCTACCGGCTGACGACGGCAGCGAACGGATCGCGGAACCCGGCGATCCTCTTGATGGGATTGCCCCCAGCGGGATAGTCGTAGATCAAAACCTCGCCTTTCGAATGGCAGCGGCTCGGCGCGATGACGTCGCCGCGCTCTGCGTCTATAAAGAACTGTTCAACGACACAGGCGCCGTTCAACGTCATCTTTCCAACTATCGTGCGGCCGGAAACTTGGTAGATTACACCTCGCTTCGCATTGCCGACCGCGAGATTGGTGCCGTCGTACTGCACGCCGCCCGGAGATGTTAACGTTACCCCGTTGGGAGTAACGTTCTTAAGTTTCTTACCGCCTGCCGGTAGCTCTTCGAGTTTAGCGTTCCACTCACCGTCTACGAAAGCGTTCCCGTTGCTGTCGTAACCGACGAACTCATAATAAAACATCTTCTGGTTTTCATAGATCGTTGGCTTGCCGCGCCCATTCTTGAAGATGAAGAGCGCTCCGGCATCATCATAGTCATTGTACCTGGCTACGGCGAGGTTCCCGCTCGCGTCCACGGCACAGCCCTGGAAGCCGTAGCCGAGATCAAGCGTGTGCATGCGTTTCGTTCCGCCGTGCGGGAACTCGATGATCTCGGGCGACAGTTCCGATACGACCCAGACGTTGCCCGTGCGTGGGTCGACGCAGAGACCCGCTGGGCGTTTGATCGTGAGTTTTCCCGTCAGCTTCAATCGAGGATACGAGTAGATCGAAACACTATTTGTCGCCGTATCTGAGACGTAGAGCAGCGCGTCGCGCGCGTTTGCCTGCGGGTTTAGACCCTGCGGCACGATCGGCGATGTGTTGCGATCGCATCCCGCCAGCGTTTGAGCAGCGACGAATATTCCAACGGCGCAGGAGAAAAAGCGCGCAAAGCCCATGTCGTGCCCCCTATTGCGTCAGGTTAGGTTGTTCGAATGGTGACTACGGTCATCCTTCCGAGGGCTCCCCCTTCGACAGGCTCGGGGTGACGCTATCGTGGCGGCGCCGAGCACTTCGTCGCTGGCGGGATCGAGCAGCGCAACCAACTGACCCGGCGAGACGGCGCGCTGCGCGTCCTCGAAACGCAGGCGCAGAAGGCCCTCCGGCGATGTAGACGCGATCGCCGGCGCCGGTGTCGCGCGATAGCGGATCATCGCCCGCACCGGCACGTCGCCGCCCGCGAAGCGTTCGGGCCGAATCAGATTCACCTCATCCGCGACCAACTCGTAAGAAAGCAGCTCGTCTTCGCGACCGATGAGGATGGTGTTGGTTGCAGCATCGATGCGCGTTACATACCGCGGTCCGTCGCTGCTTGCCGGAAGCCGCGCGCGTTGGCCGACCGTATAGTTGACGATGCCGTCGTGCTCGCCAACTCGTTGGCCGTTCGCCGCGACTACCGCACCCGAAGCCGCAACCTCCGGACGTAGCCGCTCGACGACTTCACGGTAATCGCCGCCCTCCACGAAACAGATATCCTGCGACTCGCTCTTGTCGTGTACCGGGAGCCCCAAACGGCGCGCGTGCTCGCGCGTCGTCGCCTTGTCGAAATCGCCGAGCGGCAACATCAAGCGCTCGAGCTGCGCCGGCTCGAGCTGCGCGAGCGCATACGCCTGATCCTTTGCATGCCGGCTGCGAAAGAGATGCGGCCCGTCGTCGCGCCGCTCGACGCGCGCGTAGTGACCGGTTGCAATATAGCGCGCACCTAGTCGATCGGCGTACTGTGCGAGCGTGCCGAGTTTAACGAAGTTATTGCATGAAACGCACGGGTTGGGCGTGCTTCCGGCGACGTAATCGTCCACGAAACGCTCGACGACCGTACGTCGAAACGCTTCTTGGAAATCCAACACGTAATGCGGAATTCCTAATGCGGCGGCGCTCCGGCGGGCGTCGTCGAAGTCGCTGCTGCCACAGCAGCTCTTGGCGTGGGCCGGACGTGAGGGCGCATACATTTTCATGGTGATGCCGACCACGTCGTAGCCGCTTTCGACCAATAAGCCGGCGGCAACGGCCGAGTCCACGCCCCCGCTCATCGCTGCAATCACGCGTTCGCTCGTCATCTAATCGAACAGGATAACATTAGAACGGGGCCAACTCAAACCTGACCGATGAGCGATGCTGGCCCTCCGCAACTGGGTGAACGGTTTCGCGCCGCCCGCGAAGCGCGAGGCGCCTCACTCTCCGACGTGGCCGACCAGATACGCATTCGCTCGGTTTATCTCTCCGCCATCGAGGACGAGCACTGGGCCGAGATCGGCGCGCCGGTCTATATTCGGGGTTTTCTACGCACCTACGCTCGCTATCTCAGGCTCGATCCCGAGGAGGCGGTCGCCACGTTCAACGCCACGCTGCCCGAACCGCCTGCGCCCAGGGCCGACGAGCCGCGGGCGCGCCGCCCGGCATCGGGACGCAGCGGCCTTCTGCTAATTTGGATCGCCGGGACGGTTGCCGTGCTGCTGGTCGCCTTCGTCGTCTACAACGAGCTGACGCTTCGGAGCCAGCAGAGCGTGGCCACGGCCTCCGCGACCCCCACAGCCGCCGCCACCTCCTCGCCGTCGCCTCCAGCCCCTTCACGCACCCCGGCCCTCGGCGGGGCGAGCTCGCTAGCGTTGGTTCTCTCGGCCCCCTCGTGGCTGCGGGTCACGGTTGACGGAAATGTTAGCATGGAGGGTACGTTTCCGGCCGGCACTTCAAAGACGTTCCACGGAAAGAGCGCCTTGGTGCGGATCGGCAACGCCGGCGGCGTAGAAATTTACGTCGATGGCAAGGACCGTGGGAAACTCGGCAAGGCGGGAGACGTCGTCGAGCAAGCCTTCACTCTTTGAGAGGAGTAACGATTGGCGAGCGATTCTTCGTTCGACGTGGTCTCACGCGTAGATACGCAAGAACTCGACAACGCGCTCAATCAGACGCGTAAAGAGATCGAGAACCGTTTCGACTTCAAACACAGCAAGACGAGCATCGAATACGACGGCAAGAAGATCACGCTCATCTCCGACGACGAGCTGAAGATGCGCAACGTCGTGGATATGTTCCAAGCCAAGGCCGTCCGGCGCGGCATCGATCTCAAAGCCTTCGAGTATGGTGAAGTGGAGCCGGCGGCCGGGGCAACCGTGCGGCAGGTCCTCACGCCTCGCAGCGGGATAACCAAAGATCAGAGCAGAGAGCTGATGGTGCACATCAAGAACCTCAAGCTGAAGGTCACCGCGCAGTTTCAGGACGAGCAGATTCGCGTCTCCGCCAAGAACAAGGACGATCTGCAGAAGGTCATTACGTCGCTCAAAGCGATGGAGTTCGAGCTGCCCTTGCAGTTCGTAAACTACCGTTAGCGAAACGCGCGCGATGCGAAGCGTCGCATTTATAAGCCTAGGTTGCGCGAAGAATCTCGTGGACACCGAGGTGATGATCGCCAAACTCTCGAGCGCCGGCTGGCAGTTGGAATCGGAGGCCGGACGCGCCGATACGGTCATCATCAACACCTGCGCCTTCATCGATCCGGCGAAGGAAGAATCCACCGAAGTCATCCTCGAGCATGCCTCGCGAAAGCGTCGCGGTCAGCAGTTGATCGTCGCCGGCTGCCTGGCACAGCGATACGGCGCCCAACTGCAGAGTCTGGTCCCGGAGATCGACGGCGTAGTCGGAACGGGCGCATACGCCGGGATCGTGGAGCTGCTCGAAGACGTCGAGGCCGGCCGAAAACCGGTCCGGCTTCACTTGGAAGCCGAACCCGAGCACGACTTTCTGCCCCGTCTCGTCACGACGCCGCGCGCGACCGCCTATCTGAAGATCGCCGAAGGCTGCGATCACCCGTGCACGTTCTGCATCATTCCAGCGCTGCGGGGAAAGTTCAGAAGCCGCAGCATGGAGTCGATCCTGCTCGAGGCCGAAGCGCTCGTGAACGGCGGAGCCAAAGAGCTGATCTTGATCGCGCAAGATACGTCGATGTGGGGGCGCGACCGCGGGCTGCGCCGCGGTGGCCTGGCGCAGCTGCTCGAACGGCTGCACGCGATCGAGGCTCTGCAATGGATTCGTTTGCTCTACTTATATCCGGCGACGGTCGACCGCGAGTTGGTCGGCGCCATCGCCGAGCTTCCCAAGGTCTGCAAGTACATGGATATGCCGCTGCAGCACGCGCATCCGGAGGTGTTGCGAGCGATGCGCCGCCCCGGTAATGGCGAGCGGTACCTCGAGATCCTCGACGATTTTCGTTCGCGCATTCCGGGAATCACCATGCGCTCGACCTTCATCGTTGGTTTTCCCGGCGAGACCGACGAGCACGTCGAGTATCTCGAGCGCTGGATCGAGCGCGCGCAGCTCGATCGCGTCGGTTTCTTCGAATATAGCGCGGAAGAGGGAACGCCGGCAGCGGAGCTATCGGATCGCGTCGGCGCTGCGCGCCGCCGGCGGCGGCTCATCCGGCTGCGCGAGGCGCAGCGACTCGCCTCGGAGCGCGGGCGCGCCGCTCGCTGCGGCACGACGGTACGCGTCCTCGCCGAAGAGTTTCTTAATGCAAAACGAGCATGGTTCGGCCGTTCGGAAGGTGAAGCGCCGGCTGTCGATGGTGGCATTTACTTCACAGGAAACGCTCAGGTTGGCGAGTTCGTCGACGTTCGTTTGGAAGAGCACGGGCCGTTCGATTTCTTCGGTCGAGTCGAATCGCCGGAGCGTTGCGCTGTTTGACTAAAGCCAAAATCGCGCTGACCCTCGGCATCGTTGTAATCGGCGTCGTTTCGGCCGTTGCCGGTTATACGGTCGTCGAGCGCAAAAACCCGGTGACCGCATTTACCCAGATGTTCGTGCCGACGCCGCAACAGGTCTTCGGCCAGTCCAACCTGCTGGTGCTCGTCGAGGGGCTCGACTACGATTATAACCAGAAGGACGAAGAGTCTTCGGCCGACTCGCGCAGCGACGTGATCTGGGCGGTCAACCTCGATCTCGCGAACAAACGAATCTACGAACTTTCGATTCCGCGAGACATGATCGCAACGATGCCGAACGGCTCGCAATCCAAGATCAACGCGGCGCAGTCGGAGGGCGGCGTCAAGGAAGCCAAGAGCGTCATCTCCAAGTGGCTCGGTATTCCCGGCTTCGACCGGTACGCGATCTTGCGCATCGACGCGACGCAAGCATTCATCGCCGCGCTTGGCGGCGTTGACGTTTATGTGAAATCCTCCGATTGCTTGCGCTACAAGACGGGCTGCACCGGCGAAACACTGAACTATGACGATAGCTGGGGTCACCTTCACATCCATTTGAAAGAGGGCATGCAGCATCTCGACGGGCCGCAGGCCGTGGGATACATGCGCTATCGCGAGGATTGGTGCAGCGATCCGTGCCGCATCATGCGGCAGCAGCAGGTCTTGCGCGCGTTGGTCCAGGAGACGAAGAGCAATCGCGTCAACACCTTCATGCATCTCGGCAATCTGCTGGCGGTCTTTCGCAAGTACGTCGAGACCGATTTTACCGATCCCCAGATCGTTTCGCTGGTAACGTACTTCCAGGGAATCTCGCCGGCCGCCGTCGTCAGCGCGCAGGTTCCGTATACCGGGGATGTCAACTTGCCCAATGAAGGCGACTCGCTCGTACCCGATACGCAGGGGCGAGCGAAGCTGGTTGCATCGATGCTGACTCTCCCTCCGGTGCCGATTCCATCCCCCGACGCGATGACGCTGGCGGCGATCCCAGCCTCGACGCTGCACGTCGACGTCGAGAACGGCAGCACGGTTGCCGGAGCGGCCCGCCGCGTTGCGGCCCAGCTTAAGCACGCCGGATTTACTATCGGTGACGTCGGTAACGCGGATCGCTCCGATTACACCGCTACTGAGATTCACGAGCACTCGAGCGTAACGTTTGCCGGAGCAAAAGTGCGTGCAGCGCTCCTGGGCGCACGGGCGGCAATCGTCGTGCCCGATCCCTCGCCCAGCCCTTCTCCGGCGCAAGCCAATGTTACCGCAAGCGACGTCACGGTCATCGTCGGAAACGATCTGGCGAGTAACGCATCGCCAAATTTGTGACGGCTAAAAGCATCGTCGCCGTCTTGGCGGCTGCCGGACTACTCGTTGCCGGCGGCTGGCGCGTCGTCGTGCACAAGAGCAATTTAGCAC
Source organism: Candidatus Cybelea tumulisoli (assembly GCA_003167155.1). Classification (GTDB taxonomy): domain Bacteria; phylum Vulcanimicrobiota; class Vulcanimicrobiia; order Vulcanimicrobiales; family Vulcanimicrobiaceae; genus Cybelea; species Cybelea tumulisoli. The sequence goes on from PMTY01000178.1 coordinate 8,131, forward strand.
CGGCACTCGTAACGCCCACGACAAACGTCCATCTGGAACTCTCAGACGACATTGCGGCGCGGTTGTATCGCGCGACACACGAGCTGCCGACCGAGGACCGCTCCGCGCGCCCCCGCTTGATCGCGCTCACGTTCGACGATGGACCCTATCCGATTTACACGCCGATGCTGCTCGACGTGCTCCACGATCTGCACGTGCCCGCGACCTTCTTCTTGATCGGACAGGATGCGCGGCAATGGCCGGAGCTGACGCGCCGTATCGAAGCCGAAGGAAATGAGATCGGCGATCACACCTACACGCATCCGAACCTCGATCAAGAGAGCGCCGACCAGGTCCGCAAGGAGATTCTCGAAGGGCGCGACGCGCTCTGGGCGCTCAGTCACGATCCGGCCGTACGGGTCCTGATGCGTCCCCCCCATGGCCGCTACACCGAGAGCACGTTACGCGTCGCTCAGGCGCTCGGCTATTCCGTCGTGCTCTGGACCGATGACGGCGGCGATTGGCGTACGGTGACGGTTGCGGCCCTGCAGCGCCACCTGGTGAAGCATGCGACGGCACCGGAGATCGTGCTGCTCCACAGCGGCAAACTCGCCACGATCGAGGCGCTGCCGTACGTCGTGGACCGATTCAAGAGGGCGGGCTACCGATTCGTTACGGTCGGCGAACTGCTCAAGCTGGTGCAGACCGGCGAGCTCAACCATCCCTTGCGGAGAGCGGTTTAGGCGGTTGCCACGCCAAATTATTGACGTTGAGTCGGGGCGTCCGGCCTACCAGCGCCGGCGCATCCGCCGCTTGATCGTGGTTTTTCTGGTCATTGTGATGTTTGTAGCCGCCGTCTGGTTCCTCGCCCACCGCGCACGCGGCGAGGAAAGTCACGCCCCTGCGGGAACCCCTGGGAAAGCATGCTGTCTAAGATCACCCTAAGTTTTCTCTTACTTGCCACGACTGCCGCGATCGTCGCGTGCACCAATCTTGGCATGACGCAGGGCGTGGACGTCGGACCGAACTTTCCGTCGAAGACGCTCTATGCCACCAACAGCAATCAGAACGCCATAAGCATCTATTCCACCGGTACGGCGGAGTCGAAGCTCGGTGGCGGGCCGGCCTATGAAATCGGCGGCGCCAGCACAACGCTCAACGGCCCCCAGTATCTTGCCTTCGATCGACGCGGGCAACTGTGGGTGACCAACTATAACCCCAGCACGAAAAATGCAGTCTTGATTGAGTTTGCACCGCAGGCGACCGGGAACGTGGATCCGCTGAACTCTGCGATTCTGCCGGGCCGTCCGCGCGGCATCGCGTTTACGCCCAGAGGTCCAAGCCCCTTACCCTCGAGTTCCGTCCCGCCCGCACCCCAGATCATGGTAATCGCCGACGTCGATCCGAGCGACGTCTATCCGAGCCGGATCCTGCTCTTCAACTCGGGTGCCACGTCGCCTTACCAATCGATCGGAGGCGCTAAGCCCGGCTTGAACTTGCCCGGCGGAGTCGCGGTCGATCGCAGCGGTCACGTTTACGTTGCCAACATTCAAGGCGCAACGGTCGAGCAGTTCGCTCTGCCGACACCGACGGCCAGCCCCAAACCCACGCCGACGCCCAAGCCGACGCCGACGCCTTCACCGTCACCGTCACCATCGGGCTCGCCCAGCCCCACGCCTAAACCGACGCCGTCAGCCACGCCGTCGCCGACGCCGAGTCCGGTTAACATCGCTCCCAGATTCACGATCAACGCGAAGAACGGCATGATTACGCCCACCGGCGTCGGGCTCGATTCGTCCGGTAACATCTACATCGTCGATCAAGGGCGGCGTGGCGCAAACTGCAAGGCCTCCGATGCGCCTGCGATCTTGGTCTTCCCGCCCTACAACAAGCGGATTCCGTACACGAAACCGATTCGCAAGATCCAGGGCTGTAGCACGATGCTCTACCAGCCGACGGACATCAAGCTCGACTCGGCCGGGGTCACGTACGTCGCGGACTCGACTTCCGCCGGAAAGGGCATTATCTTGATCTTCCCGGCCGGCGCCGGAGCGGGGAAGAACCATAATGTTGCGCCGACGAACTACACGTCGCCGGGCGCCGTAACCGGTATAGGTATCAATCCGTAGGGCCTCTCGGCGTATGTCATTTCTTAAAACGCTAGTTGACGGTAACGAACGTGATGTGGCGCGCCTACGGCGCACCGCTCGAGCCGTCAATGAGTTCGATGCCGCGTTCTCCGCGTTGCCCGACGCGGAGCTGCAAGCCAAGACGGCCGAGTTCAAGAATCGCCTAGAACAAGGCGAATCGCTCGACGCGATGCTGCCGGAAATCTTTGCCGTCGTGCGCGAGGCCGGCAAACGCACCGTGGGTATGCGTCACTTCGACGTGCAGATCATGGGCGGTCAGGTTCTTTTCGAGGGGCGGATCGCCGAGATGAAGACCGGCGAAGGCAAGACGCTCGTCGCGACGCTGCCGGTCTATGCGCGCGCGTTGGAAGGGCGCGGCGTCCACGTAGTCACCGTCAACGATTATCTCGCGCGTCGCGATGCCGAGTGGATGAGTCCGATCTATCAGTACCTTGGGCTGAGCGTCGGCATAATCCAGCACGGGCTCGAGCCCGCCGAGCGGCGCGCGGCGTACGGTTGCGACGTCACCTATGTCACCAACAACGAGGTCGGCTTCGACTACCTGCGCGACAACATGGCGTGGCAGGTCGAAGATTTAGTGCAGCGGGAACTGTACTTCGCTCTCGTGGACGAAGTCGACTCGATCCTCGTCGACGAAGCGCGCACGCCATTGATCATCAGCGGCCCCTCTCAAGAGGCGACGGAACTTTACCAGAAGTTCGCCCAGATCATTCCGCGGCTGAAGAAGGACGAAGATTACACGGTCGACGAGAAGGCGCACGCCGTTCCGATCACCGAAGCCGGCGTCGCCCGCGTCGAGAAGATGCTCGGCATTCAGAATTTGTACGAGCAGCGCAACATCGAGTTGACCCATCAGCTCAACGCCGCGCTCAAGGCCTGGAACCTCTTTCATCGCGANNAAAGTTCGGGGCGAGGATCAGACCCTCGCAACGATCACCTTCCAAAACCTTTTCCGGCTCTACGAACACCTCGCCGGCATGACCGGTACGGCGAAGACCGAGGAACGCGAGTTTCGCGACATCTATGGATTAGACGTCGTCGTCGTGCCGACGAACATGCCGATGGTCCGCAAAGACAGCTCCGACATCGTGTATAAGTCGGAGCGCGCGAAGTTCGAGTCGGTCGTTGACGAAATCATCGCCGAGCATTCGAAAGGGCGCCCGGTCCTGGTCGGTACGCGCTCGATCGAGAAGAGCGAGTCGCTGGCGGCGATGTTACGCCGGCGGGGCGTCGAGTGCAACGTTCTCAACGCGAAGTATCACGAGCAGGAAGCCGAGATCATCAAGGACGCCGGGCAAGAGGGTCAGGTAACGATCGCCACCAACATGGCGGGCCGCGGCACCGACATCAAGCTGGGCGACGGCGTCGCTCGCAACGGCGGGCTGCATATCATTGGAACCGAGCGTCACGAATCGCGGCGCATCGATAACCAGCTGCGCGGGCGCTCGGGACGCCAAGGTGATCCAGGTTCGTCGCGCTTCTACGTTTCGCTCGAAGATGAGGTGATGCGCCTCTTCGGCGGCGAGCGCATGACGTCGATCATGGAGCGCGTGGGCTTCACCGACGAGCAGCCGATCGAATCGGGCCTGGTGAGCAAGTCGATCCAACGCGCGCAGAGTAAAGTCGAGGCGCACAACTACGAGATTCGCAAACACGTCCTCGAGTACGACGACGTGATGAACAAACAGCGTTCGGTGATCTATGCCGACCGCCGCGCGAATCTGGAAGCCAAGTTCGATTCGCGCACGTTTATGCTGCAGACGCTCGAGAGCAAGGTCGACGAAGCCGTCGAAGAAAACGCGCCGGAGAACGCGCACCCGAGCGAATGGGATCTCGAGGAGATGGTCAACGCGCTCGAACTCGTCTTTCCGATCAAACGCAGCTTGACCGTCGCTGATTTAGAAGCGAAGGACCGCGAAGAGATTCGGCGTCTGCTGCAAGCGAAAGCGGTCGAGGCGTACGAAACCAAAGAGAAGGAAGTTACCCCGGAGATTCTGCGCGTCGTCGAGCAGCGCTATCTCCTGCTGCCGATCATCGATCGCCAGTGGGTCGATCATTTGTGGGTGATGGATCATCTCAAGACCGGCATCGGCTTGCGCGGCTACGGTCAAAAAGATCCTCGCGTGGAGTACGAAAAGGAAGCGTTCGAAATCTTCGAATCGCTCAAGAACAATATCTCCGACGAAGCGATCAAGGGCGTCTTCCGCGTCGTGATCGAGCACGGTCCGCCGCAACAAGAGATGATGCCGTATCCCAGCGGGCAGCAGTTCGAGCCGATTCCATCCGGCGAACTCGTTCCGCAACCCGTGGCCGCCGGCGGTCGCGTACCCGTTCAGCAAGTCGAGCAGCTCCTCGGCCCGATGCCGGGCACGGGCCGCAGCGTCCAACAATTCCACACCAACAAAGACGACGAAGAACCCGCAAAGCCGATCCATCGCGACCAACCAAAGGTAGGCCGCAACGAACTATGCCCCTGCGGCAGCGGCAAAAAATTCAAACGCTGCCACGGCACCGCCGCGTAAAAGTTTCCCCCTATCGTATTGAGCGTAACGTCGACCACCGTGTCATCCTGAGCGGAGTCGAGGGGCGAGTTAGTGTGGCGCACTGAGCGAAGTCGAAGTGCGCCGCGACGTGCAAGAATTTCAAGAAATGCCACAGTGCCGCAGCGTTCTGGGCATAGGGGAACGGCCTCAATTCGGGGCCCCCTAGCATCTCGGCCGGCTCGCCTCGCGTGTGGCGAAAAAGCCTATAAATAAAGGGTTGTTCGACCTGCGCGATCCGGGTCTCGCCGGGTCGCGCATTTTGCAACGCGCGTTTGCAAAAAGCCGGGCACGTCGAAAACGCTATATGGCACCACACTTTTTCACGCGGTCCCGCCATGCATGCGCCATGCGCGATGCATTCGGAGCGCAAACACGGCCTCGCGGTCGCGAAGCCGTGTGCGAGGATCGGCGCGAATGCGCTATTTTTCGATTTCGCCGTAGCGCACCGTCTATTTGAGGCGACCGACTGAATTTATGCCCGGCGCTGTGAACCAGACCGCTTTATCGGCGCCTGAAGCAATACCGCGGAGCCTGAGGCTTCCTGATCCTGGAACAGTATACTCGGTAATTTTGCCGGTTGCCGTTCCTTTGGTAATGATTTCGCCAATATTATTTGAAGTTGTAGCGTTTTCGCTAAACCATAGCGCCTCATCAGGACCCTTGCTGATGATCAGCGGTATGGCTTCGGAAGTCGGTACGGTGTATGGGGTGATTTTGCCCTTCGTCGTGATGCTGTCGACCGAGTTATCGCCGTAATCGGTAAACCACATCAGTTTGTCATATCCCTGTGCAATATCGTCGGGAACGCTTGCGGACGGATTGACTGAATAGAGCTTGATCTTCCCGCTCGTGCTGATAACTCCGACGGCATGCCCGCCCTCCTCACAGAACCAGAGGCCGCCAGGACCCGAGGCTATGCCTCCCGGCGCCGCTCCAGAGGCCAGCGCGTACTCTGTGAAGATGTTCGTCTTTGGGTTCAGGCGCCCGATCTTATTGGCGCAGTTTTCGGTGAACCACAGGTCCCCGTCAGGCCCGGAAGTGATGCGATAAGGACACGCGTATGACGAAGGCACCGAGAACTCTTGGATGGAGCCGCTCGCCGAAAGCCGACCAATATTATTACCGGAAAGTTCGGCAAACCAGATCGCGCCGTCGGGGCCGACCGTGATTCCCGCGGGCTGGGCATATTGCGTTGGTACGCCGTACGTGGTAATCACGCCCGCCGTCGTGATGCTCGCAATATTATCGGTGTTCTTCTCCGTAAACCAATAGAGTTTACCGGAGGCAGTCATTTCGTACGGATAGCTGTTGGAGCCGGTGCTCCACAGTTTGAATTTACCTTGAATATCGTGGAATGTACGCGCGAGGTTCGGCACGAAAGGCGGTGCCGAAGGCCCCGACGGCATGGAACAGGCCGACATCAAAACGGCGCCCATCAGCGTAAGGTTTCGTAGGTACACGGTACACGCTCCTCAGTAAGCCTGATTTCGGGAAAGGCGGTGGGCATTCGTGGGCAGGCGAGCGATTCCTCGCGGATTCATCGGTGCCACGCCGGACGACGCCCCCGAGAACCAGGGCGACTATTCGCATAATGTAGACTGCCGCTACCGATCAAAGTGTTAGTTTGAATACAGTACCGCAACCGCTGCTTCCACAACCTGAACCGCCGCCAGCCCAAGTGGTGCCATACAGCGTGCCGTTTACATCGGTAAGACCATTGTATGGTGTCGCGCCGTCGTTGCCACCTTGGAAGCTGTAGAGCACCTGATAGTTCTTACCGGCAGTGCTGATCGAGAAGACCGTCCCGCAACCGCCTCCGCCGCAACCGGACCCACCGCCAGCAGCAGTTGTTCCGTAGAGAGTGCCATTCTCGTCGGTTACTAGATTGTTTGCGTATGCACCGTCCGTGCCGCCCTGAAAGGTGTAGAGAATGTTTTCCTTGCCAGACTTGGGATCTAGTTCAAAAAGAGTTCCGCATCCGGCGCCGTTGCAGCCCGAGCCACCGCCGATGACAGTCGTTCCGAACAGTGTACCTTTTACGTCGATCACATTGTTTGGACCATTTCCATCGGTTCCACCGGTGAACTGATAGAGGACGTCGTACCCTTTGCCGGAGGTGCTTATTCGGAAGACGATCCCACAACCAACACCGCTAGGCCCAGTGCACGCCGTGTCACCTCCGGCCGTCGTTGTCCCGTAAAGCTCGCCATTTACATCGATCAGATTGACGGGGTAGTCTCCGTCCGATCCGGCCGTGAAGCTATGTAGGACACTTTCCGATCCGGACTTCGGGCTCACTTGAAAGACCGTTCCGCATCCCGGTTCATCGCTGGTACTGCAGCTGCCGCCGCCGCCAAGGCGAGTTACACCGTAGAGAGTGCCCCCTGCATACGTAAGGTCGATACTTTCTGCACCGTCGGAGCCACCCTTAAAGCTGTAGAGCGCCTTATATCCCTTGCCCGTCGCGAGGGCTTCGAAGACCGTTCCACATCCGCCAAACTCGCTGCATCCCGAGCCGCCTCCATATATCGTCGTGCCGTAGAGTATGCCGTTAGCGTCAATGACACCAAAGATTGGATACGCGCCCTGCTTGCCATTGCTGGGAAAGCGGTGGAGAACCTTGTAATTTTTGCCGGTCGTACCAACCGCAAAGATCGTTCCGCACCCGGCGTTATCGTCGTCATGCCCTACGCACGTTGGGCCTCCCCCAGCGAATGTCGTTCCAAAAAGGCTTCCAGTGGCATCGATCAGCACAGGCTCTGCGTTTGCTCCGTCCTTGCCGCCCTTGAAGCTGTATAGGGACGTGTAATTGGCACTCGCGCGGCGTTGCCGCGCGAACGAGGGTCCCAAGCGTTGCAAGGCCATAGCGGCGGATTGCGGCGCAGCGATCTGCGGCGCGACCGAGATAGGCGTTGAAGACGAGAGCCCGCTGCTGCCGCCGCTGCACGCGGCTAAAATCGCCGCACTAAGAAGCGCTCCGACGAGATTGACTACGCGACTACGCATAGGTCGCAACCAGCTTTCTGAGCGGGACGGAACGTCGGACAACAAAAGGCGAAGGCCCGAGTATGGCCGCGCTCCCTCCCTCTCAGGCCTAGACTGCGCTTTGCTGCTACTTTTGTCAACGAGCCTCGCGCCCGAGCTAAGCGTCTTTCCTCTTGATAAGCGCGAGAAATGAATCCCAATGGCGCGGGTGCGGAGGCCGCGTCCCAGCCCGGATACGCGAGCAGGCGGTGAGTGATAAGCCGGTGGCCTCGGCGATCGCATTCAATGGATAGGCGTCGAGCGCCGGGAGCACCTCGCGCTGAAACCACGCCTCGTCGCGCGGATGCGAGTTGTTTTCGCGGCTCCATTCGCGATTACGACGGTGAACCTCGGAGATCGCCGCAGCGCGCTTGCGATTCACTTCTGGATCACGGCGAGGATCGATCCCTTCTGCCGTTTGACGTGCGAGCGCTTTGCGCGCCGCGACCACCGCTTTATTCCCCTGCGCCACGCGCATCGCGGGAATGCATGCATCGCAATGGCGGCGTCGCCGCTTGACGACCGGCTTCCCGCACGCGGCGCAGGGGATCGGCGCGAGACGCAGCGCCTCGGGCTGTGGCGTGCCCCACGCTTTGCTCGCGTACGGACGTTGCTCGCGCTGTTTGCGCGGAGTCTCGGAGAGTGGAGACTGCGCCGACGTGAGACGCGGCAACGTTTTAGCCTTGTGAGACAGCCCATTCGTGCGTGGAATCTCAGGAGTCTTGGAGACTTCCATGGGAATCCGTGGACGGTTTCGCGTGTCGCTGTCCGGTCTCACGCCCGTTGCGCGGAGACTCGGGAGGGCGGCGCGGAACCGTTGTGCGAGGTGCGCGACGACCGGCGCGACCAGTTGCCGCCATCGTGGAAGCGTGAGCGCGAGGTCGTGGGTTAGCGGCGCGCGGACGCGGCAGACGCCATTGGGAAGCTCCACGAAGTCGCGCGAGGTCAGCACGCGCTCTTCGAGCAGATCGAGCACGAAGGCGTCGACGGCCGGCCGCACCGGTTCCATCGCATCGAGCGCAAACGAATCGCGGTTGCGTTGATCGGCATGCAGCACGCCGAGCGTCGGGTCCAAACCCGCTGCGAGGAGTGCGAGGCGCGATTCTGATTCAAGCAGCGCATAAACGTAGTTGAGGAGCGCATTTACCGGGTTGGTCGCCGCGCGAGGTCCATTCGTCAACGAGGACGCTCGCGAATCGTATCGGGTCCACTTCACCGGAACGCGAGTCAGATCGCGACCGCGCAAACGGATCGGCACCGCTGACCACGCTTTCCAATAGATTGCCGCCGCCTGCGCCTCGCACAAGCGTATTTCGTCGATTGAAGCAGCGCGATCCAACGCCTCGCGCATCGCGTCAAATGAATGTAGATTGGCAACGCGTAGCCGCACAAGGTTCGCGCGCTGTCCTTCGATCTTCTGTGCGATGATGTCACGTGCGAGGTCGATATCGAGGCCCGTCGCGATTGCGAGCGCCTGCGCGCGGCGGATCGGGTGCCCATCGTAGCCGTATGGCACGGAGTGCGTGAGCACGTGTCCGTCCGCGCTCACGTGAATGAGCCCGGCACCGATGGCCCGCAGCCACGCGAGGCTCTCTAAGGTGAGCGTGCCGCTCTTGCCAAGCAGCACGAGGCGTTCGAGGCCGGAGCCTGTGCGGTCGAGCGCGAGGCAGCGGCGGTGCGAGCCGATCCCGTCCTCCACGCGCAGCTTGCCGTAGAGCACGCGCAGGCTGATACCGTAGCCGTCAGCGACGAGGATCCCCGCTCGGACTTGCAGCGGCGGATAAGGAAGCGTAAACTTCTGATCTTGCATTGGGAGCCATCCTCCTGATGCGACGCCTCCGGCTCGTTGACGCGGGCCGGGGGCACCTTGTGTGATTATTGGTAAGTCGTAAGTATGTTGATTTCGGGTAAATCGGCCAACCTTGTTTGAGGCAGCATGGCGAATGCCGAAGGCCGTGGCATCGCTACCTCCCTCGCCATGCCCCGAGCGTTATATTGCGGGACCACGGTCGTCGTCCAAGAATGCCCGCCGGCTTCCCCCCAAAAGTCGAACGCGGCGAGGCGTGCGTAATGCGTAAACCGATCGCATATCGCATCCGCCCACATGACGACGTATTCCGCTGCGACGGGGCGGCGGTAGTTGAAGGGAATGCGCCCATCATCGAGGGCGTCGCAGCTGCGCTGCAGCAGCGGATGGAGGTTTTTGGGGCGACCTACTATCCGAAGATCCGTGCGCAACCTTTTTACCTCTCTAACCAGACCGTCAGCGGCTTTCCCCAAATCGAAACGGTACTCCGATGCGCCTTCCTTATATCCGTCGCCGCGCCGCGGAAAGGCGAGCGTCGCAAGCAGAATCGCAACACCGATTGGCTTGGGGAGCACCATGAGCACTGTGTGCTCGGGCACGATGAGGCTTTCTTGCTTTAGGGACGGGTCAACCCGGTCCAGCGTGGCAGGCACTGTCAAGGAAAACGTGCCACCCGGCACAGCTTCGATCGGCGGAAGCTCGACGCGCACGTTTCGATGTTCCAGCTCACACCATGAGCCGACAATGTAGCGGCTCCTAAATTCAGGAATGGTCCGCGGGTCGAGGTCATCGCGCCAACGTAGTTGACCTCCCCACATTATTGGTTCATTTTTCCAATAAAGGACGCCGGTGTTGCGCAAGGAGTTTAAACGCGATGGTTGCTCACCGAGCGGACCCAAGGTACCGCCACGCGCTTCGTCTTCTTCAAGCCATCGCGCGCCGAGCCAAACGAGATCGTCAAAGAGCCTGACGATCTCACGGTAGTAGCCAAAGCGGTCGACGGCTTCGACGTATGAGATGCCTGCAGCTTCGCAGATCGCTTGCAACGTTGAAGGCTCCGGAAGCCGCTTACCTGTGAAGTAACTCTTCAGCCGATTCGAGCTGCTCGCAACGTCGAGATCAGCGAGTCGCTCCAGTAGCTCCGTCGGCCTCAGCCCAATGGACTGTTCCAACCAGCGACCCGCCTCAGGCCACTCCTTGGCCGCGAGGAAGGTTGCTGGTCGCCGGCCGGTCTTTGCGGCGGGACCTTCGTACACAATAGCTAGATATTGTGCACTTTCGCTGAGGCATCCTCCTGTGATATCAGGGTAATATATGCAAACACAACAAGTCAGAAAACTACGCATTTGGCGATTCCTGGAGAAAAAGCCGCTCCGCGAGGTCGCGCGAGAGCTACGGCTACCCGCCTACGTGGTGTCAGCCATCGAACGGGGCGAGGTCACCCCCTCCCCCCGATGGATCAAGCGCTTTGAAGAGGTCTACGGCGAGCAGGCAGCCGCCGAGCTCCTGGCTCCGGTCGACGCGACCGAAGCCTTAGGCCCGACCATCGGGAGCCTGCGCAAGTGAGCACAGCCGTGGATCGCGCGCTCGTTCTGCGCCTGCTCCAGGATGAAACGTTGAGCTTTCGCGAGATCGCCCGCCGCTCCAACTGCTCGGACTGGAGCGTGAGATTCATCGCGCGCGATACCGAGGTCGACCCGCGTACCGACGACCTCGGAGATCCATGCGAGCCACTCACACCAACTGAATGGTGGATCTTCGCGGGGATCGCCGCTCTGGTCGCGGGCGGCCTCTGCTTTGCGGCGTGGCGGATGCCGCCGCTCGACGGAGGCGCGATGGAATGAAAAAGAAAGAGCCGCGCTGGCACGCGGCTCGCGGAATCACTGTTCCTGGTTACACTGATTCGGCAGTCGCCTCACACTTCCTCGCATCATTTCGTATGACTATGCGCGAGGTATCGCATGGCCGCGCCTAAACGTTCGCAACATACGCGCCGCCGTCACGCGCTCGACCGTCTTGTAAACCTCGAAGCGCAGCGCGACAAGCTCGAACGCTCGCGGCCGCGTACACCGGGCAAGAAAGGCGCGAAGACGCGCGCTCTCAACAAGCTCGTCGGTCAGATTCGTGCGGCGAAGGGTCAGGTCACGAAGGCACGCAACGCGATTGCGCGCGAGGCGGCCGCGCGCACGTCGCACAATCGGGCCGCTAAGCAGAAACGCAGCGACGCGGCTAAACAAGGATGGGTAAAACGTCGCGCGACCAGCAGCGCGAGTCGCATCGGTGATATCTGGCAGCATCTCCTTCCCGACGGCACCACAACCACCGTTGTCCTCGATAAAGGTGACAGCAGCCTTGAAGGTCTGTACTGGAATGCGTATGGAGCTGCGCTCGCTGGTAAGCGGGACCTCTGGGAGTTTTCGGATCTGTCGGTCTTCGACTTGGATAGCCAGCAGCGTTTCCCGTTCGTCACCGATCTCGACATTATCGCCGAGCACGCCGACGAGATCGACTTCGGTCCGGGCTTCTACAAACGGCGCAGTGACGCCCCGGGGAACCCCGCATGACTGCGGTCATACGTCACGGGGATCGCCGAGCCGCGATGCAGCAATGGCTGGATGACGAGCGTGCCCGCCGCGCAGCATTGCTTCCGCCCAATGCGCGATGCGCGGTGTGTGGCGAGCGCGATCCGGTCGTCCTCGTACCGAACCACCGTCGGATTCTCTGTGCCGATCACGATGCGGTCCGCCGCGGGCAGACTCCGATGCAACTGCAGCATATCGCCGGGCAGCACAACGGGCCGTGGGTCGTGTACGTGTCGGCAAACCTGCATCGGCGTCTTACCGTACGCGAGCGCTTTCGGACGCGGCAGTATGCCTGAGAAGAGCTCGCGCACGCGCAAGAAGAAGCCGATATCCCTCGTCGTCGTTGTGGTCGCGACGGGCGAGGCGACGCCGTTGACCCCGGCAGTGAAGGCACAAATCATCCGTGGAACCTGTGATCTCCTCGAAGAGCAGGCCGACGAAATGGACCCCCGACCGACGAGCGGCGACGGATAGCCGATGTTCCGATCTACGACCCCATTGCTCCCGTCATCGAGCCCGACTCGATTTGTTC
>PMTY01000031.1 GCA_003167155.1 Candidatus Cybelea tumulisoli
TCGAGCTCGCGCATCATGTTTAATGAGAGCGCGTTGCGTTTTTCGGGGCGGTTCATGCTGATGATGGCAACCTCGCCATCACGGTCGACGGTGATTTCGATGTACACCGGGTTTACCGTGGGCATGGAGACCCCCTCGGCGCCGCCGAGGGCGACGCGGACGGCGCGGCGGACGGCACCGCGGATGGCGAGGCCGCCGGCGACGCGGACGGCGAGGCCGCGCGCATTTCCTTAGCCCACGAAGGGTCGGCCTTCGTCGGGACGCCGCGATGGAGCGCGGCGCGGCTCGAGGCCGCGTACGACGAGTCCGGAAAGTGCGACTTCACGAAGACGTACAGCATAACCGCATGCTCGCGCGCGACGGAGCCCGGGAGTTCGGCATAGAGCGACGCGATAAGAAAACCCGTCGACGCGAGCCACCGGTCCTTCGGATAGCGCGCGGCCCACTGATCGAACGAATTTTCCGTTAACAGCAGCAGATGCTCGGTTTGTTCGGGGAGGAGTCGGTGACCCTCGTACCGGCTCTTGAGCTGCATCGTTTCGTAGCGAACACGCAGCGCGCTCATCTTCAGCCTGCCGAAGTATTCATCACCCGGCGCGTTTGTGGAGGCGAGTTGGGCTAGCAGAACGACGCTCGCAAGCAGATTACCGGTCATCGTCCCGGTATTCGCCGCCTCGTCGTTAAGCCTCGCTTCCAGCGGCTGCGCGCGTAGAGCGCCAGTTGGGTACTCTCTTTCTCCATGAGCGAACGCGCGGAGCTGGCAAAGCGCGAGGGTCAACGCTTCCGCTACACGGACCGTGGAACGGTTCGGGATAAAGCGATCCCACGGCCACGAAAAGAGCACGCTGCTGTTGCGCGACGTAAGGACCCTCGACGGCGATCTGGTGGCCGACCACCTCTGGTTTACACGCGGAAAGTGGTCTGAAGAAATCGCTATCGGCGATCGCATCGCGTTCGACGCGCGGGCGACGGCCTACCAAAAAGGGTACGCCGGCGATCGTTGGGACGTAATCGCGGAACGTGGCTTCGGAGGCTCTGCCTCGCACAGGCTAAGCAACCCGACTCACGTTGAGATATTGACCCGAAGCCGGCTATCTCCGTGCTCAGGCTTGACCTTGAATGGTGGACGATGACGGGCTCGAACGGCCCACATCCTCCTTGTAAGGGAGGCCACAAAGAAACCCCACGATTTTCGGTTCGATCATTCCCCGTCACTGCCGGTCATTTTCGGGCTCTTAAGCCGCCCAGTAGTCCACCCATTTGTCCAACCAAGGCGCCGAGCGTTCCCGGCTTGGAAAAAGGCGCTGGCCCCTGTGCTCAGCGCAGAAGCTTTCCCAAAAAGTCCTTAACATCACCGGACGACCCCGAGCCCGTGGAACCCTGACGCAGCCGTGTCTGTCTGCCGATCACCAGTCCCATAAAAAAGCCCCAGAGAGCAAGCGGTAGCCATGCGGGAAGATTGCGGTCAGGTGACGGGGAGAAGAAGACCTTCCCTGGCTCCTTGTCGGCAAGCGAGAGATCATTCAGGTTGAAGTTCGTGAGGTGACTCGGCAGAGTCGGTACTTGCTCTGTCCAGAGTTTTTCGAAGCTAGACTTCATCTGTATATTCTCCCTTCCGAGGCTGAAAAAGCTTTGGGTAGATTTCGGTTCCGGCTGCATTGCGGTACAAGACAGCGTAGCCCCAGCCTCCCCGGCGCTCACGCCCCATAAGGTCATAGTAGGTCATTTCGTCCACGGTTACCATCAAGTTTTCCAGGCCCCCGATATTAAAGAGTTGGAGTCCTTATTGCAACAACAACGGTGGAGCTCAGAACGTTCGCATTATTGGCTGCGTGTTTAGTGACTGTCCAATCGGCGTCTGGTTTGAAGAGGCTCTTCAATGCAGTATGTTTCAATGCACCGGCACGTGGAACAATATCGTCGGGACGGCGGTTAAAATCGGCGGTCCAAACAGAGTAACGGAAACGGGAACGATAACGGGTATATTTGGCAAGGACATTTTTCTTACGGACTGCATTTTTGAAGTGCCCGGAAAAAGTGCGGTAAAAGGCAATAGCTTAGGGCTGGACCTTATCGCAGCTGAGCACGTCCGCCTCAAAGGCGTTAGATTCGACGGCTTTTACCAGGGCATTCTAATCCGGCCCGGATATGGAACGACACCGCCATCTAGCGACAATGTTGTGCGTTGCTTTTTCACCGACGTTACCGTGTTCGCTGGCCCCAACAGCGTGGATGGGACAGTCGCAGGAAACGCGTTAACCATTCAGCCTCAAAGTACGAACCAACAAATCGGGCAACTCACCTTCGTCGGGTGCACGTTCGAACCAGGTAGCGACAAGTACATCACGAGCACGGAAGGGGCCGGAACGGGCCCGGCATGTCAATCGGTGTTACCGGCGGCTCGGGCACCCTCCAGAATATCGAGGTTCTCGGCGGCATGTATTCTGGCAATAACCTGGGTTCAGGCTCTGACCCCTATGGCGTTGCGGTTTATGGACCAGCTAGCGCCGTTCGCGTCATCGGAGTGTCGTGTGTCGGCGGGTATGAGTTCATTCAGCATGACAGAAAGTCGGCCTCGCCGCAGCAGGACGTGGGGATTTACGTTGGCGGCGGCACGACCAATGTTGTAATTGAGGGATGCGATGTTACCGGAAACGCAACGAATGGAATACTCGTAGATGGCTCAACTTCCGCGGTCACGAACATATTCATTCGCGACTGCAACGAATCAGGGTATTCCAGTTACAGCACCGCGATCTACGTCGATGGGACGGGAACGAACGTGTCGACCGTTCAGATAACGGATTGCGCTGGTTACAACGACCAGGCGCCCACGCTGCACTCGCCAGCTGTCGTGCCGCCTACGGGCACGTTTTTACAATACTACGTTTGGTTATTATGGCCCAATTTGTGCTTAACGTTTGGGGAAACAACTCGTCGGTGGCAATCACGCTTCAAGGCGTGGCCACTAACCTTAAGTCCGGTAGCTTCACTTTAGGGCCAAACATGAGCGCCTCAATTACGTATTCCGGATTTCCTGTACCCGATGTATTCATCGTTGGCATGTAACCGAGCCCCGCAGAACGGAGAGCGCACGCTAGCGCCCAAACAGGCTAGGCCCTCCAGCCGCCGCGCATAAAAAGCGCCTTCGCGGCGCGGCTGCGGGCTATATGGTGGGCGATGACGGGCTCGAACCGCCGACATCCTCCTTGTAAGGGAGGCGCTCTCCCAGCTGAGCTAATCGCCCTCGCTTGCTCCGCCGGATCCTTCGTCCGAGCCGGTTTCTTTTACTTCACGAGGGGTCCGGGCTGCTGTGGGAGGTTTAGCCGCGCACCCCGGCCGGGAAATTCGTAAGTACGAGAACAGCATTGAAAACTCATTATCGTGCCGACTACACGAGCGATATCCGGAACGTGGCTCTGGCCCGGCGCAGCGTGGCAGGGTTTGCGAGCGCTTGCGGCTTCTCCGAAAGCGAGATCGCGGATATTCGGCTGGCAGCCGGTGAAGCGTTGAGCAACGCCGTCGAGCACGGGAGCGGGACGCCGTCCGCCGGCTTCACCGTGGATTGCAGTTTCGACGGCGAGGAGCTTCGGATCGAGATCCACGATAGCGGTACGGGGTTCGCCGCGCCTGCGATTCGAGGCAACGTAGAGCCCGACCAGCGCGGCCGCGGCTTTGGGATCTTTCTGATGCGCCGCCTGATGGACGACGTTGCTTTTGGGCGCAACGGGACGATCGTTTGCCTCACGAGGCGCCAGCGAAACCACTAGCTTGCTTAGGTTTTGGTAGCGATCTTTTTCTGCAGCAGCGAGATCGCGGCGCTTAGCTGAGCGTCGCGAGCAACGTCGCCGAAGCGCGCGTCGCGGGGTTCGTCGATCGCAATGTCGGGGTCGATGCCGCGTAGATTGATGTCGCGGCGATTTGGCGTCAAATAGTGCGCGGTCGTGATCTTGATCGCGGCTCCGTCGGGCAACGGCGTCAGCGTCTGCATCACGCCCTTACCGAAGGTGCGCGCGCCGATTAACATGGCTATGCCGTCGTCTTGCAACGCTCCGGCCGTGATTTCTGACGCCGAGGCGGTGTATTGGTTCACGAGAACCGTAAGCGGCAACGCAATCGACGGATCGGAGTCCGCATGGATCGTCGTGTCGGGACGGCCACGCTCCTCAACCGTCAGGAGCGCCTTGTTGGCGATGAAACGCGAACTGATGTCGAGCGCCGAATCGACATAGCCGCCTCCGTCGTTGCGGAGATCGAGCACGAGCGCCTTTGCGCCCGCTTCGCTTAGGCGCGAGATCGCCGTGTCGAACTCATTGGGCGTCGATCGTCCGAAGGCCATGACCCAAACGTAACCGATGCCGTCACCGAGCATCTTGTAGATGACGGTCGGAGGCTGGATGTCTTCACGCGTGATCGAAACGACCGACGTTGCGTCCGAGTGCGTTACCGTCACCGCGACGACGGTGCCGGCTTTGCCGCGCAGTAACGCGCTGACGCCGTCGACCGCGAGGCCCTTCGTCGGCGAGCCATTTACCGCCGTCACCAGATCGCCGACCGCAAGGCCCGCGCGTTCGGCAGGCGTGCCGGGAACCACGTAGGTGATGCGAACGAAACCGGAAGCGGTATCGGGCTGGATCATCACGCCGATGCCGCCGATGCGCGCCGGATCGAGCGCCTCGTTAAACGCCTTGAACTCGGCGGGAGTGAAAAACTGCGTGTAGCGGTCGTTGACGGCTTTGGCCATGGCGTTGATGGTAGCGTAGGCGAAATCGTTGGGTGAGGCATGGGCGGCGCGAGCCGCGGCGGCAATCGCTTCGTCAAGCTCGGCAACGGTAGCATCGCGATTGGATTCGACCTGCAGCACGGGCGCGGCGATCGGAGTGCCGGCCTTGCTCGCGGCCTCGGCTAAAGCTGCGCTCGCGGCGGCGAGGAGCGTGTGCGGTTCGACGGGTTCGTAGTATTCCGTCGTCAAAAGCCGATAACTTTCGGAGACGTCTCCAGCCAATTGATAGGGCAGTACTTCCCCGGCCGGTGCGGCACCGAACCAGATAAGAGCGCCCGCACATAGGGCGACGTACCGAACGAGATCGCGCTTGAACATCATATTCCTCTCTTCGTTACCCCATCACGGAACGCTTTGGAACCTCAATTTGTTTCATCTGAGCTTCATCACGAGGCGGCGCGGCGCAGCCGGTCCATGATAGCCAGCCCCAATCCGACCTCGGTTACCGGAGCCGCATCGATTCGATCGAGGCCTAAAGCATCGAGCTCGTGCAGCATCTCGAAAAGATGAGCGGCGGCCTCGCGCAAGTCGCCCCGGCGAGAGAGGATTCGCGAGGCCGAGTATCCTTCGTGCGCGTCTCGCAGCGTAATAACGCCCGCGCGAAGGCGTTCGGGTTGGGCTACCAGCTTTGGATCGATCAGTCGCAGCGGCGTTGCCGGAGCGTAATGTTGCTCAAGCTGGCCCGGCGCTCGCACCTCAGAACCCGCAGTGATGCGCTCCAACGGACCGCTTACCGCTTCGATTTGCTCGAGGGGGATCGCACCGGGACGAAGCAGGGCCGGGCGAGGCTCCAAAGCTACGATCGTGGACTCGATCCCGTATGTCGTTGCGCCGCCGTCGAGAATGAGATCGACGCGATCCCCAAGCATGCACGCGACGTGCTCGGCGCGCGTTGGGCTCAAGCGACCAAAGGGATTCGCGCTGGGCGCGGCCACAGGAGAGCCGACCGCTTCGAGAAGCGCGCGGGCGACCGGATGGTCGGCGATCCGCACGGCAACGGTTGGTAGGCCGGCCGTTACCAGCCCGGGCACGGCCGGCCGCTTTCTGAGCACGAGGGTTAGCGGACCGGGCCAGAAGCGCTCGATCAGAGTCTCGCCGGCGGCCGAAACGGCGGCGACGACCTCTCCGAGCATCGAGCGGTCGGCGACGTGCACGATGAGGGGGTCGAACGATGGGCGCCCCTTGATTTCGAAGATTCGGGCGACGGCTCGAGCGTCGAAGGCTAGAGCGCCGAGGCCGTAGACCGTCTCGGTCGGAAAGGCCACCACCCCACCCTGCCGCAGGAGCACTGCGGCGCGGGCGATTGAGTCGCGCGTCGCCGGCAGCAGCATCCGCTAGCCTCAGCGACCGCTTGGAAGGGAAGGGATGGCCCCTGGACCCGAACCATTAGTTTGAAAGGTATGGGCGATCAAAATCGGATTGGGCGGCTGGCGGCCCTCGGCGTTTTTATTGCAAGCGGCCTTCTTAGCGCCTCGCTGACGGCCTGCGGCGGCGGCTCGACTCCGGCGGCCTCGGCGCCTTTCGAGCCTCCACCCCCGGCCAAAGCGGGTAAGTACTTCAAGCACATCGTGATTTTGATTCAAGAGAACCGGACCTTCGACAATCTCTTCGCGACCTTTCCGGGCGCGGACGGAACCAGGTTCGGCAAGACGCATAACGGTAAGATTCTACTACGCGTCGGCGATCTCGAGAGCGAGATCTCGCCCAACAACGGTCATCGATACTGGCTGGCCGATTGGAACCACGGCAAGATGAATCACTTCGACCTCGTGCCGATCGGCCGAGTGCCGGGAACCTACGTCTATCAATACGTTCATCCCAATCAGATCAGACCGTATTGGGATCTGGCCAAGCAATACGTGCTCTCGGATCACATGTTTCAGACGCAAGGCAGCGGAAGCTTTACCGCGCACCAAGATTTGATTCGTGGTGACACCGCAATCAACGCATCCTTCAACCTCGTCGATTTTCCGAGTGGCGGCGCAAGTGAGCCCTGGGGATGCGACTCGGCTCCCGGCACCGTGACGTCGCTGATCACCGCGAACGGCAAATGGCTACCCTATCAGGACCAAGGACCGTTTCCGTGCCTGACCTATTCCACGCTGCGCGACCTGCTCGACGCAAAGGGCCTCTCCTGGCGCTACTATGCCCCAACGGTCGGCGGGAGTTTCGGCGGTAACCTTTGGAACGCATTCGATGCCATCAAGGCGGTTCGCTACGGACCGGAATGGATGACCAACGAGGCCAATCCTGAAACGAAAGTCTTCACCGACATCTCGCGCGATACGCTGCCGGCGGTCTCCTGGGTCATTCCCGATTATGTGAACTCCGACCACCCCGGCGACAACTCCGATACGGGTCCGTCGTGGGTCGCGCAAGTCGTCAACGCAATCGGCCAAAGCCCGGCCTGGAATACGACCGCGATCGTGGTCGTCTGGGACGATTGGGGCGGATGGTACGATCACGTGCCGCCGCCGAGGCCGCAATCGTATGGAGGCCTGGGATTCCGCGTGCCGGCGATCGTGGTTTCGCCGTACTCAAAAGCGGGCTACATCTCTCATAACGACTACGAGTTCGGTAGCATCATAAAGTTCGTCGAGCAGAACTGGCAGCTGCCAAGCCTGGGAACGACGGATAAGACGTCCGCGAGCTTCGTCAACGACTTTTTTGACTTCACGCAGCAGCCGCGCAAGTTCGTCCAAATCGGCTCGAAGTATTCCAGGTCATTTTTCCTGCATCAACCGCCGTCGAACCAACCGGTCGACTATGAATAAAGGTAACCGGGATTACTGATGCCGCACGAATCAAAGCCCCAGAAGCACTCCACACAATGGAAGAATAGCTCCGGCAGCGAAAGTCAGTCTTGGCTTTATATGCGTACCATTGAAAACTTCTCCGCTCCCGAAGGGGAGCGCAACCCCTCGACTGCCGTCGCCATCGAGGCCGCAGCGCGCACTTGCGCCGTGCCGGTCGTGCTTTCGGATTTTCAAACAATCCAGATGACGCCACCGCGCGCACAAGAAGAGCTCAAGCGGATTCAGGCGCATTTCATGACGCTCGCGCAATGCGCGCAACAGGGTCTAACCTCAGCCGAAGATCGCGAGCGACTCGCGCGCACGATCGAAGAACGGATGGCACGCTACGGTGCGTCGAGCGAACATATCGCGCGCCGCCAAGTCAGCGTTCTCACCTCGCGTTTCGTCGTTCCTCGTCCGGAGAGTCCGTCGGAGAACGTCGCGCGATACGGCGATCTGCGGGCTTCGACTGGCGAAGCGCTCGACGAACGCATGTCGCTCTTCGAAGAAGTTGCTTGCGAGGTTTTCGAGCGGGTCTATCGCGATACCGACGCGCCGCGACCCGACGATATCGTGCACGTCAGCTGCTCGGGCTACGTCTCGCCGAGCCCGGTTCAAACCTTCCTCTCGCGCCGGCGGTGGCTGAATACCGGCGTGACCCATTCGTATCACATGGGCTGCTACGGCGCATTTCCGGCGATTCGTACCGCGGTAGGACTGGTCGGTTCGTCGTACGCATCGCTCCCGACGCCCAAGCGTCGCGTCGATCTCGTGCACACGGAGTTTCTGTCGCTGCATTTCGATCTGCTCGGCGACGAGCCCGATAACTTTGTCACCTCGACTCTTTTCGCCGACGGCTTCATTAAGTACGCGGCCTATCCGCAGTCGGAGTTTGCCGGCAGCGGGCGAAGCGGGCTGAAGATTCTGGCCATCGACGAGTTCATTCTTCCCGACTCGCTGCCGGAGATGACGTTGCGCCCGGGACCGCTGCAGTTCGACATGTCGCTATCCAAGAAGGTCCCGTTCATGATCCGCGACTCGATCGGCGATTTTATCGCGTCGATCTGCGGTCAGGTGGGGCTGGATTTCGAGCAGGAAAAGTCCACCATGGCCTTTGCGATCCATCCCGGCGGCCCGGCGATTCTCAACCAGATTCGCGGCAAGCTGGGCATCGAAGAGTCACAGATCGCCCTGAGCCGGAAAGTGCTTCACGAGCACGGGAACATGGCCTCAGCGACGGCACCGCATATTTGGAAGGCGATCGTCGAATCGCCGGAGATCCCCGTGGGCTCGAAGGTGTTGAGCATGGCATTCGGGCCGGGCTTGACGGTAATCGGGGCCCTTTTCGAGAAAGTCTAGGCCCCACAATGGCAACCACACCAACGGCAAAGACCCAGAAGTTTTCCGTGCCGGCCCCCTTCTATTGGGGCGTTAAAGGCGTTCACGCCGCTGCACCGCTCTTCGTCGCGCTCGGGAATCTTGAGACGAAGATGTTGCAGCGCCGGCTCGCCGGGCAATCCATCGACCGGCCCGTCTATATTTGCGGGCTCCCGCGAGCCGGAACGACGATCACCCTTCAGATGCTCAGCGAGCACCCCAACGTCGTCACCCACAAGTACGCCGATTTCTTGATGCCGTACATGCCGTACGTCTGGAACCAAGTCTTTCCACGCATTCCCGTCGACGCCATGCGCAAGCCGGTGCCGCGCATTCATCGCGACCGCATCGAAGTGACGCGCGACAGTGCCGAAATGGGCGAGGAAATCCTGTGGGAGCATTTCTTCCCGTTCATTCACGACGAAGCGAACTACAGCGTGCTCGACGGTACGACGTCGAATCCGGCATTCGAGCATTTTTACGCCGATCACCTCAAGAAGCTGGAGCTCGTGCGCGGACGCAACCGATACGTCAGCAAGGCGATCATGTGCGTCGTACGCATGCAGTATCTGCGCCGGATGTTTCCCGACGCTCGATTCTTGCTCTACGTGCGCAATCCAATCGATCACATTGCGTCGATGATCAAGCAAGATCGCATCTGGGCCGAGCTCGAAAAGAGCGACCCTCGCCAGATCGAGATCATCGAGCTGACCGGGCACCACGAGTTCGGGCCGCACCAGGTGATGGCCAACGTCGGCAACCCCGACGAGCTGCGTGAGATCCGCCGGCTCTTCGATGCCGGCCAGTGGGGGATGTCGCGCGCCCGCTATTGGGCCTACGTCTACGGCTTCGTCGCCGGCCAGCTGCAGGCCGATCCCGAGCTGGCCCGGCGCGTCTGCATCGTGCGCTACGAGGATCTTTGCTCGGACTCACTGCCGACCATCGACCGCATCCTCGATTTCACCGGCCTGGCAGCCGAGCCGTTTGCGCAAACGCGCGAAGCCTACAGTAAGAAGCTCTCCTTCCCCGACTACTACAAGCCGGTCTTCAGCGCGCAAGAGCTCGCGGAGATCACCAGCGTGACCGGGGGCACCGCTGCGTATTTCGGTTACGACGTAGGTACGATCGCTCGGCGAGTGGAGGCGCTTACGTGACGCGGCTCGCGCGTCTTGGTCTGGCTCTGCTCGCGGGCGTCGCGATCGCCGGCTGCGGTGGCTCGAGCACTCCCGGCGGAGTGCAGGCGCTGCCGGCAATCCATCACCTCGCTTCGAGCACTTCCCCGATCCAGCACGTGATCATCGTGATCCAAGAGAATCGCAGTTTCGACGATCTCTTCGCGACGTTTCCAAATGCCGACGGAACGACCACCGGCAAGGGGGAGCCGATGCCGGAATCGGAAGCATCGACCTGTGCGAAAGACAACCAGCAGGTGGTCACCCAGTCGAACAGCACCGTTACGCTCACGAAAGTCTCGCTAATCGGCGCCGGATTTCCGCAGTACAAGAACAAGGCCGGCAAGATGGTGGACTTTGGCGAAGGCACCGATCTTCCGCACGTTTATGGATGGTACGGGATAACGCCGTTTTTGGATGAGTACGACAACGCGAACATGGACGGCTTCGACCTGGAAGGCTCGGGAGCAAACGGAAACGGCTCGACGCTTTGCACCTATCCCTACCAGTACGTGAATCCCGCAGCAATTACGGCGTACTGGGACTTAGCGCAGCAGTACGTGCTGGCAGACCACACGTTCCAAACTCAAGGCAGCGGATCGTTTACCGCGCATCAGGATCTGATCGCCGGCGGCACCGCCGTCAACTACAGTTACGGCGGCTATTCCAACGACAGCGTAATCGACAACCCTTCGTACTGGCCGTGGGGATGCGACGCCCCGCAGGGCGTGATAACGTCGTTGATAACGACGAACCTCCAGTACCTGCAGTTTAAAGGACCCTTCCCCTGTTTCACCTACGAGACGATGCGCGATCTCCTCGACGCGCAGTCGGTCTCCTGGAAATATTACACCGTTCAAGTGAAGGGAGGGAACGCCGGCCTCTGGAGTGCCTTCGATGCAATCAAGGCCGTCCGGTACAGCAGTGAGTGGACGACCAACGTCACCACGAGCCCAACCGTGATCTTCCAAGATATTAAGGCCGGCACTCTCCCCGCCGTGTCGTGGGTCACCCCCGACGGCCAGAACTCCGATCATCCCGATGAGAAGGGCGCCGGCGGCAAGTACGTCGACAACGGTCCGTCGTGGGTCGCCAACGTCGTCAATTCGGTCGGCGAGAGCAAGTACTGGAACTCGACCGCGATCGTCGTTCTCTGGGACGATTGGGGCGGTTTCTACGATCACGTTCCTCCGCCGTGTCTGTCCAAATCGCAATGTCGCGATAGCCAGGGCGGACTCGGATTTCGCGTGCCGATGATCATCGTTTCGCCGTACGTCAAGGCGCACGTCGAGCATACGCAGTACGAGTTCGGCAGCATCCTGAAATACATCGAAGGAAACTGGAGTCTCGGCTCGCTCGGCACGACCGACAAGCGCGCAACGAGCATCGGAAACGTCTTCAACTACAACCAGAAGCCGCGCAAGTTCAAGGAGATCCAAGCGAAGCTTCCGTTATCGTTCTTCCTGCACCAGAAGCCGTCGAGCGAACCGCCCGATACCGAATAGCTCGTGACACGGCTCGCCTTTGCCGCCGCAGCCTTATTTCTGGTTGCGTGTAACGGCGGAACACCGCTGGGCGTGCCTAGTGGATTCTCGGTGCGGCCCCAGGCGAGATCGCCCAGCTCGCCGATCTCGCACCTCGTTCTGATCGTTCAGGAGAACCGGACCTTCAACGATCTTTTCGCCACGTTCCCCCGAACCGCCGGCACGACGACCGGAAAAGAGCTGATCGGCACTAAGGTCGAGTCAATTAAACTCACCGAGGAACCTCTCGAAGCCCCCACGACGCTCCGCCACACGTACGCCGGCTATAAGATCGCCTATAACGGCGGCGCGATGGATGCTTTCAATCTGATTCGCTTTAAAATCAACGGGAAGTACGAAGGGGCTCTGCCGTATCAATACGTTGACCCGGCGGACGTCGCGCCCTATTGGGATATCGCGACCGATTATGCGATTGCGGATCATACGTTCACGACCCAAGGAAGCTCCAGCTTTCCAGCCCATCAGGATTTGATCCGGGGCGGTACGGCCATCGATTCGACGGAGAGCCTCATCGACGACCCAACAAAGATGCCGTGGGGCTGCGACGCGCCGCCCGGCACGGCGACCGAGCTGATCACGACCACGCTGAAATACGAAAGGCATGGCCCGCCGCCGTGCACTAAGGATTTTCCCTCATCGGGAAGCTACGAGACGCTACAGGACCTGCTCGACGCTAAGGACGTCTCGTGGAAATACTACACGCCGACGTATCAGGGCAGCACCGGCGCGTTATGGAACGCGTTCTTGGCCATCGCTTCGGTCTTCGACGATAAGGCGGAGTGGAAGGCCCACATCTCGCAGCCCGACACGAACGTCTTTGCCGATATCTCAAAGGGCGCGCTGCCGTCGGTCTCGTGGGTGATCCCCGACGGCGCCAACTCCGATCATCCCGGCTATGAATCCGATACCGGACCATCCTGGGTGGCCAGCGTCACGAACGCGATCGGTGAAAGCCCGTACTGGAAGTCCACCGCAATCGTTATCGTATGGGACGACTGGGGCGGTTTCTACGACGAAGTCAAGCCCCCGAAACTCGACGATCAAGGCGGTCCGGGCTTCCGCGTGCCGATGCTGATCGTCTCACCCTACGTCGGGAAGAACGAAATCTCACACGACACATTCGAGTTCGGCAGCATCGTCAGATTCATCGAGGACAACTGGAGTCTGGGTCGCCTCGGAACCACCGACGAGAGTACGAAAAGCATCGCTTCGATGTTCGATTTCAAGCGGTCGCCACGCTCGTTCATCACGATTCCGTCGAAGCGTTCGAAGTCGTTCTTCCTTCAGCAAAAGCCCTCCGGCTTGCCGGTCGACGACGAATAGTCCTTCGACGGAGGTCAGGACAAGCTTATTGCTCGTCGGGGATTTCACCGTCGTTGGCTTGACGCAGGAAAAAGTCCGGTCCCTTCGGTGCTTTGATCGGGACGAAGGTTCGCGCCTTCTGCGAGAAATCGAAACAATCGGCCGCCGGAGAGGTCGCGCGGGTGTCGGCCTCGTTCAGCTGAGCAAGGCCGAACAAATCCTCCGCGAAGCGTAAAACGCTCGCCGTTTCGTACGGCGTGTGCGAGACGAAGTTCTTCTTCGCATACGGAGAGATCACGATGAGCGGAACGCGGAAGCCGAGGCCGTCGTAACCTTTATGCGGCGGAGGCACGGGATCGTAGATGCCTCCCCAATCGTCCCACTGAATGAATATCGCCGTCGAATCCCAGAACTTGCTCTCACCCACCGCGTTGACCAGCGAGGTTACCCACGACGGCCCAAGGCCGGCGCCGCACTCCAAATGGTCGGAGTCGGGGCAGAGCGGCGTGATCCAGGTGAAGCTCGCGAGTTGCCCCGCTTTAATGTCCCTCAGAAAGCGCTTCTGCGGAACGATGACGTCCTTCTTCCAATCGGGCCCGTAGAAGATGTGCTTGACCGCCTGATAACCCGACCAAAACCCGCCTAAGGGCTTCTTGTAACTGCTGGTGTAGAAGCGCCACGGGAGGTTGGCGTGATCCAGTTCGTCGCCCAACGTCTCATAGTTGAAACACGCAGGTTGGCTCGGGCCGTAGGTGCGCTTCTGCGTGATCGTCTGAACCGTATCGCGCTTGCCCTCTGCACAGCCCCACAGACCGCCGGGCACGTCGACGCTCGAGTGCGCCTGCGCTGCAATAATATACTGGTGGGCTACGAAACTCTCATCGAGCTGCGACGCGTGCATGTGGTCCGCCAAGACAAACTCGTGCGCCATATCCCAATACGGTTTGGTTTCGGAGCGCGGCGCGTAGACGTACTGGCCATTGGTAGGTCCGCCATATTCGTTTTCCAGGTTGAAGCCGTCCATTCGGCAATCGGTTCCTGGCAGTTCCCCGGTTCCGTGGCACGCATCGAACATTCCACTTGCGCCGTGATCGATTTCGTACTTGACCTCCAAACTTACCGGCTGAAGCTTGATCGTTTTGCCCATCGAGGTCTTACCGCTCGTGGCCGTCGTCGCGCCGGGATAGCTCATAAACAGGCCGTTGAAACTCCGGTTTTCCTGAACGATGTAAACGACGTGTTGGATCTTCCCCGTGCCGGCAAAGCCGAGCGTCTCTGCCAAGTCGCCGCCGGGCGGAGCGGGCAGCGCGTCGTGCGACCCGAAAGCGCAACCCGAGAGTGCGACGCAGGCCGTCGCCCAAAGCGCAGCCCAATAAAGCTTCTTCATAGTTGCCGCAAAGTTCAAAACCCAGGCGCATTTTTCCCGGTGGCAGCCTCACCGAGCGCTTGCCCTGGGAACGAAGCGCCCCCCGATTTCGTTTACCAAAAACGAGCGTCCGGGAGGTAGTAGCGGTGCATAAAAATAACTCAGCAACTTCCCAGACCATCCATGGATTTAAAAAAGGAGCTTTTGTGAAGGGACCCTTAAAACTCGTGGCGCCGTTTGTTGCGGCGCTCGCAGTCGCCGCATGTAGTGCGGGCGGCTCATCCACTATGCCTGTGTCCGGTGGCGCCATCGGCGCGCAGGCCATCCATATTCCTCAGTGGCAAGCAAACCACTCGGCTAGCGCAGCCTGCGGCGGCAGCCGCATCGGGCAGGCCCAATGCGACGTCCTCATCGAGAACGGCGGCGCCCACTCGATGTACGCCGGTTGGTCCGCTGCCTCGCTCGAGGCGGCCTACAACCTGCCCTCCAAGACCAAGGGCAAGGGCGCGAAGGTCTTCATCGTCGACGCCTACGACAATCCGGACGTCGTCAGCGACTTTGCCGCGTACCGTAAGGGCATGGGCCTGCCGGTAGGCAAGATCAATAAGTACAACCAAGACGGGTCGCAGAGCAACTACCCGACCAACAGCCCGGGTTGGGGCGTTGAAATCGATCTCGACGTCGAGATGGTTTCGGCCAGCTGCCCGAACTGTGAAGTCAATCTCGTCGAAGCCAACTCCAACGCGTGGACCGACATCGAAACGGCCGAACAAGAGGCCGTGAAGCTCGGTGGAACCATCGTCAGCAACAGCTACGACGGCAGCGGCGCCTCCGAGTCGGATTACGACACCAAAGGCGTGACCTATCTTGCCAGCTCGGGCGACGGCGGCTACGGCCTCTATGACCCGGCTACCTTCCAAGCCGTCATCGCGGTTGGCGGCACCTTCCTCAACAACGCC
>PMTY01000054.1 GCA_003167155.1 Candidatus Cybelea tumulisoli
TGCACGGTCAGCAAATCGGGGATCTCGATGGTCTCGAGCGCGCGCGCCGGCGCTGGGGCCGATTCACCCTTCTTCTTGCGCAGCCGCTCTTTCTCGAGCAGCAGCTCCTTCTCGCGATCCTTTTTCGCAGTCGCCTTTTCCTCGTGGCTGCGCGCTCGGTCTCCCGGGCGCGCTCCGCTCGAAGGCGTCGGCGCTTCCGTCGGTCCGCCACCGGGGCGACCTGGGGCGGGACGCATCCCTGGCGTGATCGGCCTGAACGGGCCGTTTCCAGCCGGGCGACGCGGTGGGGGAAGCGGCCGCGGCGCGACAGGGCCGCGCGCGGGAGCGCCGGTCCCTTTGCCGCCTTGGCCAGGCATGACTTCGCCTGGGCGCGGCGCGACGCCGGGGCGCCCTGGGAGACCGGTTCGCGGTCCCGGTGAAGCCGATGCGGTCGCTCCGGGCGCCGGGGGTGCCTGCCTCTTTGCAATCGACTGCTGCCCTGCGGGCACGGGGCGAAGTTGAAAGATCGGTTCCGGCGGCCGCGGGGCTNNCGGCTGGGGCAATGCGGGCGGGGGGCGGAGGCGGTTCGACGGTCGGCGCCACCCGCTCCGGTGGTGCCGGAGCGGCTACCGCCGGCGCTGCCGCCGGGGCTTCCGCAGGGCGAGCCGCGGCCCGCGTTGTGACCGGCTTCAATCGTGCGATGGGCGGCGCGGGCGATGCCGCCACTGCGACCGCCGCGGGCGGCGGGGCCGGGGCCTTTACCGCGGGTTTGGCAGCCGGAGGCTTTACCGCCGTGGACGCGGCGGCGCTAGGCGCGCGGGCCTTCGGCTTGGCCGGTGGCTCTTCGACTGACTTGAGCAGAACGCCGCGCACCAGATCGGCGATCTGGTCCGGCACTACGCTCAGCTGGTTTTTTGCCTCGAAGACGCCTCCCAACCGGTCGTTGAAGAGCGCTGTGAGTTCTTTTGAGGTGAGCCCGACTTCTTTTGCGAGCTCGAAAATCCGTACTTTTCCGGCCAAGTTCACTCTCGAGCGCAGGGCGCCCGAGTCCCATCAGTTGGAGTGCGCGGAGCCCCAACCGACGGCTTGGCTCCGCTAAGTAATCAAAGGTTGGCCCTCATCGGAGGGCGTGGTCGTTACGCGGCATCATCGAGTCCATTTACTTGCATGAGTTCCTTATTAAACCATATTCGACCGCCGCCGCGCCAAGCCCCGGATACCGCTTGTTTTTCGCGGCACGCTCGCTGCATTGCGGCGAACAAAGGTAGGCGCCGCGGCCGGGCTGCTTGCTGCGAGCCTTGCTCCGATCCGCCTGCCAACCCGTTGCCGAGCGCACAAAACGGTCGAGCTCGGCTTGTGGGAACCTCCGGCGGCAGCCGACGCAAGTGCGAACCGGATTAGGAATCGTCGCTTCCCAGACGTTCGCGCCGAAACTCTTCGAGCTTGCGAATCAGCTCCGCGTCAATCCCTTCCGGCGGCGGCGACTCTGCGCTGCCCTCCTCCGGCTCGGCAGCCGGAGTCTCCTCGGCTGTCTGTTCCCGCTCTACTAGATACCGCTCCCGAGCCTGGCCGGATTCGCTTTCGCTGGCAATGTCCAATCGCCAGCCGGTCAATCGCGCTGCGAGTCGCACGTTCTGTCCGTCTCGGCCGATCGCTAAGGAGAGTTGGTAATCCGGAACGATGACCATCGCGACGGCGTCATCCTCGAAGAGCTCGACGGCGATTACCTTCGCCGGTGCGAGCGCATTCATGATGAAGGTCGCCGGGGCCGGATCGTAGCGAATGATATCAACCTTCTCGCCGCGCAAGTTGTCGGTGACGTTGGCGATGCGACTCGACTTAGGCCCCAAACACGCCCCAATCGGATCCACTTCGGGCCGGTTGCTCCGCACCGCGACCTTCGAGCGTCCGCCGGGATCGCGAGCGATCGCCATAATTTCGACCGTTCCATCGGCGATCTCGGGAACTTCGAGCTCCAAAAGGCGCTGCACGAGGCCTTCGGCCGCGCGCGAAAGGATCACTTGCGGTCCCTTCGGAGACTTCTTGACGTCGAGTACGTAGGCTCGAATGAAATCGTTGATGCGGTAGGCTTCGCCGGGCACCTGTTCGTCGAGGTACATGACGGCCTCGTCTCGGCCTTCGAGCGCAACGTACATGTTGCGTTGCTCGTATCGCTGAACGGTGCCGGTAACCAGGTCGTTGAGCTTGCGCACGTACTTATTATAGACGGTGTCTCGTTCGGCTTCGCGAATGCGTTGCACGATCACTTGCTTGGCGGTCTGCGCGGCGATTCGTCCGAAATCTTTGGGCGTGACCTCTTCGTCGTAGAAGTCGCCCGCCTGATAAGGGCTGCCGGCCTCCTTGAGGGAGATCTCGAGTTTTGGATCCGTAACCTCTTCGACGATGTTGCGACGGTGGAAGACCCGGTAAGCCCCGCTCTGCCGGTCCACCAGTACGATCGCGTTGGACTCGCTTCCGAAGTGGCGCTTGTACGCCGTTAGTAACGCCGCTTCGAGCGCTTCGAGCAACATTTCAAACGAAATGTTGCGCTCCCGCGCAATGAAGTGCAGTACGTCGATGAGTTTGTCTTCAGTTCCCGTGTGTTCTATCGTTGCCATGCAGTTGTTTCCGTTGTTGTTTGTCGCGCTGTAGATCCAGGCGCACGTCGTATTCCAAGTTCGCCGACTTGATCGCGGCCATCGGCAGTAAGAGCTCGCCCCGCTCGGTCTCTAGAACGACCGTTTCGCCTCGCAAGCCGCGCAGGACGCCGCGATGCGTCTTGCTGCCGTTAACGGTCAGCGAGGTGACGATCCGAACGCGTTCACCCGCGAACCGTTCGTAGTCTTTGGGTCGAACCAGCGGGCGGTCGAGACCGGCCGATTCTACCTCGAGGCTATACTCCGAACTTACCTCGCCGAGGGTCGCGTTGATGCGCGCCGCCAGCCGTTCGCAGAGCGCGAGATCGGCACCGCCAGCCGCGTCGATCGTCACGCGCAACTCCGCAGCACCACGAACCGAGCGTGCGTGATGCTGTACGATCTCGAGCCCAACAAAGGCTTTGTCGTGCACGACCGCGTCCAGCTCGCGCTCGAAAGCCGCTGCAATATCGCCTCTCATAGTCGTCGAAGGTTGCTCTCGCAAGCAGTGAAGCGCGGGACAAAACCCACGCTCCTTTTGAAATCCACCTCATAGGATAGCGAAAAGGACGACGGGCCGCAACCCCACGTGGGCACGGCCCCTCGTTCTGTTTCCAATCTTGCGACTGGCGCGCCGCCGGAAAATCGTCCGGCCGCCGTGGGCGCGCTAGGGGCGCCCTGTTACTTGGCGCGTAGTTCGCGGGCTCGCTGGCCCGGGGGATTTTGCGGTTCCAACCGCCCTCCTTGGTTTTTTGACTAGTCGCGCCGGCCATACCGGCACACTCGAATTCTAGTGCGACTTACGTCGGAACGCAAGGGGGAATGATGCTTCGTCACGGCGACGAGCCTGGCGACTGTGCGTAGGGTACCAGGAGCCGTCCGTTACACGTCTGCGAAACCATTCCGTCCACGATCGGCGCGATGCCGGCGTCGAACGGACTGAGCGGCGCCTCCGCGCCGCCGCCGCCACCGATTGCGATCTGCGTACCGTTTGCCGGGCCGCCTGGCGCACTGCTGCGGACGATCGTCGAATCGGGGCCCGCCGCGACGGCATACCCCCCTCTCATTGCACGCGGATAGCGAACGAGCCAGCCCGTGCAGATCGTGGTCGGGCCCGCCTTTCGCGCGGCAACGACCCACATCTTCACGTGATCCTCGTTTCCGGTTCCCTTGACTTCGTAGATATATTTCGTTCGCTCGAGGACATCGGGCGGCGGCGTCGGCTCGAGGCGGCCGCGCAACGAGTAGGTGGGCGTGTACTGTTTGCTCTGCGGATTCACGGGGTTATTCGGAAGCATTGCGCGCAGCTTTGCATTGATATTGGGCTCGCTTTGCTTTCTTGGGGCGCGGGTGGGTTGTGCGCTGGGCGAGGGTGCCGGGCGTACGGCGATCGGACGTTGCGGAGCAGCACTCTTCTGAACCGCACCGATGCCGGTGCGCGGTCCCGGAGAGGCACCGCCGCTGGGTGCGGGCTTGGGCGCCGTCCCGCTAGTCCGCGCGACTACGGCCGTGCTGGTCGGGCTGGGGCTCGGCACGCCGCTAACGGGAGCCGGGGTGGCGCGCGCAATGGAGGCGGCGGTCGGCGCCGGCTTTGGCAATGCCGGGGCAGGCGTCGCCGGTTTGGCGCTGGGCCGGGCCGTTGGAGCCGCGGGCTTGGGTGAGGCCCGGGCTATCGGCGCAGTTGAAGGTGCCGGTGACGGCGCGACGGTCGGCGGCGGCTTCAAGGCAACGGCGATCGGTCCGACCGTCGGAATGCTAACCGGCGCGGAAGGCACTTCGTAGCTAGGGTGCGTCTCGGCGACATTTTGCGTCGGCTGCGGGTTGGGCTGCGGCGTGCTTTGCGGAATTGGAGGCGGATTAGGCGGGGCGGTCGGGGCGGACTTTGCAAGCTCGTGGCGATTGACCGGCAAACGCTGCGCGAGCGGCGCCGTCAACGGGGCGTGATGCAGCGGCGCGATCTGGGGCACGTGCGGCTGGGGGGCGACGGCGCGAGTGGCCGCCGGTTGGTTGGGGACCACCACCGGGGAAGTTCGCGAGACCGTTATTACTTCGCCGCCTTGCACGTTCTCGTTCGCGCCTTGCTCCGACGAGCTTACCAGCACGGTAAAGAGCAGCGCCGCAAGCAAAGCGTGCAGTAGGAGCGACGCGAGAAAGCTTCCCGTTAGTCGTTCCGGATAGCGCCGGTCCCGCGGATCGCGCCCGAACTTCACGATTTTAACTGCGTTGCTGCATCCGCAGGAGCCTGCCGGTTCCGAGGCACAAGGCTGATTCTTCGATGGAACAAATTTTGCACAAGCGCACGAAGATCGTCGCGACCGTCGGTCCGGCATCGCGCGATCCAGCGGTACTGCGTTCGCTCTTTTTGTGCGGGGCCAACGTGTTGCGGCTGAACTTTTCGCACGGCGTGCCCGAAGAACACGCCGCCGTGATTCGCTCCGCGCGGCAGATATCCCGAGAGCTGGGCATCCATACGGCGGTGCTGCAAGATCTGCCTGGTCCAAAAGTACGCACGGGCTTGCTTGCCGGCGGCGTG
Source organism: Candidatus Cybelea tumulisoli (assembly GCA_003167155.1). Lineage (GTDB taxonomy): Bacteria > Vulcanimicrobiota > Vulcanimicrobiia > Vulcanimicrobiales > Vulcanimicrobiaceae > Cybelea > Cybelea tumulisoli. The sequence goes on from PMTY01000054.1 coordinate 5,149, forward strand.
CCCTCCATCCGGCTCGAACGAGGCGCGCGCTTTATCATCACCACGCAGCCAGTCGAGGGAACCAAGGATCGCGTCAGCACCACGTATCGCGATTTGCCCGCCGACGTCGAGGTCGGCAAGCGCCTCTATCTCCAGGACGGTCAAATCGCGCTGCTCATCGTCGGAAAGAGCGCGGAGGATATCGAGACGACTGTCGAGTTCGGCGGCGAGCTTCGCGCCGCGCAAGGGATCAACTACTCCGACGGTTCGTTGAACATTTCGTCGGTAACGCCGCGCGATCTCGAGTTCCTCGCCTTCGGGCTGGACCACGGCGTGGATTACGTCGCCATCTCGTTCGTGCGGTCGGCCGAAGACGTCGCAATCGTCAAAGACTTTATTGCCGGACGAGGGCTACGGGTTCCCGTCATCGCTAAGATCGAAAAGCACGAAGCGCTCGCCGAGCTGGATAACATCATCGCCGCCGCCGACGGAATCATGGTCGCGCGCGGCGATCTGGGAATCGAGGTGCCGATCGAAACTGTGCCGATCATCCAAAAAGAGATCATTGCGAAATGTAACCGCGCCAGCAAGCTGGTGGTGACGGCGACGCAAATGCTCGAATCCATGATAATGTCGCCCCGACCGACGCGTGCCGAGGCGACCGACGTCGCCAACGCGATTCTCGACGGAACCGATGCCGTAATGCTTTCCGGCGAAACCGCGCTGGGAAGCTATCCTACCGAAGCGGTTCGCACGATGGCCGAGATCGCGCGCGAGGTCGAGCGGCACTATCCGCACGCGCTCTTGCGAGATCGTCGCCTGGAGAACATGGAGCCGACGATTGCCTCGTCGATCGCCGAGGCAGCGACTCGAGCCAGCGCCGAACTCAAGACGCCGTACATCGTCACCGGGACGACCACGGGGAACACCGCCCATCACATTGCCGCATTTCGCCCGCAGGCTCGAATCGTCGCTTTGACGCCGGAACCCGACGTCGCGCGCCGCCTCGCGCTGCTTTGGGGTACCGAATCGCTGTTAATCGAGGCCTATTCGTCAATCGACGTGCTGCTCTACTTGACCGAGCGGCACATGGTGAGCGCGGGGCTGGTCAACCCGGGCGACTTGATCGCCTTTACGACCGGAATGCCCGTCGGATCCGGCGGCACCAACGTTCTCAAGATCCACCAGATTCCTTAGGGCCGGCTCGGGGTATGCCGGCCTCGCTAAGTTATCTTTGCGGTTTTGAGCAGGGCGCGGGCGTGGCGCAAGGCGACGTCGTGCGTCTCACCCGAGAGCATGCGCGCGATCTCGCCTTCGCGCTCTTTGCGGCCGTCGAGCTCGCGCACGGTAATCGTCGTTTCGCCGCCTCGTTCGACCTTGTCGAGAACGTAGTGACGGTCGGCCCACGTTGCGATCTGCGCCAAGTGCGTCACGCAGACGACTTGCCCTTGTCGCGCCAGCTCTCCGATCCGCGCGCCCACCGCGGTCGCGGTCGCACCGCCGATACCGGCGTCGATTTCGTCAAAGATCAGCGCTTCAAAGGAGTTACGCGACCGCGCGAGCGCGACCACGAGCGCGAGCAAGACGCGGGATAGTTCGCCGCCCGAGGCAACTCGCGCAATTGGCCGTGCGGTTTCACCGGCGTTCGCGGCAAAAAGAAACTCCACGCGGTCCGCACCCAGCGCGCCGACCCGTTCCAAACGCTGCAGATCGACCTCGAAGCGCCCGGAGTCCAACGCGATCTCGCTGAACTCCGCAATCACGCGTTTTCCAAGAGCGCTTGCGGCCTTTTGCCGAGCCTTCGTCAGCGATTGCGCAAGGCTCTCGAGTTCGCGCGTGGCCACCTGCGCCTCCGATCGCAACTGCTCCAAAAGGCCGTCGCGGTTCTCGAACTCTTCGACGGTCGCTCGGGCGCGCCGCGCACGCTCGATGACCTCGTCGATATTTCCGCCGTACCGCCGTTGCAGACGTTCGACCAGAGCGAGGCGCGAGTTGATCGCTTCGAGCTCGCCCGGGTCGAACTCGGTCGAATCCAACTCGCGGGCAACATCGGCGCCTAGCTCGGCAGCCTCGGTCTGCAAGGTGCCGGCTCGCTGCGCCATTTCGCGCAAGCCCTCGCCGAACTTTGCAATACCCGTCAGCGCGGCGGCGGCCGTCCCCAACCCTTGCGTCGCGGCCGACTCGTTACTGGTCAAGGCTTCATGCGCCGCTTCCAACGCGACGGCGATGCGCTCGACATTGTCCAAATACGCCCGACGCTCGCGCAACTGCTCGAGCTGCGCCGGATCTAGCCGCGCGTCCTCGATCTCCCGCACGACAAAAAGGGCTTCGTCGTACCGCTCGCGCGCATCGCGTTCGTCGCCGGTCAAGCGTTCGAGCGATTGCGCGGCGGCTTGCGCTCGAGCATATGCCGCGCTCACCGCAGCCCGCAACGCAAGCGCAGAATCGCCGGCGAATCGATCGAGAAGCTCCAAATGATAGGCTGGCGAGAGAAGGCGCTGCGCTTCGTGCTGGCCGACCAGCTCCGCAATGGCGTCGCCGATATCGCGAACGTACCCTGCCGTCGACGGGCGGCCGTTGACGCGAACGCTCGAACGCCCGGCTTGCGTTATCTCGCGAACGATGCTGGCTTCTTCGCCGGGATCCAGCTCGAAGCCATCGGCCTCGAGCCGCGCTCGCAGCGAGTCGTTCGGCTCGAATGAAATCGTTACCACGGCACCTCGCGCTCCGCGTCGCACCGCGTCGGGAGCGGCTCGCGCGCCCAGCGCGAAGTCGAGCGCGCCGAGGAGCATCGTCTTGCCCGAGCCCGTCTCTCCGGTGAAAATCGTCGCACCTTGCGCGAACTCAACGCCGGCGCGCGCGATCAGGCCGTAGTTCTGAATTTCCAGGCGTCCGAGCATCGAAGGTTCGTTAACGACGTGGATCCTTGATGGAAACACCCCACAGCATTTTCGCTTCGAGGCGCTCGAGAAAGTGCAGCGGCTTCGTTCGCGCAAAGCGGACTCGCTTGGGATGACAGCGGATGACCACGCTGGAGCCGGGCGCCACGTCGCCGAGCACCTCTCCGTCGCACTCGAGATGCGCCTGCGCGCCTTCAAGGTCGGAGGTAATCTCGATCGTCGAATGCGTCGGTACGATGAGCGGACGCGAGAAGAGCGTGTGCGGCAACAGCGGAACGACGCCGAAGGCTTCGACGGTCGGTGCGATGAGCGAACCGCCGGCCGAGAGAAAATAGGCCGTCGAACCGGTCGGCGTTGCAACGCAGATTCCGTCGGCCGCAATGCGAGTCGGCGCCCCGTCATCCACAGTCAAACCAAACGGCACAATGCGCGAGACTTCCCCCTTTCTCACGACGACGTCGTTGAGGGCGAAGTAGTGCAGTTCTCCGTACTCGGCTTGCAGCGCGGTTCTTTGATCGATGAAGAGTCCTCGCTCCAGCAAGGCCGGTAGGTCGGCGAGGCGCGGATCGTCTTCGTCGAGCTCCGTCAAGAAGCCCAAGCGCCCCGTGTTGATGCCGAACAACGGGATGTCGTGCTGTACCGCGATGCGCGCCGCTCGCAGGAGCGTTCCATCTCCCCCGACCGTGATGAGCAGCGCGGCTTCTGCGGCACGCGGACCGTCGACCACCGCAAATCCGCCGGCGCGAAAGTCGTCGGCGACGCGGCGTGCAATCGATCGCGCGTTCTCGCGCGTCATGTCGACGAAGAGCGCGACGACCTTGGACTCGATGGCAAGCAGCGTCATGATGCGGGTCGTTCGTCGAGGACCTCTTGGATTCGTGCGTCCTCAAAGGGCATTCCGGCCCGGCGAAGCTCCATGAAAAACTCCCGATTGCCCGCCGGTCCTCGTAACGGCGAGCCCGCGAGCGCCACCGGAACCAGTCCTAGGCGCAGGGCCGCCGCGCGTAGTTCTTCCAGAACGGCGCGATGCGTCTCCGGTTCGCGTACGACGCCTCCGGCGCCGAGGCGCTCGCGGCCGGCTTCGAACTGCGGTTTGGCGAGGGCGACGATCGTGCCGCCTTCGCGCAGATACCGCAGCGCGCGCTCCAAGATCGTGCGTAACGAGATGAACGACGCGTCGATCACGATGAGGTCGAAGCCGCCCGGGAACGCGTCGTCGGGGAGCCGGCGAAAGTTGGTCCGCTCGATCACCACGACGCGCGGATCGTTTCGCAAACGCCAGTCCAGTTGGCCGTACCCCACGTCGAGCGCCGTCACGTTTGCGGCGCCGCGCTGTAAGAGAGAATCGGTAAAGCCGCCGGTCGAAGCGCCGACGTCGAGCGCCGTCGCGCCGCGGGGGTCGATTCCAAACGCGGTCAGGGCGTAATCGAGCTTCTCACCGCCGCGGCTGACGAACCGGCGCGGCCTCTGGATGGAAATGCTAGACTCTCGCGGGACGCTCTGTCCCGCCTTCGTGGCGGGGTTTCCCTCAACGCTGACGCGGCCTTCGAGAATCAGGCTGCGTGCCTGCGAGCGGGTTATGCCGGCCTGCTCGGCAACGGCGTCGTCGAGGCGTTTAGAGCTGCGCAATGTTTAATTCCGTTACCGCTAATTAAAGGTTAAGTGCTATACTTTAGTTGTGGGGAGTCGAATTAAAGCCTTTTGGCCCGGCACGGGACCGATGTCGAGCTTACCGCGCAGAGACCGTCAAGGATGTAGCTATTGGTCCTATATTCCCGATCCCCTCATCGGGCGACCCCTTTTCCTGGAAGCTCGCGAGGCGGCCGATGTGGCCGATGCCGAACGAGCGATCTCGCAACTCGATCGTGACGCGAGAGCGCTTGCCGACACCGAAGCGCTCGCCCGGCTCCTTCTGCGTGCTGAATCGGTCAGTTCCTCAAAGATTGAGGGTTTAGAGATTGGCGCTCGCCGCTTGCTCCAGGCCGATGCAGCGCGCGCACAAGGGAGCGACGTTAAAGACGTAACCGCCGCTGAAATCCTCGCTAATGTCGATGCGATGAACTTTGCGATTCGAGCTGTCGGTCCGGGTCAACCGATAACGCTCGGTTTACTCCTTAACGTGCACCGCCGATTGATGAAGCCCGCCGGCTTCGGAGCTGCGGCTGGGAAGGTTCGCGACAAACAGAATTGGATCGGTGGCAGTTCCTATAATCCATGTTCGGCGAGCTTCGTTCCGCCACCGGCCGGGATGCTTGCGAACCTGCTCGAGGACCTGTGCGCGTACTGCAGCACCGATTCGGCTCCTGCCGTCGTGCAGGCGGCAGTTGCGCATGCGCAATTCGAAGCGATTCATCCCTTCCCTGACGGCAATGGCCGAGTCGGACGCACGCTGATTCACATGGTCCTCCGCCGGCGCCGGCTGACGACCGCGATTACCCCGCCCATCTCACTCGTTTTAGCGACGATGGCGAAGGAGTACGTCGAGGGGCTTAACTCAATGTGTTACGTCGGTGAGCCTACCTCGAAGAAGGCCGTCGAGGGTTTTAACTTCTGGATGGGCGCGTTCGCCTCTGCGTGTACGAGGGCGGTTCTGGATGCCGGTGCTTTCGAGCGCCGCATCCTCGAGCTGCAGAGACGTTGGCGCGAGCGCATTGGAGCCGTCCGCTCAGACTCCACGGTACTTCGGCTCATACTTGCGCTGCCCGGATTGCCGATTCTTACCGCTTCGGAAGTTCAAACGAGGCTGAAGTGTTCGCTGCCCGCAGCCTTATCGGCAATCGGCCGATTAGAAAGCGCAAATATCCTAAAGCCGACAAAAGACCGCCAGCGCAGACAGGTCTATGAAGCACGAGAAGTCATCGCGATCTTTACCGCACTCGAGCGGCAGCTCGCCTCAGCCTAAAGGTCTTTGAGGTAGCGGACCGCCGCTCCATATGCCGACTCGAACGCCGATTCGTTGACGTCGTGGGCCGAATCGTTCCCCGTCGCCGAAAAACAGAGCTTGGTGCCGCGGCGCGTCGTCACCATCGTCGTTAAATTGATCACGCCGACGTCCGAGCCGCCTTTATAGGCAACATGCTTGAAATCCGCCGGATCGGATACTCCGGGGTTGATCGACATCAATGGCAGAGCGGCCACCCGTTCCACGAGTTTGCAGAGATCTCGAACGCTGTAGTGCCACTCAATTGCGAGGTTCGGCGCGTTCATCATTTGCTCGATGCCCGGCAGCGGCATCGTATCGATGCGCCGCAGGAGTGCAGCCCGGCCGGAGGGTGAATCGACCGTGAGATACATGCCGCGGCTGCTCGCGCCCTCGTCCGATTTCAAAATAAACATTTCGCGCGTCGTTAAGAACGGTTCGTTGCTGCCGGCATAGCGTTTGAGCGCAGCGGGGCCGACGATCCGCACGAGCGCGTCGGCTGCGGTATTATCGCTAATGGAGATCATCTCCGCGGCGTACGTCGCCAGCGTCAGCGGCGTTCCGGCGGGCCACGTGCGCAGCACGCCGCTCGGCAGACTCTTCCATCGCTGCGCAAGCGGCACGACGTCGCTCCAATGTCGAAAGCCGCTCCTAACTTCGTCGAGAAGCGCGTTGAGCACCGCGAGCTTGAATGCCGAGCCTACCGCCAGCAGTTCGGATGGATTGAGGGCCGCTCGTTCGGAGCGGCCGTTTTCGACTATGACGTAGGAGACCGTGCCGGTTACACGCCGCAGCGTCGTAAGAGCCTCGTCGAGGGAGCTTGCCGAGACCTGCGGTGACTTGAAGAGTAGCCCGTCAATCTTCATGTCCGCATCGAGATGAATGAGGACGTCGTCGGTTCCCTTGGCGAAGTGCGCGATAAACTTGGTCGGAGTGAAAGCTACGCTCTGATACGTACCGAGCTTAGCCGTTAGGCTCGCGATGGCGGCATTCACTTCGGCCGTTGAGACCTCGGCTAGGAACGCGGCAGCGAACCACGACACATCGGCGTGACCGGTGCGCAGCATCGTATCGATCCGGCTGCGCTCGAGATCGATCGCGGATTGCGCCGAGGCCGGCGATGACGAAGCCACCGGAGCCGGAACGGGGCTCTGAGCAACTGCCGTTGGGGACGCAAGCGAGATCATCGCAAAAGCCAGTATCGCTGAGATCATTGCGCGCATGGTGACCATTTTTGGGTTGCATCGGCGGCCTCCCCCTTAGTCAAATCGATGCGAAAGCGGAGTCCTGCGAGATCGCCGTGCGCCGTGCTTTTCTCGAATCTCCCCACGCAAGCGCCGCCGTTGGCGAGAATTACTCGCTGCGAAGCAACGTTCTCTTCTTCGGTCGTGAGTTCGACATATAGAAGGCCTTGTTCACGGGCCTCGGGCAGAATCAAACGCAGAGCCGTGGTGGCATAGCCTCGCCGCCGCTTCCACGGAACGACACCGTACCCGATGTGCCCCAAACACCACGGCGGCAAAGCCGATGTGCCGGGTTGCCATCGCAATCCGATCGTACCGGCGAAGTCGCCATCCCACATCCAGCGCTTGAAGCCGGGAAGACGCGGAACAAAAGACCCGTCCGCCAAACGGATGGGCCCGCTCTTGCCTTCACGGTCATCGAGCGAACTCAGGAAGGCTTGCGGGTCGGAGGCGATGCGGTGCAGTTGTTCTATTCTGGTTTCGTCGCGCAGATTGTCGGGAGACCAGCCTCGCTTAAGGGCTGCAACGTAACTTTCGAGATGCTCCGCGGATGGTTTGACTAGGGCGAACACGCCCGCGATGCGCTCAAAACGGCAGCTCGTGGTCGAGCTCCGGAGCGGGGGTGGCGCGATCGTCGCCGGTGCCGGGCGGCTCGGCCATCGCCTCGTCGATCTGCTCTTGCGCGCTCTTCAAAAGCGCTTCGCAGTCGCGCGCGAGCACTTTGCCCTCTTTGAAGAGTTCGGTCGCGCGTTGCAGCTCGACGGTACCACCCTCCAACTCCTTGACGATCGCCTCGATGCGCGCGAGCTTCTGCTCGAACGTTTTGGGGAGCTTGTCGGTCATTCTGGGTGTACCGATTCCACGCGCGCGTCGAACGTCCCGTGCGCAACTCTCGCCGTCACGGCGTCACCGGGCGCGAGCACCGCGGCGTCGCGCACCGCCACGCCGGCCTTCGTGACGATGGCGTAGCCGCGCGCCAGCGGGCGATACGGATCTTCACCGTCCAACAATGCTTGCGCGCGTTCCAAGCGTCTCAACCACTGCTGCTGCAAACGTTCAACCGATCGTGCAAGCGCCGCACCGGAACGAACGAAGCCGAGCCGCCACGCCCCGACGCGGGCTGCGGGACTGCGCTGCTCGAGAAGCCGCTCGAACCCGCGCATCTGGGCCAGACGGCGATTGATGAAACCTTCGGCGGAACGCTCGAGCGCTACGTCTGCAAAACGCACGCTCTGCGTTTTGCCGGCCAGAACCGATCGATAACCCCTGTGCAACGCAGCGCGCAGGCGCTCCGACAGCTCGAAGGCGCGCGACCATTCTTTGCCGAGGTGGACGGCGGCGGCAGTCGGAGTCGCCAGCGAAAGGTCGGCGACTTCATCGGCGAGGTGCCGGTTCTTGAGATGGCCCAAAGCGGTAATCACCGGATGCGGCGAGCGCAGAATGGCCCTCACCACCGGTTCGAGATTGAACGTCAGGCGATCGTCGCTGGAGCCGCCGCCCCGCGTGATCACGACGACGTCGGCTTTGACTCGCGAAGCTCGGTCGAGTGCCTCGGCCACGTCGATCTCCGCCCCTTTGCCTTGGACGCGCGTGCGAAAGAACTCGACCTGCACGTGCGGCGCTTCGCTACGCAGGCGGCCTTCGAAATCGGCGCGCGCGTCGTCGTCGCTCGTAATCAGCGCAACCCTGCGCGGAAAGGCCGGTATCTCGCGTTTGCGCGATGCGTCGAACGCACCCTCAGCACGCAAACGCATCCGCAACTCCTCGATTTCGGCGGCAAGCTTACCTTCGCCGACGAGCGAAACGGCAATCGCGCGAAGCTGATAGACGCTTCGGTTGGGGCGAATCTCGACACTGCCTTCCGCGCGAACCATCAGTCCCTCTCGGAGGATTGGGAAGCGCCGCGCCTCGCTCGCAAACGAGAAGCAGACCAGGATCGCTTCGCCCTCTTTCAGCGTCATGTTGAGGTTGCCGTCAGTCCAGCGCCGAAGATCGGTGATCTCGCCGACGATGGCGATGCGCTGCAGAGCTTTGTGGCGGGCAACCATTCCGGCGAAGCGCCGTGAGAATTCGCCGACCGAGACCTCCAGTAGCGGCTCGCCGTTCATCGCGACGTTACGGCTCGTCCGTGGGCGGCGGTTGCGCCGTCGGCGCAAGGAGTGGCGAAGGCGTCTCCACCGGGGGCTGCGCGAGTTCGGCCGGAGCCGCCGCCGCGGGCTGGACGTCGTCGGGCTCGGTTTGGTCGATCGAGCCACCGCAACCGGATTGAGGCTCGGTGCCCCTAAGAAAATATTCAAACCCCTGCGCGCAACCGGCGACCTTTGCAATCTCTTCGGCGGGGAACGCAAACTCGTGCGGCGGGGTGCCGGCCAGTGCGGCTTTCATGAACTTTGCCCAGATGCGCGCCGGTATGTTGCCGCCGTACGATTCGTTCATCGGACTATAGTCGTCGTTTCCCAGCCAAACCGCCGTGACCAAATCGGGCGTATAGCCGACGAACCAGGCGTCGCGAAAACTCGAAGTCGTGCCGGTCTTGCCGGCTGCCGGACGTCCGATGACGGCATTGGGGTAGCCGGTACCGTGCGCGATGACGTCCTCCAGCATCGAAGTCATGATATAGGCAGTTCCCGCACTCACGACGTCGGTTGACGCAGGAAAGCGATCGTCCAGAATGATGGTGCCGAGCGAATCCTTCACCAGCCGAAACGGTGTGGGATCCACGTGCAATCCTTGGTTGGCAAGCGTCGAATAGCCGCTGGCCTGATCGAGCACGCTGACGACCGATGAACCAAGCGCGAGCGAAAGATTCGCCTCGAGGGGAGACGTTACGCCCATGCGATGTGCGTAATCGATAATACGGTCTAACCCGATGCGGTCTGCGAGCTTCACCGCCACGATGTTGCGCGACATCGTCAGCGCCTCTCGCAGGGTGATCGCACCCATATACCTGTAATCGTCGTCCTGCGGCGACCATTGGGTGCCGTCGCCCATCGGGTAGCTTACCGCAGTATCGTCAACGATCGTGCTTGCCGGTATCCCCGAGTCGATTGCAGCCGTGTAATCGTAGATCTTGAACGACGAGCCCGGCTGTCGCCGCGCCTGCCACGCGCGATTAAATTGGTTGTCGAGCGAAAAATGCACGCCGCCGACCATCGCGAGGACCTCGCCGGTCGAGGGTCTCAACGCAACCAACGCCGCTTGATGCGCCCCGATCCCCTCGGCGAGTGCCTGGTTGACGCCCCAGGCTACCGCCTCCTGCGCGATGTTTTGCATCCGCTGATCCAAAGTCGTGTAGACTTGCAGGCCGCCCTCCTCGACCGCCGTCGCGCCAAAAAGATGCTCCAACTGCGCGATGGCATACGTCGTGAAGTACGGGTAGCGGTAGCCTTGCAAACCGGGGATTCGCTCCGAAACCAAGTCGAGCGGCTCGTCGAATGCGGCGTCGGCCTGTGCCGGCGTGATGTCGCCGCTCTCAACCATTCGATCGAGAACGTGTCGCTCGCGGTCGCGTGCCAGCCGAAGGTTCACAAGCGGCGAATAAACCGAAGGGGCGGCCACGACGCCGGCGAGCAGCGCCGCCTGCGGCAGCGTGAGTTTGTCGACGCTGCGGCCGAAATAGGTGTGCGCCGCAGCGTCGACGCCGTACGCTCCGGAGCCTAGGTAGATGATGTTGAGATAACGCTCGAGGATCTCGTCCTTCGTGTAGAATCGCTCGATCTCGATCGCCAACAGCGCCTCTTGAATCTTGCGCGAAACCGAGACCTGATCGTTGAGAAAGAGGCGGCGAGCCAACTGCTGCGTGATCGTCGAGGCGCCCTGAAACTGCTGGTGCGTGAGGTCGGCGAACGCCGCGCGCGCGATGCCGCCGAAGTCGACGCCGTGATGATAGTAGAAGTTGTGGTCCTCGTTGGCGATAAAGGCCTCGCGCACGACCTCCGGAATTCGCGAGAGCGGAACCCAGACGCGGTTCTCCTTATACACCGAGGCAAGTTGCGAGCCGTCACGGGCAAAGATGCGAGTGGTGCCTGCCGGCTGATAATCGGCCATTCGGCTGATGTCGGGAAGGTTGCGCCCGTATGCGGCCACCATTCCCGCGACGGTGCCAACGGCAAAGAGCGCCAGCATGAAGATGGTAACTGCAACGCCCCGCACGATGCGCGCGGCTCGGCTGCGGCGCTTATTCCTTGGCATTGGCGACGGCGCTGAGCACTCCGTTCACAAAACGTCCGGAGTCTTCGGTGGAGAAGCGTTTGGCCAGCGCGACGGCCTCATTGATCGCAACCGCAGCCGGCGTCTCCGGGCAGCAGCGGATTTCAAAAGTAGCCATCTCCAGCAGCAGGCGATCGATCGTGGGCAGCCGTTCGAGCGCCCAGCCTTCCAAGAGCGGGCTCACGATGCGGTCGGCTTGCTCGGCGTATTCCAGCGTGCCCAGCGTCAACTCCTTGACGAAAGCCCGTTGCTCGCCGTCGGCGCCTTCGCCGACGACTTCGCGCAACGCGTCCTGCGGCTCACGGTTACCGATCATAATGCTGTAGAGAATTTGAAGCGCCTGCTCGCGCGCCATGCGACGCGACGTTCGCGACGTCATCGCAGCGCGAGCTCGTTGCTAAGAAACTCGACGTTGTAGCGGCCGTCGCGGAAAGCCGGCGCGGCGAGAATTTCGAGGCACAGCTCGATCGTGGTTTGGACTCCTTCGATCACCGTCTCGCGCAACGCGCGCTCCATTCGCGCGATTGCGATCCCCCGGGTGTCGCCGTACGCGATCACTTTGGCAATCATCGAGTCGTAGTATGGCGGGATCGTCGCGCCGGCGTAGAGGTGCGTGTCCACTCGGATCCCCGGACCTCCCGGAAAGACCAGCTTCGAAACGGTGCCGGCCGCCGGCGCGAAATGATTACGAGGATCTTCGGCATTGATGCGGCACTCGATCGCACATCCCCGCGCGACGAGATCGCTTTGCGCATAGCCCAGCGCCTCGCCGGAGGCGATCCGAATCTGTTCTTTGACCAGATCGATGTTGTAGGCCATCTCCGTCACCGGATGCTCGACTTGGATGCGCGTGTTCATCTCCATAAAATACACGTCGTCGCCGGCAACAAGAAACTCCAGCGTGCCGGCGTTCGTGTACCCGACGTGGCGGCACGCGCGCAAGGCCATCTCGTGCAGCGACGCGCGGACCGCGGGCGCAAGATGCGGCGCCGGGGTTTCCTCAACGATTTTTTGGTGGGCCGGCTTCTGAATCGAGCAATCCCGTTCGCCCAGATGAACGACGTGTCCAAAGTCGTCGCCCAGCACTTGGACTTCGATGTGGCGGGGGCCGCGAATCAACTTTTCAAGGTAGAGGCGACCGTCTTTGAAGCTCGCCTCGGCCTCGGCCGTCGCGCCGGCATAGGCGCGCGGCAACTCGCTGGGATCCTCGACGACGCGCATGCCTCTGCCGCCTCCGCCCGCCGTGGCCTTGAGCAAGACGGGGTATCCGATCGCCGTCGCCGCCGCGTACGCTTCGTCGACCGAACGCAGTACGTCGGTGCCGGGTGTCGTCGGCACGCCGGCCTCTTTTACTACCTTCTTTGCCGTGGCCTTATCGCCCATCAATGCGATGACTCGCGGCTCGGGTCCAATAAACGTCAGCCCGTGATCGGAGCAGATCTCGGCAAAGCGTGCGTTCTCCGCAAGAAATCCATAGCCCGGATGAATCGCGTCGCACCGCGTTATTAGCGCGGTGGAGATGATGTTGGGGATGTTCAAGTACGAGCGGCCCGCCGGACCGGGCCCCACGCAGAATGCTTCGTCGGCCTGGCGCACGTGCAGCGAATCCCGGTCGGCTTCGGAGAAAATTGCGACGGTCAGAACGCCCAACTCTTGACAGGCTCGATTGATTCGTAGCGCGATCTCGCCGCGGTTAGCGATTAAAACCTTTTGGAAGATGTTAGCCTCGCGCGATCGAGAAGAGCGGCTGGCCGTATTCGACCGGCGCCTCGTCCGTAGCCGCGATGCGCACCAGACGCCCCGCTCCCATGCTATGAACGGGCGTTCGAATTCCAAGCGCTTCGACGTAGCCCAGCTCCCGGTCGCCGTCGAAGGTTTCGCCTTCGAACGGTGCCGGGCGGCTAAGATGAAATACTCCGACCAGATCGGCTTTGATCGTATCGAATCGAAGCGGCGTCGCATCGCCAACGGCCCGATCGCTCGAACGGCGAGGTCGATCGGCGTGCTGCTGCCGCCGGGCCACCTCGATCTCGTCCTCTCCGCGAAGTATCCGAACGCGCACCGCGTCGCCGCTACTCAAGAAATTCGCCAGCGCGCGCACGCGCTCGCTAATGGCCGAAGCGATCTCGGACGACATCATGGTACCGCCTTCGCGCTCGACCCGTATGACGCCCGCCAACTCGGAGGCCGGCAGTGCGTCTCGCATGGCCGCAAAGCGATGGTCGAGCTCGGCGAGGGGTACGAGCGCGAAGGCTCGCTCGGCAAGATGCTCGTGGGGCACGCGCAGCCTCTCGTCGGCGATCGTCAGATCGTCGTAGAGCAATAAGTCCAGATCGATGATGCGCGGTCCCCAGCGTTCGCCGGCGGTGCGACCGAGCCGCCGTTCGATCGCGAGAAGCGAATCGAGCAGATCGTGCGGCGACAACTCGGTTCGCAGCGACGCAACAACGTTCAAGAACTCGGCTTGATCGAGGCGCCCCCATGGCGCCGTCCGATACGTGGACGAGGACGCGACGAGCCTTCCGACGCTGCGCAGTTCGCGGAGAGCGCACGACAGGTTGTCGGCTCGGTCGCCGGCGTTCGTTCCGATCCCGACGTAGGCTGAGTGCTCGCTCATCCGGCTTCGTAACGTGGATTGGCTCGATCGAACGTGACCGACGGCGTCGCGCCGTCGAGAATCGCGGGCTTCGCGATCGTTACGATCGCGCGCGCAACGCGATGGTCCTCAAAAACCGCCTCGAGAATATCCGACGCCAAACGTTCGAGCAGCGCGTACGACGTGTTCGCGACGATCGCGACGACCCGGCGATGCAACTCGGCATAGTCGAGCGTCTCGGCGAGATCGTCGCTGAGCTGCGCCGCGCGCAGATCGACCTCGGCCTCAAGGTCGATTGCGAACGGTTGCGGACGATCGCGTTCGGCCGCCTCCCAGCCGTGGCTGCCGTACGCGCGGACGCCGCGCAGCGTTACTCGATCCATCCGTCCGGCCGCCAACCGCGGACGAGCGCGTCGGTTACCGCGGCCGCATCGCGCGCCGCGCGCACGTCGTGAACGCGCACGACGTCCACTCCAGCCGCAATCGCAAAGGCGGTCGCGGCCACCGTTGCATAGACGCGATCGTGCGGCTCTCTGCCAACCAGTTTGCCGAGCGTCGACTTTCGCGACGCGCCGATCAGCGTGGGGAATCCGAGCGCCACCAATCGCGGCAGCGCTTCCAAGACGGCGAGATTTTGCTCGGCCGTCTTGCCGAAGCCGACGCCGGGATCCAAAATGACTCGGTCTGCAGCGATCCCGCGCGCGACGGCTCGAGATGCGCAACCGTCGAGATATGCCAAGACCTCATCGACAACCGGCCCGTCGTACTGCGTGCCGTTTTGATTGTGCATCGCAACGATGGGCATCTCGAGCTCCGCGACGGTCTCGAGAAGCGCAGGCGGCGCTCCCCAGACGGAGTTGACGAGATCCGCGCCGGCCGCGTGCGCGGCGCGCACGACCGCGGGCTTGTATGAATCGATGGAAATGGGAGCCGCCGGAAAGGCTGCCCGAAACGCGCGGATGACCGGAATCACGCGTGCGATTTCAACATTTTCCTCAATCGCCCGATGACCGGGGCGCGTCGACTCCCCGCCGATGTCGAGAATATCCGCGCCGGCGCGCCACTGTTCTACCGCATGCGCGATGGCATTTGGGGCGCTCTCCAACCCGTCTCCCGAGAACGAATCGGGCGTCACGTTGACGATTGCCATGATATACGTTCGCGCGCCCCAGGCAAGCTCGCCACCGTGCAGACGAAGGGCGCCCCTTAGACGATCGCCGGTATGAACCACTCGCGCAACTCCCCGACGACGAACGTCGAGCCCGTTACTACGACGACGTCGTCGATCGCCGCCAGACGCCGCGCAACGGTCAGCGCTTCGACCGGATCGCTAATGGCGCGCCCCCAGTATCCGGTCGATTCGGCGATCGTCGCCAATCGCGACGGCGCAATCGCGCGGCGTCCGGCCGCAGCGTACGACGTAAAGGTGAAGGTGCAGGGCAGCGCAGCCAAGATTTCCAGGATGCGCCGCGCGTCCTTCGTTTCACCGATCGCAACGACGTAGTGGACGCGGCGCCCTGGGAAGCTCTCTGCCAACGAGGCGACCAGCGCTTCGGCCTTTTCCGCGTTGTGCGCCATGTCGAAGACGACCGGCGGCTTTGCTGCAAGCAACTCCATTCGTCCCGGAATCGAAAGCTCGGAGAACCCCCGCAGGATCGCGTCGCGGCTCGGGCGCAGAGCCTCCCCGAGCTGCTTCAGAACGGCGATCGCGTTGACCGCGTTGGTGCGTTGGAAGATTCCCAGTACCGGCAGCGGCGGCACTTCGTCGACTTGGACGACGTCGCGCGCGTAGACGACCGGCGCGCCGACCTGTGCGGCGTAGGCCTCGACAACCGCGGCCGCCGCATCCGAAATCTGCCCCAGAACCAGCGGTACGCCCGGCTTTGCGATGCCGGCCTTTTCGAAGGCGATCGCCTCGATTGCCGTGCCGAGGATCTCCGTGTGATCGTAGCCGACCGAAGTAATTGCGGCGACCAGCGGTTGCAGAACGTTCGTGCCGTCGAGCCGGCCGCCCAGTCCCACCTCGATCACGGCCACGTCGACCCGTTCTTCCGCAAAGTGCGCAAACGCCAAGGCGAGCAGCGTCTCGTAATACGTGGGACGCCCGTACTCTGACGTCGTGCGGTCGATCGCGGGCATTACGCGCTCGAGCAGTTCCGCAAATCGCTCGCGCGAGATCGGCCGCCCGTCAATGCACGCGCGCTCCGTCATCGAGTGGAGATGCGGCTTCGTATGAAGGCCGGTTCGCTTGCCGGAGGCGCGCAACGCGCCGGCGATCATCGTCGACGTCGAGCCTTTCCCGCTCGTCCCGCCGACGTGAATCGTCGGATACAAACGATGGGGATCCCCGAGATGATGCAGCAGGCCGCGCATCCGGTCGAGCTTGTACGAAGTGCGCGGCGAAGTGACTTCGTCGATCGTGCCAAGCAGATACGCTTCGGCTTCGCGGTAGCTCGAGATCCTCGTCATCCCGAGCCCGTCGAGGGACGATCGTTCAACAGTTCCAGCGCGTGCGGAAGCACGGGCAGCACGATATCCAGCGCCTCGCCCACCGCGCGTGGGCTTCCGGGCAGGTTGACGATGAGCGTGCGATGGCGCACGCCGGCAAGTGCGCGCGAGAGCATTGCCGTCTTTACGCTGGCAAAGGATACCATCCGAATCGCTTCGGCGATCCCCGGGACTTCGTAGTCGAGAACCGCAGCGGTGGCCTGCGGCGTACGGTCGCGCGGCGAGAGCCCGGTGCCGCCGCTGGTTAGTATCAGATCCGCTTCGTGCGAATCCGCCAGCTCGATAAGCTCGGCCTGAAGCGCTGCCGGATCGTCGGGGATCACGCTCTCTCGCGCAATCGCATAAACGCCACCGAGCCGCTCCTTCATTACCGGAATGCACCCATCGGGGCGTTCGCCCGAAGCAGCGCGATCCGAAAGCACAATGAGCGCAACCCGAAAGCTCACGCTTTGCCGCCGGTCTTCTCGAGCAGTCGAATCGACTCGATCGTGATCCGCTTGTCCAAGGCCTTGGTCATGTCGTAAATCGTCAGCGCCGCAATCGTTGCGGCCACGAGCGCCTCCATTTCAACGCCGGTCTGTGCGTCGGTACGGGCCGCAGCCTCGATTGCGAGCACGCCGTCGGCGCGCCACTCAAAGCCGACGTCCACGCTGGTCAGCGGCAGCGGATGAGCCAGGGGAATCAGCCCGCCGGTCTGCTTTGCCGCGAGGATGCCGGCGATCTGCGCGGCTACCAGCGCATCGCCTTTGGCCAAAGTTGCGTCGCGAATCGCCGTCTGCGCGGCAGCGTTCATGCGGACCAGCGCTTGCGCTCTGGCGAAGCGCGACGTGACGCTCTTTCCCGAAACGTCGACCATCGCGACGCTTCCGTCCGTAGCGACGTGAGAAAGCTTCATCGCCTCGGCGCACTCTGGAAGCGCGCCCAGATGAGGCAGAGCAGCGCGAGCACCCAGAAGATGATGAGATGCGTGATGTGGTGCGCGTGCGCGGTGCCCGACTGCGTGAACCAGTTGATCGTTCCTAAGCCATACAGGATGCCCAGGATAAAGCACACGACGGCCAAGACCAATGCGAGCGGTTTCATGTGATGACTCCTTTTCGCGCAAGCACGAAACAGATGGAACCGACGATAATGCAATACCACCCAAACGGCCGCAGATCGTTCGAGCGGAAGTAACGCGTCAAAAAGGCGACGGAAAAGTACGCCGCGATGCCCGCGGCAACGCCGCCGGCGATTGCTTGAACCAACTCGAGATGCGCTTGGGGTGCGAAAAGCTTGGGGACTTCGAGCAGGGCCGCGGCGAGAATAACCGGCGTTGCCAGCAGAAACGAGAACCGGGCCGCGTGCTCGTGATCGAGGTCGCAGAGCAATCCCGCGACCATCGAGCTTCCCGAGCGCGAAATGCCGGGCAACAGCGCAAGAGCTTGCGCGAAACCAATGAAGAGGCTCTCGGGATAGGTCAGGCGGTCGATCGGCTTGCTCTTTCTGGCCTGGGCGCGCTTTTGCAGACGGCGCAGAGCCTCGCCCGCAAACATGATGAGACCGTTGATCAGCAAGAAGAGCGCGGCGGGCGCCGGCGAGCCGAAGAGCCGGCGAACCGGATGCTCGAGGACGACGCCCAGAAGGCCGACCGGAATCGTTGCAACCACGAGCAGCCATCCGGTTCGCTCGTCGCGGTCGGAGCTCAGCCGACCGAGCACGATGCTGCGCGCAACCGCGCGTATGATTGCATACCATTGCGCTCGATAGAAGACGATCAATGCCAGCGCGGTTCCCAGATGCAGCACGACGACGAACGCGAGGAATGAAGCGCTCGACCGGTCGATGTTATTCCAGTGCAGCAAAGCCGGAACGAGGATCGTATGACCGAGGCTCGAGATTGGGAAGAGCTCGCTGACGCCTTGCAAGAGGGCGAGCACGAGCGCCTGAAAGAAGGTCAC
>PMTY01000167.1:0-20026 GCA_003167155.1 Candidatus Cybelea tumulisoli
CTAGCTTCGGTCCCGCCGCTGAAATCGATTTCACGAGCGACGACAAGACAATAAATAAGAATAGCGGTTCGGTTGGCGTCAGCGTTAGCATCTGCAAAAAATAGCTTTTCTGGCGAAGCGCCGTCCTTTTGTGCGCGGGGTCTATATCCAGTGGCTCCGGCACTGCTGAAGGTCTCGCTGACGTAGGCTTTCCAGGGCTTGGTGCTCGGGTGTCAAGCGCTGCGATGGAACTGGGGACAGGCGCCGAACGTCCTTAGCCACTGGTCCGTGCACGGATCGAGGAGCAACGCGGATGAATAAAGGTTCTGAAATCGACCCCGACATGGATGCGAGAGCTAAAGAATGTTTGCGTCTGTATCTAGCGGGCGACTTCGAGCCCTCTGAACTGATTTTCGGTCGTCCACCCCCAGCGGATGAGAAACCATTGCGTGCCAAAATGCGCGAGCTTCTCGGCGAAGCTGAGTCAATCACGCTTACGGCGGCCGACACTAACGAGTTTGGCATTACGACTTACCGCTATAACGTCTGTTTTCGCAATGCTGGGCAGCTAGAGTATCATTTTGGCATGAACTCCGATGGCAAGATTAGCCGATTCAGTATTGTTCCGGTGCCCGGACGAGCTGGTCCGCTAAAGCAATACTTTGAGCAGGGACTCGCCAAGCCATCAGAGGGCGACTAGTGGAACGTGTGGCTTGCAGACAGATGAGGAGGTTGCATTTCAGCGGTTACGCGGTCACCGTCTGCATTGCAATGCTCACAGCGTGCGGCGGATCGCAGCCGCCGATCGGTGCGCCAGGCTCGATGCAAAACCGTGCTTCAAATACGAAGATCTTCCGCTACACCGGACACAGGCAAACGTTCATCGTGCCAAGTGGCGTCGATCAACTTAAAGTCACCGTATTAGGCGCCACCGGTGGTTCGACTGAAGGGTCGTTTGGCTCCGTCGGCGGCGACGGCGGACGTGTCAAGGCAACCATTCCGGTCACTCCAGGAGAGCAACTTGCGATTTTCGTTGGGGGAACGGGCGCGCGGCTCGCGCGGCTTCAACGGCGGTGGCGCTGGCGGAATCGGCAACGCTTCGGGCAGCGGGGGCGTGGACGGTAACGGCGGCGGTGGCGCTTCAGATATCAGAGAGGGTGGCGACCAACTCAGTGATCGCGTGGTCGTCGCGGGCGGCGGTGGTGGCAGCGGAAGCCCCGGAAATTACGGCAAAGGCAATGGCGGAGATGGTGGCGGCGAGATTGGCTCTCCTGGACTCTACGGCGGATCTAAAGGCGATGAATACGGTGGCACCGGCGGGACACAAAGCGCGGGCGGCGCCGGTGGGAAAGGTGGTCACTGCAGACCCTATCCCTAAGGGCGTCCCGGTCATCGCGGTACCGTAGGCTTGGGGGGTAAGGGCGGCGGCAATAGCGCCGATGGTGGTGGTGGCGGCGGTGGTTCTTCGTTCATCGAACCAAACGCGAGTAACGTCAAGAGTCTCCGAGGGAAAGCGCCCGCTGGAAACGGTCAGATCACGATTTCCTGGTAGAGGGCAATAAAACATGAGACTTTCAGCTCTTAGTCTCTACACGTTAAGCAGCTGCGTGGCCGCGGCCATGCTTGCAGGGTGCGGCGGATCGCAGCCAATGATGGGTCCGACTAGTACGGGGGTTCCACCCGTGGCGCGCTCTGCTGAGCGATCTCTTCAGGGATACTATCTGGCTGAATTTACTACCGAGGTCGGGAGTGGTCTTCCCGAGTCTTCTTTTTGCTTTCGATTCAAGTCCTCCGGGAGTTGGTCTAACACCGGAAGTGAAAGTTTTAGCGGAACGTACCTTACCGCTGGCAAGGAATTATTCGCATCTGCCGTTTGGTTTTATTCGCCGGTGGTCTATTTGAGCTTGCAAGGGTCCGTCAACGCGAAGCAAGGCTCCGGCCACTTTATCATCAGCGGTGTGAACGGCTACACATCCGGCGGCGGGACGTTCAGTATGACGCGCAAACAAAAGAGTTGTAGCTGAGGGAAGGACACTCCGAACGAAGGCTTCGGAGGCGCGTCGCGCGATTTAACGAGCGTTCTCCTCAGAACCCCCACGCCTTTTGCCCGTCTGCACGGCTTCGCGAAAGCGGAGCGCTGCCCCGAGACGTTTTTACCTATCCCGGCGGGGAGAGTAGGACGAGGGCGTCTCGCCTACGTAAAAACAAAAGGTGACTATGACGCGCGACCAACTACTTGCCCGCCTAAAAAGGGCGGGCGAACTGCAAATCTCGGGCGAAGGCCAACCGGAACTCGACTCATATTTCGACACGATTCATTTCCGGTTTCACGGTCCGGATGGCTTTGAGGCAGATTATTCTGGCCTCGGCAACTATTTCAAGGCCATTCGTTCAGCGTTCGATGACCGCTCGATTCGCCGGGGAATCATTGTCGCTGAAGGCAACGACCTTGCTTGCCAAACGTGGATCGAAGGGACCTTTGTCCGTGAGTTCACCCAGTCACCGGCGGGCACTCTACCTCCGAATGGCCAACGCGTCGTCTGGGACCTACTGAACATTTTTCGGTTTGACGATCAGGGTCGGATGGTCGAGGAGTGGGTACGGACCGACTATAGGAGTTTTCTCCGACAGCTCGGGGCCCAAGGAACAACCAGCGATACCACCACCGGTAGGACCCCGCACCTGCTCGCGCTCATGCAAAAGGGCGACGACGCGTTTAATGCCCGCGACTTCGCTACCGTGGATACGGTACATGACCGGAACATGGTCGCGCACATCACCGGGAACGCCCAACCGATCTACGGCAGCGTAGCACATGCAGCTGCGATGCAGCAGATGTTGCAAATGTTCCCCGACATGCACGTGAATACGCCCTATCCGATTCAGTTCGGAAAGGGTGACTGGATCACCGTTGTCACCCACGCCACGGGAACCTTTACCGGACAGATGGCTCTCCGAGATGGTAAGGTGGTCGCACCGACAGGAAAAGCATTTGACGTTGAGTTCGGCCAGACCACCAAGTGGGAAGGCGACAGGATCGTCATCATTGCCGCTTTCTGGGATGCCGCAGCAGTGGCGCGGCAGATCGGTATCGCCTCATAGCCGGGACGATCCTCGCACCCGTCAGTGTTTTGGGTCGATGGCAAGAGTTACTGGATTATGGATTCCGATTTTAATTTGCAGTGACGGTTCGTCGCTGCTCGGTGCGTAGGCTGAAACCGAGCCCTGATTGCACTTTCTACTTGAATTGCAGATTTTACCGTTCGCCACGTATAGGTCTCCCGATGGGTCCAATACCATGGTGGTTGGCCCCAGAATCCCGTCCGTAATTGTCCGCATCGGTTGTGACGTGTCGGGAGCATATACGGTCACCGAGCCGGTCTCCTCACCGTATAAGTTTAAGGCATACAGTCGATTGCGCTTATCAAGGGCCAACCATAGAGGATAGTCCAGACCCTGTGTGATCGTGCGGAGTAAATGGAATGTCTGAGCAGCATAGACAGTCACGGAGTTGTGGCTGGCTTCGAGATTTGAAACGTACAACTTGCCGGCCGAATCAAAGGTAAGGTCCCCTGCGGCGAACACACCGTCCGTAATCGTGCGGATTAGTCGTGTGCTCGCCCGAGCATATTCTGTAACTGATGAATAGTTTGTCACGAAACAATTGTCATTTGCGTCCAGGGCCAACGCTCCGGGGAATGAGATGCCTTCTGTGATCGTCCTTAGGAGTCGGCTGCTGCCGGCCGCATAAACCGTAACAGAATTGTTCCCGTAGTTTGCCACATAAAGCTCTCCGGAGTGGTCAAGAATCAAGTCATCAGGCTCGGATATACCATCGCTAATAGTGCGAATCAGTCTTCCGCTGCGTGGGTCATATACTGTCACATCCCCGGGCTTCTTGGTTGAACCGTCATTCGCAATGTAAAGGTCTCCATTGCTATCGAATGCCGAGCCATTCGGCGCTCTCATCCCGGCAGAGATCGTCCGAATCGGGCTCTTTTTCCCTTGCGCAAATATGGCGACGTCACCGTTGCCGTGATTCCAGTCGTCGTTTCCAACTGAGAGATCGGCGTGCGTCGCGCGTGCAGTGGTTTGCGGCATTGCGCCGACCGCGCCGATCGGCGGCTGCGATGCGCCGCAACCTGCGAGCATTGCCGCAGCTGCGAGGCTGCGCAGCGCAAATCGGTTTAGATCTGAGCTCTTCATCCAGCCTGTCCTTTAAATCATAGGTTGAGTTACGGCTTCAACGAGAAGACCGTTCCATAGCCGAGGGCTCCACCATACGGGGTCGTCCCGTAAAGCGTGCCATTGTCCTCGAGGAGGTCTGCATACGGGTATTGGCCGTCTTCGTAGCGGGCAAAGCTGTGGAGTACAGTTTCCTTGCCGGACAGTGTAATGGAGAAGACCGTTCCGTAGCCAAGCGCGCCGTCGTTACGGGTGGTGCCGTAGAGCGTGCCGTTTACATTAGTGAGGCCAGCCCAGGGATGACCGCCGTCGGTCTTCCCGCCTTTGAAACTGTACAGCACGGCTTCTTTGCCTGACGGTGTTATCGAGAAGACCGTCCCAACGTTCGAGGCTCCGCCGCCTCCGGTCGTGCCGTAAAATGTTCCGTTGACATCGATCAAGTCGTCAACCGGCGATGCGCCGTCTCCTCCACCCGAGAAGCTGTGCACCACCGTCTCCTTGCCCGGCGTTGTGATCGAAAAAACGGTTCCACAACCTGTGGAGCCACAAGATCCACTGCCGCCGTTTTCAGTCGTGCCGTAGAGCGTTCCGTTGAGATCGATGAGGCCGGCACGCGGCACAGCGCCATCTCCCTTGCCGCCGAAGCTGTGCAATGTCTGTTCCTTGCCAGAGGTCGTGATCGCGAAGACCGTTCCGCTGTTGTATGCGCCCCCAAGAAGGGTCGTGCTGTAGAGGGTGCCCTTGGCATCGATAAGGTCCGCTGCAGGCTCCGCGCCGTCTGCCCCAGAGAAGTTGTGCAGCACAGTTTCCTTGCCCGAGGCTGTGATAGCGAAAACGGTCCCGCAATAGGTCGAGCTACCGCACGATCCACTATCGCCACCGCCATCGGTTGTGCCGTAGAACGTCCCTTTCACATCTACAAGACCGGCGATGGGCGTTACGCCGTCGTAGCCCTGGAAGCTGTGCAGCGTGGTCTCTTTACCGGACGTGGTGATCGTGAAGACTGTGCCGTCAGCGTCCGCGCCTCCGAGTGACGTGGTACCATAAAGCGTCCCATTGACCGCGATGAGATCGGAATACGGGAAAGCGCCATTTTTGCCTCTCCCCGAGAAGCTGTACAGGGTGTTGTACTTGACGCTCGCGGGCACTGGCGCTGCCGTGAGTCCGGCAGGCGTCGGGGCAACCGGCGTGCCGTTAATGCCGCCACACCCCGTAAGCATTGCAACGGCTCCGATAATCCCAAATCCTCGTAAAATTCCCATCGGGCGGCTCCTTAACTAAAGCTATGCAACGCAACAACGACGCTGCGTCGTTGAACTGCGCCTTATGACATTTGCTCGATACAACCTGCAAGACCATCCACGTATATAGACGACTCTTTGCAAATGAAACCGTAGTCATCAGCAGACAGATATGCAAAAAACTCAGCCGAGTTTGCAAAAACGTTCGCCACGCACGCGGCCTGGTGCAGACGTTACGCTGTCAATAGATCGGAAAGAGCCGTTGCCTGACGCGCGAATCGGCTGTCACCGGTCAGTGCCGCGGCCAGTTCATATGCGTCTTTCAAAATAGGCGCAGAACCGGCGCGCTCGGCGTTTGCGATCAGCATTTCGGTTTTAGCGAGCGCTTCGCGCTTCCACCCCAGCCCATGCGCGGCAGTAGCAGCTGCGAGGTCTTTCCGAAACCTTATCTCACTATGATCATGGCCCTGATCCTCGGCTGTAGCCAAACGCCATGCATCGCGAAAGCTCCCAAGCCGCACCGCATGCTCCGCCGCCAACGACGCAAGGTCTGCACGGTAAACAGCTTCTTTAACACCGAGCTGCTTAGCCTTCGAATAAAGCGGCAGTCCGCGTTTCCAATACGGCGTTCGAAGCAGCCGGTGCGAAACGGCAACTAGCGTTCGAGCCTGCACCCAGTCGCTAGCCTGTTGCTCGGCAATCGCGATGGCGAGGTGTCCCAGATGCAAAGCTTGTGCGCCGTTTCCGGCAAAGGCATAAGTTTCGGTAAGGCCAAGGAGCGCCTCCAGAGCCTGAATTGGCGTTCCCGACCCGTGGGCTTGTTCGAATGCCGTTTGGAGCCCTCGAATGCGCTGTGAACATGGATACCAGGTTTTTGAACTCATCAGCAGGCGGTTTCGCACGCGCCACAGCTGTATCATTACGGACGTACTGGCCGAGACCATGGTGGCCGCGACGTAGCCCAAACTGGCTTCAGCGTCGAGGAAGACGTTATATGCCTCTTCCCGATCGCCGAAATTCCACAGTTCGCCGGCGAGTTTGTTAAGAGAGTCTGCATATAATTCTCTCACGTGTGCGGCAGCGTTGGTCACAATAGGAGCCAGGCGTACCGAAGCGCTCCTAGCCAAGCGGATCGCCTCAGATGTATCGCGCAAATGGTGAGCAACGGCTGCGCCCGCGACATCTGCGCGTGCGAGGGCTACTTGCCACGCGATAGGCGGATCCATTGGCAAATTCTCTTGGCACAATCGCCGAGCGACCGAATTATTGTCCTGGGCTCGCTTAAGGTCTGCAAAATGCAGAGCTATCAGCGCGCCCGTACACAGCGCTTCGACTTTATGTCGGGGTGACGGAGCAAGCTTTACAAGTTCGTCACACTTCCGAAATGCGTTTGTGCGGTTGCCGTAGACTGCGTGCCACATGGTGCGGTCCACGAGGAACTGAAACTCATCGATGTCGGCGATGTATTGAAACGTTGGAACCTGTTCCGCATCGCAAACCCAACGCGCTATCCGGCGGCAGATTGCGGCGCGCTCACGGTAGCAATGGTAGTATGATATTCCAAGCTCGGCCGCGACGTCTCGGATGAGGCGTCGCCCTAGGGATTGCTCGGTCACGATTGTGTATTGGCGAAGGGCTTTTCTCCGCTTTCCTCTGGCTAGGTCGGCGTCCCGGCAAGCCGCAGCTCCTTGAAGAACCGCCTCGTGAAGCTTAGCAAGAGCCTCATGTTCACGATCGCCTGGCAACGCCGCACCAGTCCGATCCAGGAAGAAGCGCCGAGCAATTGGATTAGCTCGCAGAAAAGATGGCTCATGCAAGTGTCGGAAGAGATGCTTTGACGCTACGTTAAAGGCTTCAGTTGAACTCATAGCAGGCAAGAGAATCCTCTCGCTTATAGTTACCTGGACCGGGGTAATCTGTCGGACGAAAGCCGATGCTGCGCCGCGACCTCCCGAATGCGCTCCACCGTCGTCGCCTTCGAGTTTGGCCGTATGTTGATTATCTTACGCCATCCGCGTTCGGTCAAGCCGAGATCCCGCTGATCGGAGCCGTGGACCCTAGTCGCTTTTCGGCTGTGAACTTGGCTCTTGCGATGGAACCGAGGTAGGGGCACCGAACTCCCTCGCCGTCGGAGCGCGCAAGGCTTCACGAGGTAGGAAAGATGCGAGTCTCAGTTTTCAGCCGCCATGTGTTAGGCATCTGCGCAGCTGCCGCAATGCTCGCGGCGTGCGGCGGATCGCAGCCAATGACGGGTGCGCCGAGTGCGGGCGTTCAACCCGCAACGCGCGCTCGGGCGAAATCTTTCGATGGGTACTACCTGGCAAAATTCACCCATGAGGTCGGGAGTACTCTTACCTTTTCTTCTTTGTGCTTGCGGTTTAAGTCCTCTGGCACTTGGTCGTCTGTACCGGCGAACACGTTTATCGGAACGTACGCTTTGCACGGCAACGAACTATTTGCACCCGCCATAGCCCCCTGGTCCCCGACCATCTATGCGACCTTGCAAGGGTCCATCAACGGCACACAAGGCTCCGGCGACTACATCGTCATGCAACCTAACGGCGACCTATACAGTGGCGGGACGTTCACCATGACGCGCGCACAAAAGGGCTGTAGCTAAGGAACTGCGCGAGGCTCGGAGGTGGATTCATGAATCGAGGTCTTGTTGGCGCACTTTGCTTGAGCATGACCTATGCATCGCTCGCAGACTGCGGCGGATCGCAGCCCCCGATTGGCGCGCCGGGCGGGATGCCGCAAAGCCGCACGATCACCACCCACGTCGAGCGTGGCGGAGCATGGATGGCGCCACCAAACGCTACAGGACCACATGGGCACATACGCCACGTCGTGATCCTAATGCAGGAAGGTAGAACGCTAAACAATCTGTTTACTGGCTGGCCGCACGCTTTCGCTCCCCGCACGGCTTTTGCGCTAAATATCGGCCTTGTCTTTCTAAAATCAATTACCTATTCTCAAGATCTATCCATGTGCGAGCTCTCCCCGTGCATGGACCTCGCGTATTTCGGTGGGCATATGAATGGCTTTGCCATGAATCGATTTTGCAAACTTGGTTGCTCACATTACACAAGATACCGCAAAGGAAGGAAGCCGGACGTTGGTTTGCTCCCATATTCGTATATGGACCATACGCAGATCGCGCCATATCGTGAAATCGCTGGGCAATACGTCCTTGCCGACAACATGTACGCAACCGAGTTTGGCGGCGATTTTACCGCACATCAGGACCTGATCGCGGGCAGCACATTTGTGACCGGGGACCGAGCGCTGCGAGATGTCCCCAGTGCGGAGCCATGGGGATGTGACGCGCCAAGGGGGACACGTATTGCGCTGTGGGGCTATCCTTATGAGACCGCTTCCCCCTGTATAACACAATATCCGACAATGGCCGAACTTCTCGATGGGGCTGAGCTGCCTTGGAAGTATTACGTTGCCCCGCTTAGTGGTAGCGACCCGTCCGGCAAACTCTGGAACGCCTTCGATGCGATCAAGAAGGTTCGATACAGTTCGGATTGGACGAAAAATATTGTCTCGCCACCGAGCCGCGTGCTATCGGATGCAAAAAAGGGCGCGTTGCCTGCCGTCGCGTGGGTGATCCCCGAGGTTGCGTGGTCGGATCATCCGTCGCAGACCGACGACAAGGCACCTTCGTGGGTGGCGGCGGTTGTTAATGCGATTGGTGAGGGGCCAGAATGGAACTCTACGGCGATCGTCGTTGTGTGGAGCGAGTGGGGAGGTTGGTTTGACGCTCGGCCCCCGTACTTCCCAAAGAATCTCAAGGGCAGCGGCTTGGGCTTTCGCGTTCCACTATTGATTGTCTCACCCTACGCAAAAGAAAACGTGGTCATACACACCGATTATCAATACGGCAGCATTTTAAAATTTATCGAGCAAGCCTTCGATCTTCCAAGTCTTTCTACGCTTGGCTATGGCTACGTCTTCACAGACACGTCTTCCAACAGCCTTAGCGACAGTTTCGATTTCTTGAAAGGGCCGCGAGCGTTCCAACCGATAAAGGCAAAATACCCCTCATCAAGTTTTCAAAGGTAGAGAATATGCGCAGACCGCAGCTGGCGGGGTCCCTGGTTCTTAGGCATTACGTCCTTAGCATTAGCGCAGGCGCCGCATTGCTGGCTGGATGCGGCGGATCGCAGCCGCCGATCGGCGCGCCGGGCGCAATGCCGCAAACGACCGCGCTCGCAACGCGCGCCGACCGTGGCAAGTCGTGGATGCTGCCGGAGGCGAAAAGCGAGGACTTGCTCTACGTCACCAATTATTCCGGGGTATCGGTGCTTACATATCCCGAGAGCAAGCGCGTCGGAGTCCTTAAAGGCTTCTTCTCCGCGGCGGGAGAGTGCGTAGATCAGTATGGCAACGTCTTCATTGGTAACGAAAAGCCCGTAGGCGTCTATGAGTACGCCCACGGCGGCAGCAAGCGTATCGCCAAATTTCTAACTAAACATGTGGGCGCGATAGGTTGTGCGGTTGAGCCGGTTACCGGCAACCTGGCCGTAACCGGCAGTAGCAGCTCCGTCAACATTTTTGAGCGGGGACGAAAGCAACCTCTCGTCATCACGGACCCGAAGATGTTTTTCAATATCTTTTGTACGTACGATGATAAGGGCGACCTCTTCGTGGGCGGGAGCAGTAACGCAAGCGGCGGCCTTCGCCTCGCAGAGCCCCCCGCGGGCGCTCGCAAGTTTGCCGGCATTAGCATCGGTCCTACGATTGACCCGACGCAAAATATCCAGTGGGACGGGGCACACCTTGCCGCTCTGGCATTTGTGAAGCACGGCACAAAGAAGAAAATCGCGATCGCCCAGCTCGCCATTGATGGCACGCAGGCTACGCAAGTCGGGTCTACACCTTTAGAGCGGCCGGCTTATATCATCCTTCAGTGCTTCATTACCAAGGGCACAGTAATACTCCCTAACTGGTCCCTCAGGCAAGGTCAACATGACGACGTTCTCTTCTACCACTATCCCAAAGGCGGCAGGCCTTTCGTGCAGCTGACCAACGATATGACCGATCCCCGTGGTGCTGTAGTAAGCTTCGCTGGGAAGTAAGTTCGTCGCAGCCTCTGCCCCTCTGCACGGCTGCGCGAACTTCAAAAATAACTGCGACGCGCCGCCGATCGGCGCCGCGGCTGCGGAGCGGTGGTCCGAGCGGGTTTTGGAGCCCATCTAGTGCAGCTCGCGGTCGATCCTTCGCAGATGTCCGGATGTTTGTCCGCATGTCCGTCTCACGATCTACTCGTGTAGCTGTATGATGGACACGGTCTTTACGGCCGCGAAAGCCCCATTCAAGGAGAAGGAGCCCAAAATGCGAGTCTCGGCGTTAATTATGTGCGCTCTCGTCGAAAAGTCAGTATGCGCTGGGACTCTGCGCGGCGCCATATTAGCGGGGTGCAGCGGATCGCAGCCGCCGATCGGTTCGGCGGGCGCCGCCTTAAGGGCAATCCCACTAAAGCCGTAAGGCTCTATCAGCCCACCTCTTAACAGCAAAGGAAAGATCGAGCTAATCATGACCTTCTCAAGTGTTGCGAAATATACGGCGAGCATGTTTCTCGCGGGCTCGCTTCTCACGGCGTGCGGTGGCGGTTTGCAGGAGACACGCCTGACGCCGACGTCGAACCAGAGCGCCTACGGGCGATCGTGGATGGCCTCGGATTCGGGGAAGCAGAACCTGCTTTATTTCTCTGATCTGAGTTCTAAGGTTTATGTTTACTCGTACCCCGGCCGTAAGCTTGAAGGAACGCTTTCGGATTCAGCGGGGCCAGCGGGACTCTGCGTCGATAAATCTGGCGACGTGTTCGTCACGAACCAAGATGGCGGCGATATCCTTGAATACGCGCACGGCGGAACCCAGCCGATCGCGACCATTAACGATGCCGGCTACGTCCCGGTGGACTGCTCCGTCGATCTTTCAACAGGCGACCTCGCGGTGACGAACTTTTGTGAAATCTCAGGCGACGAATGCATCGGGCCAGGCAACGTCGACATCTATAAGAATGCCTCGGGGACCCCGGTCAGCATCACGGACACGGCTATACCATTTTTCTACGACTGCAGTTACGATTCCCGAGGGAACCTCTTCGCTGCCGGAAATGCGACCAAGTTCGAATCTGGTTTTCAACTCGCCGAGCTAAAGAACGGCCACACGACGTTCGACAACATCTCGTTGAATCGCGTCGTCTTCTGGCCGGCCGGCGTTCTCTGGGACGGTAAGTACGTTGTCGTTGGCGACGGCGATGCCGGTGGCAACGGAACGTCATCTATCCACCAGGTAGCCGTTAAAGGCACGCAGGGGACGATCGTCAGTACGACCCACCTCGCTAAAGCCGGTGAGATCGCGCACTTTTGGATTCAAGGCTCCACGTTAATTGCGCCCGATAATCCCCCGCGAAAAACGGGCAATTTGCTTTTTTATTCTTATCCGAAAGAGCGCGAGCCGACGGCGGTGATCACTGGTAATTTTGGAACCCTGGATGGCGCGACCGTGAGTCTCGCTCGATGATGACCAGCAGAGCTAAACTCCGGACGGTGCTCGCACTGAGCCGGGAGTTCGACGAGCTGAACGGCCGAGTGCGTCGATAGCTCCGGCGACCTCGTAAGATGGGGGTTCTACGTCTTCACGCACGCCAGAGGCAAAGCGCAAGATGTCCGTATGCTTGTCCGCATGTCCGTAGTGCAATTTGCTCGTTTTGCATATAATGTACTTCGCTTTTATCAACCGCGGGATTATCAACCGCGGGAAATCTAACTTAGGAAAGAAGGTCCAAAATGCGACTCTCGGGGTCAATCAGGTCCGCCCTGGTCGAAAGGCAGTATGCTTTGGGACTGTGCGCAGCGATCGCCATACTGGCGGGGTGCAGCGGATCGCAATCCGCGCTTCGGACTCCAGGCCCGATCCAGCAAAGCGTTGTGCGCGGCAGCGTCGTGATTCGGGAGAAGGGGGCTAATCCCGACGCGCCGTCCGGCTTGTCTCCAGCCGATTTGCAATCAGCGTACGACCTGCCGTCTACGAGAAAGGGCTCCGGTCAGATCGTCGCCGTCGTCGAACCATATGATAATCCGGACGTCGCATCGGATTTGGCTAAATACCGTTCTACCTTCGGTCTCCCGAAGGCAAACTTTACAAAGTACAACCAGGACGGAGTGCAGGGGAACTACCCGGAGGGCAGCCCCAGCTGGGGGATACTGCACGATCTTGACGTTGACATGGTCTCGGCAAGTTGCCCGAACTGTACCATCTATTTAATTGAAGCGAACTCCACCGCCGTGGCGGACTTGGAGGCCGCCACCGCCGAAGCCGTGACGCTCGGCGCACACGTTATCAGCCTCGGTTTTGGCTGTAGCACAAGTTGCGAGAAATCCTACTTCGATGCGAAAGGCGTGACGTATCTAGCTCCCGGCAGCGATACAGGCTCAGCCGGTGGCTACCCGGACGGTTTTTCCAGCGTCGTGTCCAGCGGGGGGACGATGCTCACGCAAGGCGATGGGAAGCGCGGCTGGAGTGAAGCCGTTTGGTCGGGCTGGGGTGGCGGCTGCGTAACCGGCGCACCAAAACCGCGGTGGCAACCCGATAGCTATTGCGAATACCGTTTAACGAACGACGTCGCCTCGGTTGCGGTCAACCTTGCGGAGTACGACACCTACGACCAGAGCGGTTGGTTTGAAGTCGACAGCACGTATGCAACGGCCCCGTTTTTGGCCGGCGTCTTCGGCCTCGCCGGCAACGCAACGAAACAAGACGGTGGGCGAACATTCTGGCAATCGGCACATCGCAAGGACTTGTATCCCGTTACGGCTGGCGATAGCGTATGCAAATATGTTCACGGGCCCTACAATACGTGCACGGGCTGGGGCTCGCCGCACGGTATCGGCGCTTTCTGAGCTCAGACTCTTGATCCCCGCGCCTCTGCCCCTCTGCACGGCTTCGCGATCGCGGAGCGTAGCGGCTAGACCCTCCGCCCTCGGACGGGACCCTCGCTCGCACCGGAACCGGAACTGCCGAGGGGCTTATGTAGTACGGCACGGGATCTCGGCTTGACGGACCGCGGGTGGCGGAAGATCCTTAAAGGCGACGTGACGCCGCCAGAGACGGTAGCGCGGATCGGTGAAGCGGCTGCGTCCTACCGAGCGCGCTCCGGCATTGCACCGCAGGCCGAGCGCGGTAAGTCGTGGATGCTGCCCGAGGCGAAGAGTGAAAAACTTGTTTACGTGGCAGCCGGTGAGGTGTATGTGTACGCCTATGGGACCAATAAATTGGTAGGCACCCTTTCTCGCATCGGCGGAACACTCTACGAGTGCTCCGACAAACATGGTGATGTCTCCGTCGCAGTTCCCGGTGGTGCAAGCCAGCCAGGCGTATACGAATACGCGCACGGCGGTACGGAACCGATAAATTATTTCTCCGTTGCGGGGGCGGTAGCTTGCGCGGTCGACCCTTCGAGCGGAAACCTCGCCATTACAAATGGTGGTCCCACGGTCTACATATACCAGAACGCTTCCGGTTTGCCGGAAGCGTATACGGACGACGACGAGTATACGACCGACGTTGCTTATGACGATTCCGGCAATCTCTTTGTCGATGGTTTTAGCGAGACTGCCAGTTTTTTGCTAAGTGAACTACCTGCAAAAGGTGGCTCTTTCGAAAATATTACGGTCGATGGCAGCGAAGGCGGCAACGGCGAGAATCCAATATTTTGGGATGGTCAGTATCTCGATCTTGGGTCGTATCAATCTGCGAAGCGCCGCCGTTCATCTCAAGAAGCTCTCCAGCGACTGGCGATTTCGGGAACGACTGCAACCATTGCCGGTTACACACCTTTAGGAATCCAAGTAGAACCGTCACATGTGCAGTTTTGGATTGACGGCGGTGTGGCAATCCAGGTCTCGACCAAACCACAAAAGATTTCAGTGATTCAATACTTTGCGTATCCCCGAGGCCGCTCGACGAAAAAGCTAAAAATACAAGTGCTACCCCGGGCTGTTGGTCTGACCGTCAGCGCTGCGTCCCGTTAGCCGTAGGAGCATCGCCGTCGTGAACTATCGCCTCTTCGTTACCACAGCAGCCATAGCAATCGCCTCGCTGACCGGGTGCAGCGGATCGCAGCCGCCGATCGGCGTGTCGTGGGGACCACAGAATGCGGTGGTCCGCAAAGACCTGACCCTCCTTTACGTCACCGAGCAGGTAAATGGCGATGTCTACATGGTTGCACTGCCATCAGGAAAGCTTGTGGGAAAGTTGACGGGATTCGATTACGCAACCGGTGATTGCGTCGACGCGCTTGGCGATGTTTTCGTGAGTAGTTTTTATGCCGGTCAAGTTCGAGCGTACGCGCACGGGGCTAAGGTGGCGTTTCGGGTTCTCAGTGATGGTCCTTCGTATCCCTATGGCTGCTCCGTGGATCCCACAACGGGAAACCTCGCGGTTTCAAACTGGCCCATCGACTCGTCCGAAGGCGGCGTCACGGTCTACTATAAGGCCAAGGGTAAGGCGCATCACTATTATTACGGGTACGCCGGCGGGCCTGACTTTTGGTACTGTGCGTACGACAGCGACGGCGATCTGTATGCTGAGACCACCGACGGCAATCAACCCATCTTTCTTGAGCTCGCGAAAGGTGGCGATAAGCTGCGGCCCGTTTCATTGCATCCCGCAATTATAGGCGACGGAGTGCCGCCGCCGCTCTCTTGGGACGGCAAATACCTTGTAATCGCGAAGCCCGCCGCCGGCGCCATCTACCAATACCGAATGAGCGGCGGCACGGGCACCCGGGTCGGGGTCGTGAAACTTGACAAGGCCAGCGGAGTGTTTGGGCCCTTCTGGATAGCATCGAACGGCACCACTAGAACGCTCTACGTCCCGATCACCGAAGATAGCGTAGAAAGTGTCGGAGTCTATCGCTATCCATCCGGCGGCAAACGCCTTCAGAACCTCTACGACGTTCCACTGCCATTTGCTGCGGCCGTGAGCAGGCCGAAATAAGACGTTTAGGGGCGGGAATGAGGATTTTTGGTTTCAGCGGGTCGGCATTCGCAGGCGCCGATCGGCGAGCTGGCTACGGAGCCGTGGACCCTAGTCGCTTTCGGCTGAGAGCTTGGCTCCTGCGATGGAACTGAGGCCCAGCGCCGAACGTTTCCTAGCGTTCGGAGCCTTCAGGCTTCAGGAGGCGGGCGAGATGAGGATCTTAGCTTTTGACTGTTGCGCGCTTAGCAGCTGCGTAGCTGCAGCGATGCTCGCAGGGTGCGGCGGATCGCAGCCGCCGACCGGCGCGCCGGGTGCGATGGCGCAACGCTATGCGATCGAGTCGAGTCGCGCCAAAGTGCGCCGCATCGCGCCTACGTCATCGTCCTACCATCTGCTATATAGCTTCCCTCGCTACCGCGCTGGGTTCTACCCAACGGCGGGCTTGGTCGATGTAAGGGGCATGCTGTACGGCACGACCGATAAGGGCGGCTCAGCGAGCGATGGATACTTTGCAAATGGAATCGTTTACAGGACAAGCACGACCGGTGCTACCAAGGTGCTGCACCGCTTCGGCGGTGGCGATTCCGATGGGGCGCGCCCTTTTGCGGGCCTGATCGAGGTGAACGGCACGCTGTACGGCACGACACAGTGGGGCGGTAGCGGCAAATGCGCAAACGAATCCGGCGACAGCGGTTGCGGAACCGTTTACAGCATTAGCACTAGCGGCAAAGAGAAGATGCTATACAGCTTTGCTCGCGGGTCCGACGGCGCGAACCCGGATGCCAGCTTGATCGACGTGAACGGCACGCTGTACGGCACGACCGCGCGCGGCGGCGCTTCGGCGTGTAGCGGCAACGGTTGCGGAACTGTTTACAGCATCAGCACGACAGGCGCAGAGAAGGTATTGTACAGCTTCGCTGGCGGCTCCGACGGCGCAAACCCGGTTGCGGGCTTGATAGACGTAAAGGGTACGCTCTACGGCACGACCTCAGGCGGCGGCTCGTCCGATAACGGAACCGTTTACAGTATTAGCACGACTGGCACGGAGGAGGTGCTGTACAGTTTTCGCGGCTATTCCTACGGCGGGGAACCGCTGGCGCCTTTGATTGATGTGAAAGGCGCGCTATACGGCACGACGGCGTACGGAACCGTTTACAGTATTAGCACGACCGGCGCAGAGACGTTGCTGTACCATTTCACTGGCGAAAAGTCCGGAGAGTCGCCGGCCGCCCCTCTGATCGTTGTGAATG
This sequence comes from Candidatus Cybelea tumulisoli, assembly GCA_003167155.1. Classification (GTDB taxonomy): domain Bacteria; phylum Vulcanimicrobiota; class Vulcanimicrobiia; order Vulcanimicrobiales; family Vulcanimicrobiaceae; genus Cybelea; species Cybelea tumulisoli. The sequence continues at coordinate 16,649 of PMTY01000167.1, forward strand.
ATACGCTGTACGGCACGACCACTAAGGGCGGTTCCGGGTGCGGCCACATAGGTTGCGGAACTATCTTTACATTTTCCCTTTAACGCTGGCGGACCGCCGCGCGACCTCGCCTGCCGCCGATTGCTTCGACTTCTCGCAACGGCCGCGACGGTTCGTCCCGATCAAAACGTAATCGGCGCTGCACGACGTTGCTGGTGCGCAACATCACGGCCGAGACCCGGGCATCGCCGGCCAGGCGCCGCCGATGTCTCGATCCACTGATTCCGTTCAAGAGCGAGGAACAAGACGGATGCGGAACCTAGATTTTGGCCGTTATGCTCAGCAGGTGCATGGCTGCGGCGCTGCTCGCAGGGTGCGGAGGATCGCAGCCGCCGATCGGCGCGCCGGGCGCGACGGCGCAAGTTAAGGGCGAAAGCCTGCAAAGACCAGCGCGGTTGGGTTCCTGGATGAAGCCTGGAACGTCTGGTCAAGACCTACTTTATGTTGTAAACCAGGTAGACCAAAGCGTCAATGTGTGCGACCCGGGGGCCGACCCAAGCGCACCGTAGACCCTGGGCCATGAGATCGAGACCGAGACCGTAAGACCGGACCCGGGCGAGGATCGGGGGTCTTGAGTCGCGTCTGGTCGTCTGGGCCGTTCGGGTTCTCAATGTCGGTCGCCTTGCTCACTAGGTAAGACAGGGGCTGTCCCTCGAGAGCGAAGAAGCCAGCGTTTGGTACGTTCTTAGGGAGGCAAGCACTTGGGCATCGGGTATGTGATCCTCGGGATTTTCGCGGTTATCTCGCTCATAAGCTTGGGAATCTCTATCTTCAATCTCGTTCATCGAATCAAACCGCGCGTGCGCTTGGGCATAGGGCATTTTAACAATTTGATCCTGGGATTACCGCGCTGATCCTCGCGATTACCGCGGCGATCTCGTTCGTAAGCTTGGGTATTTCTTGGTACAGTCTCGCTTATCAACTTTCACCGCGCCACAACTTTCACGCATACCTTTCGGGCTTCGATATAGAGCCAAAGGCGGTCACTGTCGATTTGCTTCTGATAAACGAAGGCAATCAGGTCGAAGCTCTGGATGGCGCCTTTGTTGGCGACCCTATGGGTTGTATTGTAGGGGGCTCTGGCCCGAGAGTCGTTAAGGCAGCGGAAGCCGCGATTGTCCCGCTAACAATTAACATCCCTTACGAGTCATTTCGAGATAGCGACGCTCGCAAGGGCCTTGAAGATTTTGCCGTATCGTTGGTCATAGTCGGCCAGAGCAAATCGAACCCGGACGATCAGCTTCTGCATAGAAACATCAAGAAGGCAATCGAAATCGGAGTGGATGCTAAAGGCAGGATGACAATGACGACTCCTAAGATGTATAGGCGGCCAATAGATCTTTACGACAATCCTGGACCTTCGTTCCACCCTGCCAAGGGTTGCACCCGAAGCATAGTCGCCATGCCTTCGAAATAGCGAGGACGAAGGACGCGGAGACGCGCGAGGACCAGGACCCGGACGTTTTCGCGGTATCTGTAGTATCCCCCGGCAAAATCCATCGTGGCCATCAGGCACTGAACCGCACGGGGACAATCTCACGCGTGCCTGCAACTAAGAGCGCTAATGATATCGCACCTAGAATGTTCGCGCGATGCAACGCATCTCCGGCCGGCGCATGCGCTTGCAACCGTCTGTCCGGACGACGGCGCGCCGCTGCTCGTCCGGTACACGGGCGCCGCGCTTCGTCGAGATGCGGTGGCCGCGCGGCCGTGGACGATGTGGCGCTACCGCGAGATGTTACCGATTGCCGACCATGAGGAGCCCGTCTCGCTGGGAGAAGGCGCAACGCCGCTCATTCCGCTTTCGAACGGTGCCTTCGTCAAAGACGAAGCGCAGAATCCCACCGGCTCGTTCAAGTCGCGCGGCATGTCGGTGGCGGTTACCGTTGCGAAGCGTTTGGGCGTGCCGGCGCTGGTTGTACCGAGCGCCGGAAATGCCGGCGGCGCGCTGGCCGCGTATGGCGCGCGGGCCGGCTTGCACGTGCGAGTTTACGTTCCGCGCGATACGCCGGCCCTGCTCGTTGAGGAGATGCAAAGCTACGGCGCCGACGTCGTTCTCGTCGACGGCCTGATCGACGACGCCGGGCGCATCGCGGCCGAATACGCGCGCGAAAGCGGCGCATTCAACGTTGCGACCTTCCGCGAGCCGTACCGAGTCGAGGGGAAGAAGACGATGGGCTACGAGCTGGTCGAACAGCTCGGCGGCGTTCCGGGAACGATCGTCTATCCGACCGGCGGCGGCACGGGCCTCGTCGCGATGTGGAAAGCCTTCGGCGAACTCGAGCAGCTCGGCTGGATCGATACAAAGCGCCCCGTCATGGTAGCCGTTCAAGCCGAGGGCTGCGCGCCGATCGTCCGCGCATTCGATCGCGGCGAAGAGTTTGCAGAGCGAGTCGCGGACGGATCGACGAAGATGTGGGGCTTACGCGTTCCGGGAGGGATTGGCGACCGTCTAAGCCTGCGCGCCGTGCGAGAATCCCACGGACATGCCATCGCCGTCTCCGATGCTGCGGCCGACGAAGCGATGCGCGACCTCCATCGACACGAGGGCATCGACGCAACCGAGGAAGGTGGAGCAACCCTCGCCGCGTTTCGCCTCTTGGTTTCCAGAGGCGTTAAGCTTCCCGCTCCAGTCATTCTATTCAATACCGCGACATCGCTCAAATACGCGCCCCGCGCGTAAAGAAAAAGGGACCGGATCACCGGCCCCTTCCGTAGCTCTATTCAAGCTGAGTCTCGCAGTCCGCATCATAGCATGAGGCGCGTCTCCTCGTCTATGATGCGGTGACCCCCTGCGAGTGGGGCTGCGCCCGGCCGGATTCGAAGCGACAACCCTGGGTCTGCGAGACTCCCGCTCTTTCCAGTTGAGCTACGGGCGCGCGTGCGCCCGTAGAGTACTGCGCGAGAGTTTCAGCAGTGTAACGCAAATGTAAGCAGTTTGTTGCCCTCGGAAGGAGCCTACACTGCGGTCGCTAGTGCGCGTTGAGGGACCGGTGCCTGGTCGTCCGTGTTTTCTTCCAAGAAACGGCGCAACTCGAGTCGAGCTGCGGAGTTGCGCATATTCGAAGATGCCTCGCAATACTCGAGAAACGCTTGGAGGCTGGTGAGCGCGGCGGTCCAGCGCGGATCGTCGGGCCGGCCGCTGGCATGATGGAGCGCGGCGGCGACGTTTTGCGTCGCACAGGCCGCAGCGTACGCGGCCCCCGTCGTCGGCGGACGCAGCTCGAGCAGCAACGTTGTAATATCATCCCGGATTTGGTTACAGGCTACTTCGTATTCCATTTTTTCAATACTCCTATGCATGTCTGCGCGCTAAGAGCAGCACGCCGGGTGTGACTA
>PMTY01000167.1:20035-24336 GCA_003167155.1 Candidatus Cybelea tumulisoli
TGGTCCAAGAACGCCACGATCGACGCCGACGAGACCGAGCCGCCCAACTGAAAGAAAAGCACGATAAACGATGCCGCCTTCGCCCCGGCTTCGGGCGCAACCGCGCGCATCGTCGCGACCAGCAGCGGCGAATAGACGAACGCCGCGCCGACTCCAACCAGCAAGAGCGGAGGAATAAACGTGCCCAGATCGCTGGTGGTCGTGACGCAACTCGCCAGCCAGAGCGATCCCAGCCCCGCGACGGCGATGCCGCCGCCGATCGACCAGCGCAGATCGAATCGCGGTAAGCTCGCAAGTCGCGCAACCGGAATCGTAAGAAGAAGCACCGGCAACGCCCGGACGCCGATGAGGATGCCCGCAAGCGTGCTCGTGAAGCCCAGATTCTCGATCGTAAACTGCGGCAACAGCAGCAGGCTTGGAAAGATGACTGCCGCATACGCGCCGGCGATCAGCAACGCGGCCGCGACGGCGGGCTGGCGCATCACGCGCAAGTCCACGATCGGTTGCGCTACCCGTAGTTCCCACCAAACGAAGGCCGAGGTTGCGAGAAGTGCGAGCAGCGAGCAGAGTTGAATCGATTGGTCCGAAAACCAGTCGTCGCGCTGTCCTTGGTCGAGGACGTACTGCATGCAACTGACCGCTACGATGAGCAACGCGATGCCGGTGACGTCGACGCGTGCCGGCTGGGGCTTCGTGTGATCGCGCATATAACGCCACAAGAGAACGAACGCCAGAATTCCCGGAACGATATTGACGTCGAAGACCCATGGCCACGAAAAGTTGTCGACGAGAATCCCGCCGAGCGTCGGTCCCACCGACGGCCCGAGAATCGTTCCCAGCGCAAAAATCGACTGGCTCATCCCCATTTGCTGCGATGGAAATGTATCGCGCAGCACGACCTGCGCGGTTGCGAGCAGTCCGCCGCCGAACGCGCCCTGCAAGACGCGAAAGAGAATCAGTGCGGTCAACGACGTCGCCATCCCGCACAGTACCGATGCGAGGGTAAACCCGGCGATCGAAGCGAGAAAGTAGTTCTTGCGTCCGAAGCGCAGTTGCAGCCATGGCGCGAGCGGGATTACGACCACGTTGGCGATGACGTAGGCCGTAACGACCCACGTGCCGTCATCGACCGTCGCTCCCAAGTTTCCCTGAATGGTCGGCAGTGCGACGTTAACGATCGTGAGATCGACCGTTTGCAGNNCTTGTCGAAGGGCGCGGAGGTCCTCCGGTTTCCCGAGAGGCCGAAGGGGAACAATTCGTGGCAGTCCGGGGGTTCGTTCGGCAACCGTCATGGGTGGTGGGGTGCTCTTAGGAGAGGTGGTTGCCCCTAGACTACCCCTTGTGCCATACTATGACTAGAACCGCGTCTATCCTAGCACTGGAGTGGATACCCTAATGATGAACGCAACAATCGAACGCCGGCCGGAACTCAGCGACTTCCTGCGGACGCGCCGGGCCAAGATCGTCCCATCGGACGTCGGCTTGGCCGATGGAGCGCGCCGGCGCACCCCGGGATTGCGGCGCGAAGAGGTCGCGCTGCTCGCCAATATCGGCACCACTTGGTACACGCGGCTCGAACAGGGCCTGCCGATCAACGTCTCGGCCGATGTCCTCGACGGAATTTCGCGCGCGTTGCGGCTGACCTCAGACGAGCGCCGGCACCTTCACCTCTTGGCCGGCCTCACGAACACCGCGCCCGCGCAAGCCGAAGAGCATGTTAGCGATCTCGTGCGCCGCGTTCTCACCGCACTCGAACCCTCGCCCGCTTACGTTCGCGGACGCCGGTTCGACCTGCTCGCGTGGAACGCCAGCGCCGATGCGCTCTCTGATTTCTCCAGCGCCACCGGGCCCGCGCGCAATTTGGTATGGCGGATCTTTCGCGATACCAACTCGCAGTGCCGCCTGGGCGACCCGGGATGTTCGATGCGTCGCGTCGTCGCACAGTTCCGCGCGGTTGCAGCGAAGTATCCGCACGATCCCGCATTCACGGAACTGATCGAAGACCTGCGCGAAAACTCTCCGGAGTTCAGGAGCCTGTGGGCGCAGCACGACGTGTTAGGATCGGCCGAAGGCCTCAAGCGCTACCTCCATCCGGAGCTCGGCGAACTAATTTTAGACTATACGCAGTTCGATGTGCCGGGAGACGGCGATATACGGCTCATCGTCTTGACGGCGGCACCCGGCTCCGAGACCGAACGCAAACTGCAGTTGTTGTGCCCGGCCGAACGATTGCGCCTCGCGATCCGTTAGGTATATGCGGACCCGTCGGCGGCTGGTCTTTGTGGCGTCCAATCGTCGCTCGGACCCGAAGCTTGTCGCCGGCGGCTCCCACAAAACGCCCGGAAAGCTAACTCCAAAAGAATGAAGCGAAATACGCACCGGTCGCGAGCACCACGATTCCCGCAACGGCCCAGCCGGCTCGTGCCAGCCATGGTGCAATCGGGTTTTTGCCCATAATCGACGTATTCCGCGCAACGAGCAGCATGATGACCAGGGTAATCGGTGTGCCGATGCCGCCGAGGATCGAACTTACGAACAACAGTTTGATCGGAGGCGCGCCGAGCAACCCCGCCAGCGCCGCCAGCAACGTCATCGAGCACATCGAGCCGTAGAACTTCCGGCCGCGCCACCATTTGGTATCGAGGCTCGAGCGCCAGTCGAACATCTCGTTGAGCACGTACGCCGAGGTAGCGATAAGAACCGGTACTGCAAGCAAGGCTGAGCCAAGCAGCCCGACACCAAAAAGCACTCCGGCATATCGTCCCGCGAGCGGCACGAGTGCCTTCGCGGCCTGGTCGGCCGTCTGCACGCTCTGGTGATGGACGCCCAGCGTCGCGCCGGTCGCAACGACGATCGCCCAAAACGACAATCCGGCCACGACCGTACCGAGGCTCGCATCGGCCTGCACTAACCCGAGACGTGCGAGCGGCGGCCGCTCGCGCGCGGTTTCGATCGTCTGCCAGACGTACGCATACGACGTCAAAGTCGTGCCGAGCAACGCGATCGCGCCGCTTGCGTAGTCCTGAGTTCGTTCGAAATGAGGAACGAGCGAACCAATCAACACGGCGTGCCAATCGGGGTGCGCGAGCACCGCGGAGATCGGATAGGCTAAGAATGCGAGCGGCAGGATCAGCAAGACGCGCTTGATCTTTTCGTACGTCCCGAAGATCAGCATTGCGAGCGATAACGCCGCGAGCGGCAGGATCCACCAGCGGTAATCGATCCCGGTCAGCACTTGCATCGCCGCGCCGCCGCCTTCCATATCGGCCATCAGCGTCACCAGAGTGACACTGAGAACGGAGAGCAGCATGATGGTTGCAACCGCGCGGCCGTGAAGCTTCCTGGAGTCGAACTCTAAGCCGTGCCGGGTAACGCAGCCGACCTTCGCGCTGATGACCTGAACCACGGCGAGCATCGGGATTACGAGCAGCACCAGCCAGCCCAGGCCGTACATGGTCGTGGAACCGATGACGGCGAGCGACGCCACCGTCGTCGGATCGTTGTCCGAGGCGCCGGAAATGACGCCCGGCCCGAAATAATGCCAAATCGGCTTACCGGTCTTGAGTATCTTCACGATCCGAAGCCTTTCGTAATCCAATCTTCGACAATGCGACGTTCTTAACTCCCGATGGGACGCGCCCTGCGACACGGTCGATCTGCAGGTGGGGTGCTGCCATTGAAGAAGGCTGAGCGGTCTTCTTGGAGGGAAATGATTTGAGACGCATACTATCGCCCGCGCTGCTTCTTTTGGTTGCGGCACTTGCTGGTTGCAATAGCGCGAGCGCCTCGGCTCCGACAACGCCGACGGCGCAAGGCGCGCGAAATGCCGCAACCTACACCACGAAGTCCGTGCAGCTCGTGATCTTCGAAAACGAGTCGTACGACGACGTGATCGGCAGCTCGCAGGCTCCCTATATTACCAGTCTCTCGAACACCTGGGCGAACATGACGCAAAGCTTTGCGATCACCCACCCGAGCGAGCCCAACTACCTGGCACTCTTTAGCGGTTCGACCCAGGGCATCACCTCGGACCAATGCCCGGTCTCGTTTGGCGTGCAAAGCCTGGGCAGCGAACTGCTCAAGGCCAAAATCTCTTTTACCGGTTACGCCGAATCCATGCCTTCCAACGGGTACACGGGCTGCATGGCGGATCCGGACACACTCCCCAGCGGGTGGCTCTATATGCGCAAGCACGTTCCGTGGCCGGATTTCACGAAGATTCCCGCTTCCGTGAGCATCGTCTATCCGGGCCCGCTCAAGAAGCCGCCCTCGCAGTTCACCTGGATCACGCCGAACATGTG